>NZ_CP102578.1:4154423-4472500 GCF_042230915.1 Archangium gephyra | reverse complement strand
CTTCTGCGCTGCACCCCATTCAACCCGGGGGCTGCACTCTTTATTTCGAAGCGGCTTTGCTGTCAAGCGGCCGTTGACGCTGCTTTTCACCGCTTCGCCTCGTCTGGATTCAACATCGCGCCGTTGCGCTTTGTTTCTTCCGGTCGAAGGGGCGCGGAATCTACTTCGCATCCGCGTCCGTTGTCAACTCGCTTCGTCGACTCTTTCTTCCGCCTCGCTTCGGCTTTCGCCGTTTCGAGGGGAGGCGGCTTCTACCACCACCGCGTTGGGAGTCAACTTCGCTCGCCGACTTCATATTTCGTCTTTCACTGCTTCGGCCGGAGCCTCCGTCGCCAGTGCGACGTCGCTTTTCCGTCCGAGGGGGCGCGGCTTCTATCGCCTCGCCTTGGGTGGAGTCAACCGCTCATTTCTTCCGGTTGATTCCGCTCGCCGTCCGCTTTTTTCAGCAGCACTGGCAGAGTTCCCAATATCTATGACCGCCTTCGGGACCTGTCAACTTCATCGACCCGTCCTGTCGGGGCTGGTCAGCCACGGCAACCATCATCTGGTGTGCCCCTGCCGACCTTCGGTCTTATTGATGATCAAAAGAACAGCCCCGCTTCGCTGGAGTGTCACCTGCGTGACACCGCGCCGTGGGGTGAGGCGGCTTATCCACCAAGCGATCAGGCGGCGCAAGCTATTTCACCTGCGTCCTCCCGTATGCCCCGAGCCGGACTCCTGGTCCCAGTCTCAGCGGCACCATCCAGAGCCAGGCTTCCAGCTCCGAATCGCGGCGGTGTGGGGAAACCCTCCCAGCCGCTCGCGCCATTCCCGCGGGCCTGCGCCCAGCAACTCAGGGCGTGGGCTTCTCCAACTTCAGCTTCGAGAGATCCACCCGTCCCCGCCGGCTGCGCTCGGCGATGACCACCGCGTGCAGGTCTCTATAGGCGCGCTCGAAGTCGTCGTTCACGATGATGTAGTCGTACGACGCGACTCCTCGCTCGATCTCCGAGCGAGCCGCCAGCATCCGGCGGCGGATGGTCTCCTCCGCATCCGTCCCGCGATCGCGCAGCCGCCGCTCGAGCTCATCCATCGCCGGAGGAACAACGAAGACGAGCACCGTGTCGGGCTGCTTGCGCTTGATCGCCAGCCCGCCCTGGACGTCGATGTCGAAGATGGCCACGCCCTTCCGGGCTCGCGCCTCGTCCACCACCGCCTGCGAGCTGCCGTAGAAGTGCCCGTAGACCTCGGCCCACTCGACGAACTCGCCCCGCTCGATCCGCTCCTGGAAGGCGGCGACGTCCACGAAGTGGTAGTCCACCCCGTCCTGCTCCCGTCCTCGGGGCTTCCGGGTGGTCACGCTGACGGAAAAGATGGCGTCCGGTAGCTCGGCGAGCAGGCGGCGCGCCAAGGTGGTCTTCCCCGTCCCCGACGGCGCGGAGAGGACGAGCAGGAGACCGGGCTGGAGAGGAGTGGGCTCGTTCATTCGACGTTCTGGACCTGTTCGCGGATGCGCTCGACTTCTGCCTTCATCGACACCACGCGCGAGGAGATCTCCGCGTGCTGGCTCTTCGAGCCCGTGGTGTTCACCTCGCGGTGCATCTCCTGCACGAGGAAGTCCATGCGACGGCCCGAGGGCTCGCTGCCCGCCATGAGCTGACGGAACTGCTCCAGGTGACTGGCCAGCCGCGTCATCTCCTCGGCAATGTCCGTCCGCTCGGCGAAGACGGCCACCTCCTGGGCGAGCCGCTGCTCGTCCACGGAGATGCCTCGCGCCAGCTCGGCCACGCGCTCGGCCAGCCGCTGGCGATAGTCCTCCACCGACCTCGGCGCCAGCTGCGCCACCTCGTGGCTCCAGCGCTCGATGAGCCCCAGCCGGGCTTCCAGGTCCGCGCGGATGGCCTCGCCCTCCACCTGGCGCATCTGCTCCAACGCGCCCAGCGCCTGGGAAAGCGCCTCCTGCACCGCCTGCGAGGCCGCCTCCACGTCCATCCCCTTCTCCTCCAGCCGCATCACCCCCGGCTGGTTGGCCACATGCGTCCAGGAGATCTCCGCCATCATCCCGAGCGCCTCGGCCACCTGGCGGTAGGCCCGCGCGTACTCCCGCGCCAGCCCCACGTCCACCACCGGCACCGTCCCGGCCGCCGTCGCCGTCTGCCTCCTGATGAAGACCTCCACAGAGCCGCGGGCGAGCCGGTCCTTCACCTGCTTCACCAGCGCCGCCTCCAGCGCCGCCAACTCCCGCGGCAGCCGCGCCTTCACCTCGCAGAACTTGTGGTTGAGCGAGCGCAGCTCGACGGAAAACTCCTCGTCGCGCACCCGCGCGCGCCCCGCTCCGAATCCAGTCATGCTCTTCAGCATTGGCGGCTTGCTAGGCGCTTCCGGCCAACAGGTCAAGCCACCTGCACGGATCCTCTCTGCTATGGTCCGCCCCCCGATGGTCTGGCACAAGCGGCTCGAGTTGTGGGCGAAGCTGGCACTCGCTCTGGTGGCATCCGCCCTCCTCTGGCGTCCCGGCCGGCGGCGGAAGCCGGGAACTCCCCTCCCCTCCCCCCGGCGCGTCCTCCTCGTCCGGATCGACAACCGGGTCGGTGAGGCCCTCCTCACCACCCCCCTCCTCACGACCCTCAAGGCCACCTCCCAGCCCCCGGAGGTCCACGTCCTCGTCCACTCCAAGGTCACCCGCGTCCTCACCGGCCACCCCGAGGCGGACCGCATCATCCCCTTCGACCGGCGCCTCCTCTGGCTCGGGCCCCTCGCCCCCGGCATCCGCGCCCTCCGCCGCGAACGCTATGACGTCGTCGTCGACTGCTCCAACTGGTCCACGCCCTCCGTCACCTCCGCCCTCATCTCCCGGCTCGTGGGGCCTCACGCCCTCGTCATCGGCCCCCACCAGTGGCCCGTCCACTACCTCCACTCGCTCTCCGTTCCCGCCCGCTCCGATACCACCCGCGAGGTGCTCCAACGCGTGCACCTGCTCTCGCCCCTCGTGCCAGGCGCTCCCCGCGAGCCGATGTCCTTCCGCACGCCCAACGTCGGCGACTCGTTCCGCTCATGGCTCGAGGCCGACTCCGGCTCGCCCCGCGCCGTCGTCAATCCAGGAGGCAGACTTGGATGGCGGCGCATTCCTCCCGAAGCCTTCGCCGCCGCGGCCCGGGCCTTGATCGCCTCCGGACGGACCCCCATCGTCACCTGGGGCCCCGGTGAGGAGGAACTCGCCCGCTCCGTCGTCGCCTCCGCCCCGGGCTCGCAGCTCGCTCCGCCGACCAATATCGACGAGCTGGCCGCCCTCATGCGCTCCGCCGGCCTCACCGTCTGCAACAACACCGGCCCCATGCACCTGTCCGTCGCCGTCGGCGCTCCCACCCTCGCGCTCTTCCTCCGCATGGACATGGCCCGCTGGGGTCACCCCCTCCCGCCCCACCGCATGGTCGACCTCACTCCCGTCGCCGACTCCGGTGGCGACCTGCCCGCTCGTGTCTTCGAGGAGGTGCGAGCCTTCGCCCAGGAGCTCACGGCACGGGGTTCAGCGCCCTGAGCCGGCATACGGACGGGCTTCCTCGGGGAGTAACACCGGGACTCCGTCACGGATGGGATACGCGAGGGCACAACTGGGGCAGCACAGCTCGGACGGAGTGGGGCTGTCGGGATTGGAACCCGGGGGACGGATACCCTCACCCCGACCCTCTCCCGAAGGGAGAGGGGTTCTTGGTGGTGTTGGGGTGGGCGTGAGCGGGCCATTGCACCGCGGACACGCCAGCGTCGAGAGCAACCAGTCGGGGAGCCTCATTCGCTTCTCCCCTACTTCGTCCCGCGCTCCGCCTGCAGCCGCTGCGCGAGCTCCGTCGTGCTGTGATTCTTCGGATCCCCCGCCACCGCAACCCGCCCTCCGTACGCCCGCACCTCGTCCCCCTCGGGAATCGTGTCCGGCGTGTAGTCCGTCCCCTTCACGTGCACGTCCGGCTTCAACACCCGGATGATGTTCCTCACGTTCGGCTCGTCGAACACCAGCACCCGATCCGTACACGCCAGCGCCGCCACCATCTCCGCCCTCTCCCCTTCGGGGATGTGCGGCCGGCCCGGCCCCTTGTACGCCCTCGTCGACGCGTCCGAATTCACCGCCACCACCAGGCAGTCCGCCAGCTCCTTCGCCCCCTCCAGGTAGCGCACGTGCCCGACGTGGAGCAGATCGAACACCCCGTTGGCCAACGCCACCGTCTTCCCCTCCGCCCTCCAGCGCTCGCGCTGCTCCACCACCTCCGCCAGCCTCTGCACCTTGTCCAACGTCCTCACCGCGCACCCCTCAGCTCACCCAACAGCTCGTCCCGAGCCACCGTCGCCGTCCCCGGCTTCTGCACCGCCAGCGCCCCCGCCACGTTCGCCAGCCTCGCCGCCTCCCCAAAGCTCCCCCCCGCCGCCAGCCCGAGCGAAAAAGCCGCGATCACCGTGTCCCCTGCCCCCGTCACGTCCACCGCCTCCTTCGCCCCATGCACCGGAATCACGTCCAGCCCGCCCTTCGCATCGAAGAGCGCCATCCCGTGCCGGCCCCTCGTCACCAACAGCGCCTGGCACTTCAAACGGCGCACCACCTCGTGCCCCGCCTCCATCAACTCCTCTTCCGTCCTCAACGGCCTCCCCACCAGCGACTGCAGCTCCGGCTCGTTGGGCTTGCACACCGTCACCCCGGTGAACGCCGACAGGCTGTAGCGGCTGTCCACGCACACCGGCAGCCCTTCCGCCGCCAGCTTGCGCAACGCCTCCCTCATCTCCTCCCCCACCACCCCCGCTCCATAGTCCGACACCACCACCGCATCCGCGTCCTTCGCCGCCTCCTCCACCCGCTTCACCAACGCCCGTCTCAGCTTCGGCGGCAACGGTCCCCGCTGCCCCCGGTCCAGCCTCAACATCTGCTGCCGCGTTGTGTTCACCCCGCCCGCCAGGATGCGCGTCTTCGTCTCCGTCTCCACGCCCTTCGCACTCACCGCGCTCAGCTCGATCCCCGCCTCGTCGAACAGCTTGCGCAGCGCCCTCCCCATCTCGTCCACGCCCAGCAGCCCCACCGCCGTCACCTGCCCCGATAGCGAGCGCACGTTCGCCGCGACGTTCGCCCCTCCTCCCAGCTTCACCTCCGAGGACTCGTGGCGCACGATCAGCACCGGCGCCTCCCGGCTCACCCGATCCGTCTGGCCGTAGATGTAGTGGTCCGCGACCAGGTCCCCCACCAGCAGCACCCTCCGGCGCGCGAAGGCCAACGCGTATTGGGCCAAGGGGGCAGAGGTCACTCGGGCGGGCAGGACGGCAGCCATGGCGGCGCGTTGTCCCACAGCAACTCCCCTTCCACAAGCCGACCTTTTCCTACCCGAGCCCGAGCGCCCGGCGAAGGTGCGACTCGCCCTCGAGCACCTCCACCCCCAGCCGCACCGCCCACGTCTCGAAGTCTCCCGGCAGCCGCACCCGGTCCTTCTCCGTCGTCACCACCCGTGCGCCCAGGCTCGCCGCCTGGCTGCTCACCTCGTGGAGCTCCCGCTCACTGAAGCGATGGTGGTCCGGAAAGAAAGCCGTCCCCCGCACGTCCGCTCCCAACTCGCCCAGCGTCCTCAGGAAGCCCCCCGGCCGGGCAAGCCCCGCCAGTGCCAGCACCGGCTGTCCCGACAGCGCCTCCACCGGATGGAGCACTCCCGCCGGGTCCACCCAGGCCGTGGGCCGGTAGCGCGTCCGCACGCACGGCGCCGGCAGAGGTGGCAAGGCTGGCCCGGGCACCGCCGCGGCTCGCACCCAGAAGAGCGTCGCCCGGCTCAACCCCGAGAGCGGCTCGCGCAACGGGCCTCGCGGCAGCATCCGTCCGTTGCCGAAGCCCACCGCCTCGTCCACCACCACCACGTCCTCGTCCCTCGCCAACCGCCGGTGTTGGAAGCCATCGTCGAGCAGCACCACCTCCAGCCCGAACTCGTCCCTCGCCCGCCGCGCCAGCATCCGCCGATCCGCTCCCACCAACAGCCTCGCCTCGGGACACCGGCGCGCCAGCAGCAGCGGCTCGTCTCCCGCCTCCTCCACCGAGGGCAACGGCCCCGCTCCCGTGAAGGTCAGCGGCTCCTTCGAGTTCCGCCCGTACCCTCGCGTCAGGATGCCCACCCGCTTCCCCTCCCGCACCAGCAGCTCCGCCAGGTACAGCACCGCCGGCGTCTTCCCCGTCCCTCCCACGTTCAGGTTGCCCACCGAGACCACCCGCAGCCCCTCCACCCGCTCGCCTCGCAGCACCCCCGCGTCGTAGAGCGCTCCCCTCAGCCTCACCCCCGCCCCGTAACCCCACGCCAGCATCCCCAGCGGCGCCAGCATCGCCCTCCGGCTCCACCGCTCCGGCCTCTCCGGGTAGAAGACCCGCTCGATCGCCGTCGGCGCTCCCGGTCCCGGAGCCCCCGCGCTCACCTCTCCGCCCTCGCCTGCTCGTACAGCGCCAGCATGTCCGCGGCGATCCTCGCGTTGCTCGGGTGCTCCACTAGCGCCCTCGCCCCCGGCTCCGAGGCCGCCGCCACCGCCTCCGGCGTCAGCTCCTCCACCAGCGCATCCGCCAGCGCCGGCAGGTTCCCCTCGTCCACCGCCACCACCCGCACTCCACACGCCCTCGCCTGCGCCGCCGCCCTCGCGCTCCAATCGTTCCCCAACCCCAGCACCCACACCTCGTCCAGCGCCTTCAGCCAGCGCACGAACGCCTCGCCCTTCTGGTACCCCGCGAACGTCACCGCCTCCTCCAGCCCCAACCCCCTCACCTGCTCGCGCACCGGCTCCACCACCCCTCCATCCCCCACCAGCACCAGCCTCGCTCCCGCGTTCTTCTGGCGCAGCCTCGCGAAGGCCTCCACTCCCAGCGCGTGTCTCCTCGAAGCCTGGAAGGTCGACACCATCCCCACCAGCGGCGCCCCCGTCAGCCCCAGTTCCCGCCGGAGTCCCTCGCGGTCCTCCGCCGGCCGGAACATCGGATCCACCAGCGGCGGCAACACCCGCACCCGACGCCCCACCAGCCTCGTGATGAGCGACGACGACGGCACCGTGTATGCGTCCGCGTCCGGCAGCGAGGCCCTCAGCGATCTCGGCGCGTGCACCGAACGGATCAACACCGCGCCCCTCGGCCTCCCCCACCTCGCCACCAGGTGATCGTGCGTGAAGTGCGCGTGCACCACGTCCACGCTCCTTGCCTTCAGCCTCCTCGTGTCGCCCCACACCCTCCACGGCAGCGACTTCACCGACAGCTCCAGCCCCCCCTCGTCCAGCAGCCCCAAGGCCTCGAACCGAGGTACCGACGGCTCCTCGGACGTCACCTCCGTCCGCAGCCGGTCCACCCCCACCGTCACCTCGTGCCCCGCTTCCCGCTGCGCCCGCGCCAGCAACGCCACGTTCTCCGCCGGGCCACTCCAGAACGGGCTCGCCAGCAGGTGCAGGATTCTCATCGCCAGTCTCGGTCCTTCCTCGAGCAGGGGGACGGGTTCGCGGAGCCGCGGGCCCACTCGGTGACGGGCACCCTCACCCCGTCCCTCTCCCGGAGGGCGAGGGGTGATTGGGTACGGTGGGCGGATTGGGCGCAGTGGGGGGATTGTGGGCGGACTTCGCCAGGGCGCTCGCCATGTGCTCCACGTTGCGCTGGCTCGCTCCGGAAATCTGTCTCACCGTCGCCCTCGCCAACTCCCCCAGCGACCCCACCGTCTCCGGCTTCGCCAACAGCTCCGTCATCACCCGGTACAGCTGCTCCCCATCCTTCACCTGGATGCCTCCCCTCCCCACCAACACCTGCACGCTGTCCCGGAAGTTCTCCATGTGCGGCCCGAACAGCACCGGCTTCCCCTGCCCCGCCGGCTCCAAAATGTTCTGCCCCCCTCTCGTCGTGAACGACCCTCCCACGAACACCAGCGTCGCCAGCCGGTACGCCCTCGACAGCTCTCCAATCGTGTCCAACACCACCACCTGCCCGCCCTCCTCGTTCCCCTTCGAGCGCAACCCCACGCTCAGCCCCGCCTCCTTCACCAACCCCACGATCCGCCCCGCCCGCTCGATGTACCTCGGCGCGATCACCAGCCGCAGCTCCGGGTGCGCCTCCCGCAACCGCCGGTACACCTCCAGCAGGTGCTCCTCCTCGCCCTCGTGCGTGCTGCCCGCGATCCACACCCGCTCCCCCTCCCTCAGCCCCAGCGCGCTGCGCAGCGCCTCGTCCTCCTGCCCCACGTCCGCCGCCGCCAACGCGTCGAACTTCGTGTTCCCCGTCACGAACACCCGCTCGCCCGGCGCTCCCAGCCCCAACACCCGCTCCGCCTCGTCCTCGCCCCTCATCAGGAACAGCTCCATGTCCCGGAGCGGGTTGCCGATCAGCCCGAACAACAGCCGGTACTTCCCCTGGTGCGCCGGCGAGAAACGCCCGTTCGTCAGCACCACCCGCCCTCCCGCCCGGCTCGCCGCCCGGATGAGGTTGGGCCAGATCTCCGTGTACTCGAGCACCAACAGGTCCGGCGCGATCGCTCTCACCGCCCGCCGCGTCGCGCCCCACAGGTCGTACGGCGCGTACACCACCCCGTCCACCTGCTTCGCCAGGCGCTCGCGCCCCATCATGTAGCCCGAGTTCGTCATCGTGGAGAGCACGATGCGGCACCCCGGAAAGCGCGCCCTTAGCGGTCCGAACATCGGCGAGAGCGCCAGCAGATCTCCCGCGCTCGCCCCGTGCATCCAGATGGTCGGCCCGGGCCCTCGCGCCGGCAGCTCTCCCTCCGCGTAGAAGCCCAGCCGCTGCCGCAGCCCATGCCGCGTCTTGCGGTGCAGCGACAACACCGGGAACAGCACGGCGAACAGCACATAGCTGGCGAGGACGTAGAGCAGACGCATGGCACCCGGGGCCGCGTCCCTCTACCAGATGCCGCACCTCCCCACAGCACACATCCCCTCCTCTTCCGCCTCCCCTGAAAACATTGAAACCTCAATCTTTCTTGGAATTTGTTAAAACAGGAAAGACAGAAATTGTCAGTAATCCTTGAATATGTCGGCCCCATCAGGCACACTGATTTCATCCTTGAGGCACAGGGATTGGGAGGCAGCACAGTGGCGAATCGCATCCGTGGAGTCATGGGAGTCGCGGCCCTGTCGTTGATGATGGGCGCCTGCACCGAGGGCAGCACTGGCGAGAACAACAAGCCCGGGGCGGTCCGGACGCTGGCGTCCGCACTCGGCAACAATGTGGTGGATACAGACGAGGCCGGTGTGGCCCGTTTCATCACCGGTGAGCTGGGCAGCCTGCCCGAGCTGGCCTCCCCCGAGGCGGCGCTCACCGCGGACCTGAGCCCCGTGCTCGCGAGCATCGCGCCCCAGTTCAAGCTGGACGCGGCCAACCTGACCCTCACGCGCGCCTACACGGACGCGCAGGGTGACACCCACTACCGCTACGCGGTGAGCCACAACGGCCGCGCCATCTACGGCGGCGAGCTGCGCCTGCACGCGCGCGGTGGGCAGATCTTCGCGGCCAACACCAACGTGCGCGGGGACCTGGTGGGCCCGGAGAAGGCCACCGTCGCCCCCGAGGCCGCCATGGTCGCGGCCGAGCAGGACCGCGAGGCCCCCCAGGCCGCCCGCATCGCGGGCTCGCCGGAGCTCTTCTACTACCGCAACGGCGACAAGCTGGACCTGGTCTACGAGGTCCGCCAGACCGGTGAGCAGGCCGACGGTACCCCCGTGGACGACTCGGTGCTGGTGAACGCGGCCGACGGCTCCGTGCTGCTGCGCATCCCGCACGTGCACACCGGCCTCAACCGCAAGCTGTACGACGGCAAGACGCTCACCACCCTGCCCGGCACGCTGACCCGCATCGAGGGCGCGGCGCCCGTGGCCGACCCGGTCGTCAACACCAACTACGACCACCTGGGCACCGTCTACAACTGCTACAGCAGCCTGTACGGCCGTGACTCCATCAACAACGCGGGCGCCACGCTCATCAGCACCGTGCACCACCGCGTCAAGTACGTGAACGCCTTCTGGGACGGCACGCAGATGGTGTACGGCGACGGCGACAACGTCACCGCCTCCAACCTGGCCAACTCGCTGGACGTCACCGCCCACGAGCTGACCCACGCCGTGACGGACAACGAGTCGGACCTCATCTACTCGGGTGAGTCCGGCGGCCTCAACGAGTCCATGTCCGACATCTTCGGCGCCGTGTGCGAGTGGTACGGCGACGGCAAGGTCGTCAGCGCGCGCACCTGGCTCATCGGCGACGACGTCTGGACGCCGGCCACCCCGGGCGACGCCCTGCGCTACATGGCCAACCCCACCCAGGACGGCTCGTCGCTGGACTACTACCCGGACTACGCCTCGGGCGTGGACGTGCACTACAGCTCCGGCATCTCCAACCTGGCCTTCTACCTGCTGAGCCAGGGCGGCACCCACCCGAAGGGGAAGACGACCCAGGCTGTGGCCGGCATCGGCATCGAGAAGGCCTCGCGCATCTTCTACAAGGCCAACGTGGACCTGATGACGCCGAGCACCACGTTCGAGCAGGCCAAGGTGGCCACCGAGCAGGCCGCGCAGCAGCTGGGCTACGACGCGGCCACCATCGCCTCCGTGTCCAACGCCTGGAAGGCCGTGGGCGTGGGCGTGCCCGTGCCGCCCCCGGTCAACACCCCGGTCGAGAAGAACACCCCGGTGAGCAACATCTCCGGTGCCCGCGGCTCCAAGGCCTACTACAGCTTCAAGGTGCCCGAGGGTGCGTTCGACCTGAACGTCAGCATCGCCGGTGGCACGGGTGACGCGGACCTGTACGTGCGCTTCAACAACGCGCCCACCACCACCCAGTACGACTGCCGTCCCTACAAGTCCGGCAACGCGGAGAGCTGCCTCTTCGCCGCTCCGGCCCAGGGCACCTGGTACGTCATGCTCAACGGCTTCAGCGCCTACAGCGGCGTGACGCTGACCGTCACCTGGAAGGGTGGCTACGTCCCCATCGAGAACGGCGTGCAGCTCGACGGCCTCTCCGGCGCCCCCGGCTCCGACCAGGTCTACAAGCTCGTGGTCCCCGCCCGCGCTGGCGGCACCACCAACAACGTCCACGTCCGCATCTTCGGCGGCACCGGCAACTCCGACATCTACGTGCAGAACGGCTCGGCGCCGAGCCTCTTCGAGTACGAGTGCCGCAGCGTCAAGGAGGGCAATGACGAGGTGTGCAACCTCAACAACGCTCGCCCCGGCAACTACTACATCAAGGTTTTCGGGGCCAAGGGCGGCTACCAGAACCTCTCGCTGCGCGCCGACTACAACTGAGTTGATCGCGCGGTGACACAGCGGCCGCTCCCGTTCACCGGGGGCGGCCGTTTCACTTTGCGGGGCCTGGCAGGACCTTCACCGGACTCGGGGCGATCCAGGGCCGCCACTGCGTTCCGAAGAAGCGTCCCGGTGCTTCCACCCACGCCTCCACCTGCACCGCCCCCTCCTCCACCAGCTCCACCGACCTCCCATCCGGTCTCAGCCGCCCCGCCCCTCTCACCTCGATTCGCACGTGCTCCCCGGCCGCGGGCGGCAGGCGCACCGTGAGCACGTCCCCCACGTGGGCCTCCCGGCCCTCCGCTTTCAGGCCCTCCAGCGCGAAGCCCTCGGGCTCGCCCAGCGCCCGGAAGGCGCAGACCGCCCCGCCACTCGCCAGGCCCTTCACCACCTGGTCCGCCGCGGCCCGCGCGTCCTCGGGGAGCTTCCGCACGTCCGGCAGGTACATCGCCAGCGCCCGGAAGACGTCCTCGTAGCGCGGCAACCCGTGCGCGTCGTGCGAGCACAGCGCCACCCGCGGCTTCTCCCGCTCGAGCGCCAGCAGCCGCTCCATCGGCTCGGGCCCCGGCTCGACGAGCAGCATCACCCCATGCACCGGATTGCCGAAGGACGCCCCCACCGCCGGCAGCAACCGGCTGAATGGGTTGCGCACCGCGTCCCGGAAGAACGTGTCCGCGGAGTACAGCTCGAAGCCGTCCGCCCGCCGCGCCGCCTCCTCATGGCTCCACGGGTTGCGCTTCTGCACCGGGTGCGCGAGCACGCTCACCCCACCCGCCTTCTCCACCGCCGCCTCCGCCGCCCCACCGTCCAGCCCCTTCTGGAAGCCCTCCAGCGGGCGCCGCAGGCCGAACGCCACGAGGTGCCCGTGCGCCGTGGACAGCTCCACGCCCGGCACCATCAACACCCCGTCCACGAAGGCGGGCTCCCTCGGGGCCACGTCGTTGTGGTCCGTGAGCACCACGAAGTGCAGGCCCGCCGCCTTCGCCGCCGCGGCCACCTCCTCCACCGTGCCCCGCCCGTCCGAGCGCAGCGTGTGCACATGGAAGGCCCCGCGCACCCACCCGGGCCCGTCCGCCTGGGACGCCACCACCGGGTACTCCG
This sequence comes from Archangium gephyra, assembly GCF_042230915.1. Taxonomy (GTDB): domain Bacteria; phylum Myxococcota; class Myxococcia; order Myxococcales; family Myxococcaceae; genus Archangium; species Archangium gephyra_B. The sequence goes on along the minus strand of NZ_CP102578.1, from coordinate 4,460,134 downwards.
CATACGAGGCCGCCAGCGTGAAGAAACCGGCCACGCCCAACAACAGCAGCACCAGCCCCAGCAGCGCCCGGAGCAGCTTGCCCACCACCACCGCGGGCTTCACGCCGCGCCCCGCTCCGGGGCCGACGTCTGCAGCGCCCACAGCGCCGCGTAGCGGCCTCCCGCCTTCAACAGCTCCGCGTGGCTGCCCCGCTCCACCACCCGCCCCGCCTCCACCACGCAGAGGGTGTCCGCCTCCACCACCGTCGACAGGCGGTGGGCGATCACCAGCGCCGTCCGCCCCGGCAGCACCGCCGCGAGCGCCGCCTGCACCTCGCGCTCACTCTCCGGATCCAGGCTGCTCGTCGCCTCGTCCAGCACCAGCACCGGCGCCCTCGAGAGCACCGCCCGCGCGATGCACAGCCGCTGCCGCTGGCCTCCGCTCAGCTTCACCCCGCGCTCGCCCACCCGCGTCTCGTAGCCCTCGGGCAGCGCCCGGATGAAGCCGTCCGCGTTCGCCACCCGCGCCGCCGCCTCCACCTCCTCGCGTGTCGCGTCCGGCCGCGCATACCGCAGGTTGTCCAGCACGCTGCCCGAGAAGAGCAACGGCTCCTGCGTCACCAGCGCGAACTTCGCCCGCACGCTCGCCGCCGTGTAGCCGTCCACGTCCACCCCGTCGAACAGGAGGTGGCCCTCCTGGGGGCGCTCGAAGCGCAGCAGCAGGCTGGTGAGCGTGCTCTTCCCTCCGCCGCTCGGCCCCACCAGCGCCACCACCTTGCCCACCGGCAGCTCCAGCGTCAGCCCGTCCAGCGCCCGCCGCTCCCCGTAGGAGAAGCGCACGCCCTCCACCCGGATGCCCTGCCTCAGCGCCGGTGCCTCCTGGGCGCCCGGCACGTCCTCCACCGGATGGCGCAGGTCCAACAGCGAGAAGAGCCGCTCGCCCGCCGCGCCCGCCTGCATCGCGAACTGCGTCACCCGGCCCAGATCCTTCACCGGCTGGTACACCAGCACCACCGCGGTGAGGAACGACAGCAGGGACTCGGGCTCCATCGCGTGCGTGGCCGCCGCGTAGGCCAGCGCGCCCGCCAGCGCCGCCGCCGCCAGCACCTCCATGATTCCCGGCACTCCGCCTCGCGCCCACGCGGCCCGCACCAGCGCCTCCTCGTGTGCCCGCGCGTGCGCCGAGAAGCGCGCCAGCTCCGCCGCCTGGCCGTTGAAGGCCTGGATGGTGCGCATGCCTCCCAGCCCCTCCTGGAGCTGCCCCGCGAGGTGGCCCAGCTGCACCTGGCCCTCGCGCGTGCCCTTGAGCGCCTTGCGCGTCAGCTTGGAAGCCGGCAGCACCGCCAGCGGCAGCACGCCCAGCATCAACCCGCCCAGCATCGGACTGATGGACAGCGCCACGCCCGCGAGCACCACAATCTGCAGCGAGTCCCGCAGGTACGAGCCCACGGTGTACATGGCCGCCAGCTCCACCGCCTGCACGTCCGCGGAGAAACGGCTGAGCAGATCTCCCATCCGCTCGCGCGCCAGTTGCGCGGGCGACAGCGAGGTGAGGCGGACGAAGAGCTGCCGCCGCAGATCCGCCACCACCTTCTGGGCGAAGAGGCCCATGAAATAGAACTGCCCGAGGTACCCCACGCCCTTCACCACCCCCACCGTCAGCACCACCACCGGGAAGCCCCAGAGCACGGCCTCGCGGGGCAGGCTCGACAGCCACGGCACCGGCTGCGCGCCCCCAAAGCCCTCCGCGCCACCCGACAGGAGGAAGCGCAGCGCCGGGCCCATCAGGTACGCATACGCTCCCGTGGTGAGTCCCAACAGCGCCATGCACGCGAAGGCCGCCACCAGGACACCCACGTGCGGCCGGGCGTACCCCAGCAACCTCAGCAACGACTTCCCCATCACGGAATCACCGGCCCACCTTGCGCAGCGCGGCCTTGGCGAGCTGGGCGTTGGGATTGAGCTCGAGCACCTTCAACAGCTTCTTGCGCGCCCCGGACGCATCCTCCATCTCGCTGTCGATGATGGCCGAGATGATGAGCGCCCGCTCCAGGTACGGGTTGAGCGAGAGCGCCTTGCGTAGCACCTTCTGCGCCGCCTTGGCCCGGTCCTCCTTCGGCCCCGTGCTGGCCAGGAACGTGGCCCACGCCAGGTACGAGTAGTACTCGGGCTCCTGCGGGTTGAGCGTCACCGCCTCCTCGAAGTGGATGAGCGCCGAGCGGTACTGCTTGCGCTTCAGCGCCGCCTCTCCGCGCCGCAGGATGATCTCCGCGTCCACGTTCACCGTGGTGGAGCGCCCCACGTCCATGCGCGACATGAGGTACTGCAGGTACGCCTTGCGCTTCTCCTCCACCGACAGCACCCGGTACGCCGCCGACAGCTTCTCCTGCACCGACTCCAGCAGGTCCTTCATCTCCGAGGTGTCGAACTCGGCGTAGCTGTCCGGATGGAAGTGCGTGGCGAGCTCGTGGTAGGCGCGCTCCACCGCCTCGCTGTCCGCGGCGATGTCCAGCCCCAGGCAGCGGAAGTAGCTGCCGGTGATGATCTTCACCGCGCCGTCCCGCAGGCTCGTCTCCGTCTCCGGGGGCAGCGGCTTGCGCTTGCGCGGGGCGATGGACTCCGGCACCGCCACCACCTCGCCGGGACCGCTCGCCACGGGCGTGGGCGAGAAGCTCACGCACCCCGCCAGCTTGAGGAACCACAGCAGCGAGTACCCGCGCCGCAAGTCCCCGCGCCCGTGCGCCAGCAGGTCCCTCAGCGGGATGCGCCCGTTCACCTGCATGGCGATCTTCAGGTCCTCGGTGTTCAGCCCCAGCTCGGCCAGGTCCTTGCCGAACTCGGGCGTGCGCACCGGGTACTCCGCCTGGTGCGCGCGCAGCGGAGCGGCCATCACCTTGAGCGGAATGGCCCGCCGCGCCCCATCGAGGATCGGCGCCAGCGCCGGCGTCTCCACCGTGGCCACCTCGGCCTGGAACTCGTCGCCCGGATAGAAGGCGTAGCGGCCCTCGCGCATGCCGATGACCTGGGCCAGCCGGTCCGTCGTGTAGTCGCGCAGCAGTTGCAGCAGCTCCTCACCCGCCGCCTCCACCCCCGCCTCCGCCAGCGCCGAGCCAATGCGCATTCCCGACGCCAGCGCCTGCACCACCCGCTCCGCCTGCGCCTCCGTCACCACCTGGCGCTGCAGCAGGTAGCTGGGCAGCGCGTCCTGCCGCGCGCTGGAGTCGTAGTTCACCGCGCCGCCCCGGCCGAAGAACACCCGCCGCGTCAGATCCCTGTACGCCACCACCAGCACGCCATCGCGCTGCATCCGGTGCAGCGACACCAGCAGCGTCGGCAGCGGGAAGCCCTTGAGATCGCCGCTGACCACCGCCGGACGCGAGAGCAGCGCCCGCACGCCCTTGAGCGGTGTCCCGGACTGCGCGGCCACGTTCGCCAGCGACTGCAGCTTGCCCACCAGCTCGCCGGGCTTGAGCGGGTCCGCCACGTAGGCGTTCACCTTCAGGTCCAGCACCGAGGCCACTCCGCGCGCCCGGCCCAGGTGGCCCTTGTCGATGGCCACGATGGGCACGCGCGTGCCCTGGCTGTGGTTGCGGATGAGGTGGCCCACGTGCGCGCCCTCCAGGCGCGGCAGGTCCACGGACACCACCACCATGTCCGGGTTGTCGGCGACGAAGTGCTCCATCGCCGAGCCGGGGTCACTCACCGCTCGCACGGTGTACCCGGCTTGAGACAACAACCCGGTCAGGTGCTCCAGAGTGGGCGGATGGCTCTCGGCCAGAAGAAGCGTCTTCAAGGGGCGCCGAGTGTACACATTCGACCCGCGCGCATCAGTGGGTATCCGTGCTCCCTCGCTGCCGGGTGCCCCCTTTCCATGTCGCGGGAACCGCTTACCCGGTTGCCCAGGAAGAAGCCGGACGCTCCCCGGGTGAAAGAGTTCAGGGAGACCGCCGCACGGACCGTCCACGTGCAGGAGTACGGGATCCTTGAAAGTGCCACCCGGACGCCCCCACCTTCGAAAAGCGGGAGGGTGGACAGCGAGCAGCCGAGCGCCGCTGGACACGACCCCCGGCGCGTAACGGCCTGCCTGGAGTCACCGGCAGAGCAGACTCCCGCCCTGTCCCGCCGGGCAGCCCTCGCCGACGCAGTACCTCGGCCCGCTGTCCAGCGCCGCCTTGCCGGATTGATCGTGCGGCACGCTCACGCGGCAGCTCCCGGCACTGCTGTTCCCCGAGGCATCCGCGACGGTGTAGTGCACCGTGTACACGCGGCCATCGGATGTACCCTCGCGCTCGGCACGCAGTTGCACGGACGTGGCGCCCACGGTGACGTCCACGTCATCGCAGGTGTGGCCATCTCCCAGGCCAAGGCTGTCCTCCACCTCGTCCGAGGTGACGCGGGTGATCCGCCCGTAACGCTCCAGGGGCAGCTCCCCCGAGCACGCATCCCGGGCACTCGCCGCGCACTGAGCGAGCGTGACGGTGACGTACTTGTGCTGGGGAGGCCACAGCGAGAGTCCCGTCTCCGCGCCCGGCGTGGGAGGCCGGGTGTCGCGCACCGTCACCGTGAAGCCACACGAGGCCATGTTGCCAGAGCCATCCGTGGCCGAGCAGCGCACGGGCGTGGTGCCCCCGGGGAAGGTGGAGCCCGAGGACGGAGCGCAGGTGGGGACCACCGGGCCGCAGTTGTCCGAGGCCTTCGCCGCGTAGGTGGCCACGACTCCACCCCCGGCGCACTCCAGCACGCGCGAGGCCGGACAGGACAGGGACGGAGGCATGTCATCCACCACGGTGACGGTCCCCACGCACCGGGCGCTCTCCTCGCCATCCGAGGCCAGCAGGGTCACGGCGTGCGCGCCGGGTCCGAACGGGCCCGCGGGGGTCTCGGAGAGGGTGAGCGGCGCGGGCCAGCTGTCCGGGTCGTAGCTGCCCGCGTTGACGCTGGCTCTGCCCCGGCAGGTGGCATCGGCGGGCACCGTGACGTCCTGGCACACCGCCACCGGCCCCTCATTGAAATCGCATGCGAGGTCCACCATGCCGGAGTCGAGGTTGTTGTGCTCGTTGCATTCAGCGTCCCGGCCCAGGCCGGTGCCGTCGTCGTCCACCACCGCGGTGACCTCCACGAAGCCCTCCATGGGCGAGTGCCGGGACAGCGTGACCTCCGTGGAGGCATAGGGCTCCAGCGCTTCCGTCAGGGTGACCACGTCCAGCAGCGTGCCCTTGGCGTAGAAGGCCACCTTCAAGCCGGGTGGGGCCACGGCGTCACCCAGGTTCTCCACCCGGACCTCGAGCTCGAGCGCCCGCGTGTCGCGATCGCAGAAGGAGCTCACGAGGGATACGGTGAGGTCCGGAGCGGGCACGGTGCGGGGACTCCAGGTGTTGGAGTGGAAGGTGTCGAGCCCCACGGCGTACGCGGGCTGGTTCCAGACGTCCCGGGTGTCCCGCCAGCCCTCGTTCCTGTCCCGGAACACGGCCGTGGCCACCACGATCTCCGCGCTGCCGTCCGCATCCACATCCACCACGAGCGGCGTCTTCTGGCGGGACGCCGCCCCGAGCGGAGCCTGGAAGCGGAGCACCCCCGTGGCAGCGTCGCGGATGGAGAGGCCAGCCTCGTCGGTGAGCACCACCTCCAGCTGTCCATCTCCCTCGAAGTCGAAGGTGGTGGACCAGACCTGCCCCAGGCTGTCGAGCGCCACCTTCCACTTCAGGGTGCCGTCGGTCTCGAAGACGGCGTAGGACTCCGCGCTGCCCACGCCCACCTCGGGCAGGCCGTCGCCATCGAAGTCCGCGATGTTGGGGGCGTAGAAGCTGGAGCCCTCGAGCGTGGCCGTCCACCGGTGCGTGCAGTCCGTGTCGAACAGGGAGACCTGCTCGCCATGGGCCACGATGATCTCCCCCTGGGGATCCGCGTCGAAGTTGCCCACCCCGGCCCAGGCGTTGCTCACATCGGCCGTGGTGCACAGCAAGCTCCCATCGGCGCGGTACACGGCGGGGCCGTTGAGCACCTCCCGCGTGCCATCGAGGTCGAGGTCCACGCCAAAGGCCGTGGTCCCCGGGATCGCACCGGTCCACATCAACGCCCCGGTGGGTCCGTACACGCGGTGCCCATCGAGGATCTCCATGCGCCCGTCCCCATCGAGATCCGCGAGCGACAGCTCTCCCCCGTGCTCCACCCGCGCTGGCTGCGGGATGCGCAACAGCAGGGAGCCATCGCCGCGGAAGCAGAGGATGTCCAGCGCGCTCTCCGAGAGGGTGCACAGCTCCACGCGCCCATCCCCGTCGAGGTCACCCGCCGCGATGCTCCGCGCGGCCTGCGTTCTCAGGGAGGGCTCCGCCACCGACCACAGCTCCTGCCCGGTATCCCCCCGGATGGCACGGAGGACCGCGGGCCCCGAGCCGGAGAGCACCGCCTCCGCCGGGGCCGAGTTGAACACCACCTCCGGAATGCCATCGGTGTTCACGTCCACCACCACCGGATGCGACAGCACGCGGTGGAACCCGGGCAGCACGGTGCTCCCGGTCCATTCCCACTGCTGCTCCGGCAGGAAGCTCGGCGTGTAGGGCGCGTCCACCACACAGGCCGGGCCGGCCTGCGCCAGCTGCCGCCCCTGCTCGGCCTCCGGAGCCGGCGCCTCGGTCCTGCAGGCGGCCAGCAGGGACGCGGCGAGCACTCCGGCACATCGGCTCTCCCAACGCATGGCATCCGCCTCCGGCTCTGCCCGGCGATGCACATCCATCCAGGGCGCGGGCACGCAGGCTGCTCATGCGCTCCGGCGCCCCCCACTGGCTGCAAGTCCGAGGCGCTCGTGCACGGTCAGACGTTCGGCTCGGGAGGCGCCCTCTTCCAGACGGGACAGCCGTGCGGGAGGCGTGTAGGACTGTACCCGGGACCCATGAGGTGCCGCGGGCGATGCTGCTGCGAGGGCTCAGCCCCAGGAGATCTCGTACTCGCTGTCGAGCGGAGCCGTCTGGTAGCCCCGCACCTTCAGCCGGTGGATCTTCATCTTCTCCATCAGCTCCAGCAGCACGCCTTCGTGGAACGGATAGGGAATGAAGGTGCGCTTCACGGCGAAGCGGGCATGCGCCGGCGCGACCCAGGCCAGCTCGTACATGCCGAAGCTCAACGCGACCCGGTACACCACGGGCAGACAGTCCAGCAGGCGCCGAGCATCTCCCCCGTGCATCACCCCCATGGCCCTGCCCGCCGAGGACTCCCGGAAGTCCGCCGCTGCCCTCCGGCCGATCTGCCGCAGCGACTCCTCGATGTCTCCGTACTTCGCCGCCAGCAACTGCACCGCGGTGGCGACCATCCGGAGATAGGTGGCGATGGGGTAGCTGAAGAGCTCCACGAAGGTCTTCTCGCCACTGGCCTCCAGACAGCGCCGCGCCGCCTCCGCTCCCCCGAGATCCTCCATGGCCCTCAACAGGCCCATGCAGAACACACCTCGCGCGGTGTCACTCGGAGCCGCCAGGGAGATCCGCCGCGCGAAGTCGCGCTCCCAGTGCTCCTTGGCGAACCGCGGCACGGCCACCTGCTCATCCTGGCTCATGCGTCGTCCCCCACGCGTTGACGAATCGGGTACCGCACCCCACATGTGGGGTTTTATCGGGCCGCATCAGACCGCGATTCCCAAGCCTGAAGTCGCGAAGTCCCGAGGCCGCGATAAGTAGATCTTCAGCGATGCGTCAGGTGCTCCCGCGCTCAGAGCGCGAGGTACATCAGCTCCTCGTCGACGTACGTCTCGCCAATCCGCAGGGCCCGCTTCTCCAGGCCGTAGGACTGGAACCCCAACGCGCGGTACAGGGCGCGCGCATGGGTGTTGTCCACCATCACCTCGAGGTGGACCTGTTCGACGCCGCCCATCTTCCTGGCGGCGTCGATCGCCGCCTCGAGCAGGCGCCGGCCGATACCTCGCGACTGGCTCTCGGAGGCGACGTACATGCCCCAGATACGGGCCTTGTGCGCGGCCTTGCGGAAGGTGTCGCGGCGCAGGCCCGTCATGCCCACCAGCTTGTCGTCCACGAAGGCCCCGATCACGAGGTTCGTCGCGGGAGACTGGCTGTCGAGCCGGGCGCGCACCACGTCGAGGGGGACGTTCTCCTCTTCCTCGGCGGAGGAGGCAAAACACTCGGGGTGCTCCCGGAGGGCCCTGAGCCGGAGCGACCAGAAGGCCGCCGCCTCCGCGGGGAGCAGGGTCCGGATGATCGGTTCGGTAGGAGACGCCATACCGGGAGCCTGCTGCGTCCAGGGGGGCCCCGTCTACTCCGGCCTTTCCCCGTGCGACGCCTGGGTGACGGAGGAGCCTCCGGGCAGGGACCCCCCGCCCTCAAGGAGCGTGCACCGCGGGCAGGCCCTCCTCCCCTCCCTTCTCCTCATCGCGCGAGCGCTTCGACTCGCCCCGCAGCTTCCGCATGAGCACGTAGAGGCTGGGGATGAAGACGAGGTTGACGACGGTGGACACCAGCATGCCTCCGAAGACCGCCGTGCCCAGGCTGTTGCGCGCGGCGGCGCCGGCGCCCTTGGCCAGCATGAGGGGCACCACGCCCAGCAGGAAGGCGATGGACGTCATGAGGATGGGGCGCAGGCGCACCTCGGAGGCCTCGATGGCGGCCTCCACCGCGCTGCGTCCCTGCTCGCGCAACTGCTCGGCGAACTCCACGATGAGGATGGCGTTCTTGCTCGCCAGGCCCACCAGCATGACGAGCCCCACCTGGCAGAAGACGTCGTTGGACAGCCCGCGCAGCGCCTGCAAGCCCAGGGCGCCCAGCACCGCCAGGGGCACCGAGAGGATGACCACCAGGGGCAGCGTGAAGCTCTCGTACTGGGCGGAGAGCACCAGGAAGACGAAGAGCAGGCCCAGCCCGAAGATGACGAGCGTCTGGCCACCGCTCTCCTTCTGCTCGAGGGAGAGGCCGGACCACTCCGCGCTCGTGCCCTGCGGCAGCACCTGCGCGGCCAGCTCCTCCATGGCGGACATGGCCTGGCCGGAGGAGACGCCGGGAGAGGCCTGGCCGTTGAGCTCCGCGGCGCGGAAGAGGTTGTAGCGGCGGATGACCTGGGCGGACGTGGTGGGCGTCACCTTCACCAGCGACTCGAGCGGAATCATCTCCCCGCTGTCACTGCGCACGTAGAAGGCGCCGATGTCCTGCGGCGTGTCGCGGAACTGCGGCTCGGCCTGCAGGTAGACGCGGTAGGTGCGGCTCGCGTAGTTGAAGTCGTTGACGTACTGGCTGCCCATGTAGAGCTGCAGGGTGCCGAAGATCTGCTCGATGGGAATGCCGAGCGACTTGGCCTTCTGGCGGTCCACCTCGACCTTCAGCTGCGGAGTGTCCGCCGTGAACGAGGTGAAGATGCCGCGCAGGCGGCTGTCCTCACCGCTCCTGCCCACCAGGTCCTGTGCGGCGGTGGCCAGCTCGGCCAGCTCGCGTCCACCAGAGGTGTCCTCGACGATGAACTGGAAGCCGCCCACCGTGCCCACGCCGCGGATGGCCGGCGGCAGCAACGGCACCACCCTCGCTCCGCCGATCTTCGCCAGCGGGCCGCGCAGCCGCTCCACCATCGCGGCCACCGAATGCTCCTCACCCTTGCGTTGCTCCCAGGGCTGGAGGTTCACCCAGACCTGGGCCAGGTTGGGGCCGTTGTTGCCCAGCGCGCTGCCGACGAGGACGAACACGACGCGTGTTTCGGGTTGTGCGCGCACGATCTCCTCCACCTCCTCGATCACCTTCTCCGTGCGGACGAGCGGCATGCCCTCGGGCCCCTGCACCGAGATCATGAAGTAGCCCTGGTCATCGTCCGGGATGAAGCCGGTGGGCACCACGCGGAAGAGGGCCACCGTGGCGCCGAGGAAGGCCACGAAGACGAGCAGCACCGCGATCGGGTGCCCGAGCAGGCGGCGCAGCATCCCGCCGTAGATCCGCTTCGTCCCGTCGAGCACCTGGTCCACCTTGCGGAAGAAGATCCACTTCGGCCCGTGGTGGTGCTTGAGCAGCAGGGCCGAGAGGGCGGGGGTGAGCGTGAGGGCGCACACCGTGGACAGACCCACCGAGGCGGCGATGGTGAGGGCGAACTGCCGGTAGATGATGCCCGTGGTGCCGGGGAAGAGGGCCACCGGGACGAACACCGCCACCAGCACGATGGAGATGGCCACCACCGCGCCAGCCACCTCCTTCATGCCCTCGCGCGCGGCCGCCCGGGCACTGAGGCCCTTCTCCACCATCAGACGCTCGATGTTCTCGATGACGACGATGGCGTCGTCCACCACCAGGCCCGTGGCCAGGGTGAGGCCAAAGAGCGTGAGGGTGTTGATGGAGAAGCCGAACAGCTTGACGAAGGCGAAGGTGCCCACGAGTGACACCGGGAGGGTGAGCGCGGTGATGAGCACGCTTCGCCAGCCGTGCAGGAAGAGGAAGATGACGAGGATGACCAGGGCGATGGCCTCCACCAGCGTCTTGAGCACCTCGTTGACGGAGGCACGCACCGCGAGCGTCGTGTCGGTGGAGACGCGGTACTCCAGCCCCGCGGGAAACTGCTGCCCGAGCCGCTCCATCTCCTGGACCACCGCGTCGCGGACTTCCAGCGCGTTCGCGGTGGGCAACTGGTTGATGCCCAGGCCGAGCGCGGGGAGGCCATTGAAGCGCAGGCGCTGGCTGTAGTTCTCGGCGCCCATCTCCGCGCGGCCAACGTCCTTCACCCGGACCAGCCGGCCGTCGGGGCTGCGCTGCACGACGATCTCGTCGAACTCGGAGGGCTCGACGAGACGTCCGCTGGCACTCACCGCGAGCTGGTAGGCCTGGTCGTCGCTGCTCGGGGGCTGGCCCACCTGGCCGGCGGCGACCTGCAGGTTCTGCTCCTGGAGCGCGCGCGCCACGTCCTGAGGCGTGAGCTTGCGGCGGGCAAGCTCCGTGGGGTCCAGCCACAGGCGCATGCTGAACTTGCGCTCGCCGAACAGGCGCACGTCGCTCACCCCCCGCACACGCTTGAGGGCGTCCTTCAAGTTGACGTCGGCGTAGTTGCTGATGAAGACGGAGTCGAAGCGCTCATCCGGGCTGTACAGGCCGAAGGAGATGAGCAACTGGTTGGCGCCTTTGTTGACGACAATGCCCGTCTGGTTCACCTGCGAGGGCAGGCGTGCGGCGGCGCGGCCCACGCGGTTCTGCACGTCGACCGTGGCCACCTCGATGTCGCGGGTGGGCTCGAAGGTGATGGTGATGGCGCTGGTGCCGTCGTTGCTCGAGGTCGAGGAGATGTAGCGCATGCCCTCGACGCCATTGAGCTCCTGCTCGAGGGGAATGGTGACGGCGCTCTCCACCACCTCGGCGCTGGCCCCCACGTAGGTGGCCGTCACCGTCACCTGGGGCGGAGCGAGCTCGGGATACTGCGCGATGGGCAGCGTGGGGATGGCGATGGCCCCCACCAGGGTGAGCAGGATGGAGATGACGGCCGCGAACACGGGCCGCCGGATGAAGAAGTTCACCATGGCGTGCCTAAGGGCGTCCTCCGGTCCAACCCGCGTCCCGTGCCGCCTGGGCCTGGGACGGGATCTTCAGTTTCACGGGCGCGCCATCGCGGAGGGCCTGCAGCGAGGAGATCGCCACCCGGTCACCGGACCGCAGTCCCGCCTCCACCACGTAGTCCGCCTCTCCCAGGGCCCCCAGGGTGACGGGGCGGCGCTCCACCACCGTCTGGCCCTCCTTCTCCCGCACCACCAGGGCGAAGGGCTGGCCACTCTGGCGCACCACCGCCAGGGCCGGCAGCTGCAGGGCCTGGCGGGTGGAGTAGACGAGCCGCGCGCGCACCAGCTCGCTGGGGCGCAGGTTCACGGTGTTGCGGAAGGCGGCCTTCACCTCCACCAACTGGGTGCGCGGATCCGCCTGGGGGGCCACGAAGAAGATGGGGCTGGAGATCAGCACCTTGCCCTGCGAGTCGAGCACCTCCAGCGGCGTCTCGGGCCGCAGCGTACGGGCGCGCTCGGAGGGCACCGCCACACTCACCTCGAGCACGTCCGCCTGGGCCACGCTCGTCAGTGGCGTGGTGGCGCTCACGAAGTCGCCCATGCGCACGAGCACGTCGCCCACGGTCCCAGCGAATGGGGCACGCACGGTGTTGAACCCCAGCTGCACCTCGCGCTGGACCTCCGTGGCGGCGGCGGCGCGCGTGTTGGCTTCCAGCGCCTCCACCTGGGCCCGGGCCTGTTCCAACTCCTGGGCGCTCGCCAGCCCCTCCTTGTAGAGGGACTCGAGGCGGGCGCGCGTGCGGCGGGCCTGCTCCAGGTTCACCTCGGAAGAGGTGCGCTGGGCGCGGGCCGTCTCCAGCGCCGCCAACTCCTCGCGCGCGTCCACGTCGAGGAGCGGGGCTCCCGCCTCCACCTTCTGGCCCGGGCGCAAGTGGATGCGGCGCACATAGCCGGCCACCTGAGGCAGCACGTTGACGCTCTGCCGCGACAGCAGGCTCCCGAGGTACTCGCTCGTCTCGCGCACCTCACTGGGGGCCAGTTGCACCACCTCGATCTCACGGGGTGGAGGAGCCGACCTGGCCGCGGGCTTGCCACCGCAGCCAGACACTCCCGCCGCGAGCGCGGCACCCCACAGTCCCACCACCAGCGCCTTCAGGGGGCGTACCCTTCTCACCAGTCGCACCGGGCCTCCGTCAAAAATGCGTCCAGGCGCGCCTGGACGAGCTCGAATTCACGCAGCGCCAGCGTCAGCTCCGCCCGGCGCAGGGCCGCCCCGCTCTGCACGAGCTCGAGGCTGCTGCCCCTTCCCACCGCGAAGGCGCGCCGGGTGAGCTGGTCCGTCCTGTCGGCCAGCTCGAGCGCCGCGGTTGCCGTCTTCACCAGCGACTCGGCCACTTCCACCCCGCGCCGGCTGCGGACCGCCTCCACCGAGACGTCTCGCCGGGCGCGCTCGAGGGCCTCGGCCGCCTGCGTCTCCACACCCTGCCGCTCGCGCACCAGGCCTCCGCGCAGGCCACCCTCGAAGAGCGGCACCGAGAGGACGGCGGCGATGTTCCAGGTGGCGAGGCGGCCAAGGCCCGGATCCGTGGTGAGGCCGAAGGCGGTGCTCTGCAGGCCCAGGGTGGGCAGGTAGCCGGCGGTGGCCTGCTGGCGGCTCCTGCGCGCCGACTCCAGCTGGGCGCGGCTGGCCACCAGGTCGGGCCGCTCGCCGAGCGTCTCCAGCGGTGAGCAGGTGGCGCGGGTGGAAGCCACGAGCCCCTCCAGCTGGAAGGAGGGGGTGACGCCCACGCCGTGCTCGGTGCCGAGAGCCAGGCCCAGCGCCTCACGGGCACGCCGCAGCTGCTCGTCCCCTGCGACGAGCGCCTCGCGCGCCACCTCCACGTCCTGGCGCACGCGCACCACGTCCAGTTGGGTGGCGGCGCCCAGCTCGAAGGAGCGCTGGGTGAGGGCGGCCCGATCCAGCGCCTGGCGCAGGCCCACCCGGTTGATTTCGGCGGCCCTCTCGGCGGCCACGGTGGCCACCAGCACACGCGCCAGCCCCTGCGTCAGGCGGCGCTGCACGTCGTGGAGGCTCGCCCGGGCGCCCTCCTCCGCCGAGCGGGCCGAGGAGACGCCCCGCCAGGCGCTCACGTCCAGGAGCGACTGGGTGAGGGTGACGGACGCGGTCCCCAGCGGGGTGGTGGGCGTCTGGCCGCCCCCGCTCGTACCACCGAACACCGTGCCCAGGCCGCCACCGCCGGCCACCACCGGGCTCTCCGGGTTCAGGAGGTCGAGGGCCACGCCCGCGGTGGCACGCACGTTGGGCAGCAGCGCGGAGAGGGCCTGGCGCCAGCGCCCCTCGGCCCGCTCCACCCCGGCCTCCGCGGTGCGCAGGTCCGTGGAGCGCCCGCGCAGCAGTCCGAGGGCCTCCTCCCAGCTGCCCACCTGCTCGGAGGCGGGCGGCGCCGGGGCGAGCATGGGGTCATCCACCTTCGCCTCGAAGCGGGTGGGCGCCGGCAGCGCCTCCGGCACGGGCGGGGCGGCCAGGGCCGGGGCGGAGAGCAGCGCCAGCAGGAGCAGACAAGAACGGGAGGACATGGGACCGGGCCTTGGCTACTTCAGGGTCGCGGCATCGATCACGAACCGGTACCGGACATCGGAGGAGAGCACGCGCTCGTAGGCCTCGTTGATCTTGCCGGCCGGGATGACTTCGATGTCGGCGCCGATGTGGTGCCTGGCGCAGAAGTTCAGCATCTCCTGGGTCTGGCGGATGCCGCCGATCAGCGAACCCGCGAACGACCGGCGGGGCATGAGGAGGGAGAACACGTTGACGGAGAGCGGCTCCGGGGGGGCGCCCACGTTGACCAGGGCGCCGTCCAGGGCCAGCAGGGACAGGTAGGCGTCGAGGTCGATCTTCGCGCTCACCGTGTTCACGATGAGGTCGAACGAGCCGGCGAGCTTCTTGAACGTCTCCGGATCCTTCGTGGCGTAGTAGTGGTCCGCACCGAGGCGCAGGCCGTCCTCCTTCTTGTTGAGCGACTGCGACAGGACGGTGACGTCGGCACCCATCGCGTGCGCGAGCTTCACGGCCATGTGCCCGAGCCCGCCCAGACCGACAACGGCCACCTTCTTGCCGGGGCCAGCGCCCCAATGGCGCAGCGGCGCGTACGTCGTGATGCCGGCGCACAGCAGCGGCGCGGCGGCGTCGAGCCCGATGCCCTCGGGAATCTTGAGAACGAAGTCCTCGGTCACGACGATGTGGGTGGAATAGCCGCCCTGGGTGAGCTGGCCGTCCTTGCCGATGCTGCCGTAGGTCAGGGTGCTCCCCTTGAGGCAGTGCTGCTCCTCACCCTTGCGGCAGTTCGCGCACTCGCCGCAGGAGTCGACCAGGCAGCCGACGCCGACGCGGTCGCCGACCCTATGCCTGGTGACCTTGGAGCCAACCTGGGCGACGATCCCAGCGATCTCGTGGCCGGGGACGATGGGGTAGGTCTGCGACCCCCACTCACTGCGAGCGTGGTGGATGTCGGAGTGGCAGATGCCGCAGAACTTGATCTCGATGAGGACGTCGTGCGGGCCGAGGTCACGGCGCTCAATGGTCGTCGGACCGAGGGGCTTGGTCGCGGCCGTGGCCGCGTAGGCATTGACGGTGAGCATGTTTCTCCAGAGTTCCGTGGGGCCGGGACCGCTGCGCCCCGTTCACGAAGAGAAATACGCCCCGCACCCGCGGATGACTACGCGCCATGGAGCCAATAGGCTCTTAAGCGGTGCTTAACAGTGAGGCCTGAGTGCCTCGGTAGCATCGTCGCATTCGTGCTGCTGGACCGGCACCGGAAGGTACCCTCGCGATGAATACGGCTCTCCTCCCCCAGCTCCAGGTGTTCCTCGCCGTGGCCCGTCTGCGCAGCTTCAGCGGCGCGGCGCGCGAGCTCGGCGTCTCCACCCCTGCGGTGAGCCAGGCGGTGCGGCAGCTCGAGGAGCAGCTGCGCGTGGTGCTCCTCACCCGCACGACACGCAGCGTGTCGCTGACGGATGCGGGCAGGCGGCTCGTGGAGGGCGCGGGCCCGGCACTGGGACAGGCGCTCGCCACGCTTACCGAGGTTTCCGCTCGACCGGGAGAGACGGTGGGCCGGGTCCGGCTGTCGGTGCCGCGAACGGCGGTGCCCTACGTCATCGCCCCGGTGGTCCCCACCTTTCGCGAGCGTCACCCTCGGATCGAGGTGGAGGTCGTCATCGAGGAGCGCTTCGTGGACATCGTGGCCGAGGGCTATGACGCGGGCGTGCGGCTGAGCGAGGCCATCGAGCGCGACATGGTGCAGGTGCGGCTCACCGACGCCTTCCGCTTCGTGGTGGTGGGCTCGCCCGACTACCTCGCGCGCCACGGCACGCCCCAGCGCCCCGAGGACCTCCTGCGCCACGAGTGCATCACCTTCCGCATGCGAACCACCGGGGCGCTCTACGCCTGGGAGCTGGAGCGGGGCCGCAGGAACTGGCGCGTGCCGGTGCGCGGGGGCGTGGTCACCAACGACAGCCAACTGGGGGCGTCCCTGGCGGAACAGGGCGTGGGGCTGGCGTACGTCTTGGAGCCCATGGTGGCGGAGCAGCTCCGCACCGGACGGCTGCAGCGGGTGCTCGAGTCCTACGCGCCCACGGTCCCGGGCTTCTTCCTCTACTTCCCCAGCCGTGCGCAGCGCTCCCCCGCCCTGCGCCTCTTCGTGGACGCGGCCAAGGAGCTGGCCAGGCAAGTGATGTGAAGGAAGCGGCCGGGGGAGCGCCCTCCCGTGTGGCGTCTCCTGTGTGGTTCCATGACAGCCCTCCAACTCCCACGCGGAGAGCGCCCCGTCTTCATGGCGCGACCCCGCTACCGAGGAGCTTACGCCTCACTGTTAAGCACTGCTTAAGAGCCTATTGGTTCCCCAAGGCGTAGTCATCCGAGGACCTAGGGCGTACTTCTTTTCGTGAGCGGGGCGAGCGGCTCCGAATCCACGGAAAGAGAAGAGACAATGCAAAAGCGTCAGTTGGGAAAGAGCGGCCTGGAGGTCTCGGCTCTCGGGTTCGGTGCCATGGGTCTGAGCGCCAATCTGGGCCCGGCTACCGACAAACAGGCGGCGATTGCACTCCTCCGAGCGGCCGTCGAGCGCGGTGTCACGTTCTTCGATACGGCGGAGGCCTATGGCCCGTTCACGAACGAGGAACTCGTGGGCGAGGCGCTCGCCCCCCTGCGCGCCCAGGTGGTGATCGCCAGCAAGTTCGGCTTCAAGATCGACCCTGCCACGGGTGCTCAGACAGGCGTGGATAGCCGGCCCGAGCACATCAAGCAGGTCGTCGAGGCCTCACTCAAGCGCCTCCGGCTCGAGACCATCGACCTCCTCTACCAGCACCGCGTCGACCCGGCCGTGCCCGTCGAGGAGGTGGCGGGCGCCGTGAAAGAGCTGATCCAGCAAGGCAAGGTCAAGCACTTCGGCCTGTCCGAGGCCGGCGCGGCGACGATCCGCCGGGCCCACGCCGTCCACCCCGTGACGGCGGTCCAGAACCAGTATTCGCTGTGGACGCGAGAGCCCGAGGCGCAGGTGCTGCCGGTGTGCGAGGAGCTCGGGATCGGCTTCGTGCCGTGGGGCCCGCTGGGCACGGGGTTCCTCACGGGGAAGATCGACGCGAACACGAGGTTCGATAGCACCGACCTGCGAAGCACGTTCCCTCGCTTCACCCCGGAGGCGCTGAAGGCGAACCTGGCCTTCGTCGAGATGCTCCGCGCGTTCGCGGCGCGGAAGAACGCGACGCCTGCGCAGATCGCGCTCGCGTGGCTGCTCGCCCAGAAGCCTTGGATCGTGCCCATCCCCGGCATGATGAAGCGGGAGCACCTGGACGTGAATCTCGCGTCGGTGAACGTCGCCCTCACCCCCGGCGACCTCCGCGAGATCGATCTCGCCGCCTCGAGGATCGAGGTGCAAGGGGCCCGGCTTGGCGAGGGGCTGCTGAGCTTGAGCGAAGCCTGAAAGTGACCTTCGGGTCAGACCATCACATGACGAGTCGGTGCCCTGGATTGGATGGGTACCGACTGCCACTCCACGGAGAAAGCACAATGCAGAAACGCAGACTTGGAAATAGCGGACTGGAAGTCTCGGCCATCGGCCTCGGCTGCATGGGGTTGAGCTATGGCTATGGCCCGGCAACGGACACGCAGGAAGCCATCAAGCTGATCCGGTCGGCCTTCGAGCGCGGCGTCACCTTCTTCGACACCGCCGAGGCCTACGGCCCCTACAAGAACGAGGAACTCGTGGGTGAAGCCCTTGCCCCTTTCCGGGACCAGGTGGTGATCGCCACCAAGTTCGGCTTCGAATTCGATTCCAATGGCGGGCAGAGCGGCATGAACAGCCGGCCCGAGCACATCAAGGAAGTCGCCGAGGCGGCGCTCAAGCGGCTCAAGACCGACCGGATCGATCTCTTCTATCAGCATCGCGTCGATCCGAACGTGCCGATCGAGGAGGTCGCTGGCGCGGTGAAGGAGTTGATCCAGCAAGGCAAGGTCAAGCACTTCGGATTGTCCGAAGCAGGCGCGCAGACGATCCGGCGCGCTCACGCCGTCCAGCGGGTCACCGCTCTCCAGAGCGAATACTCCCTGTGGTGGCGAGAACCCGAGAAGGAGATCCTCCCGGCCCTGGAGGAGCTCGGCATCGGGTTCGTTCCCTTCAGCCCTCTGGGCAAGGGCTTCCTCACGGGCGCGATCAGCGAGAGCACGACGTTCGACAGCAAGGATTTCCGCAACTTGGTCCCGCGCTTCACGCCGGAGGCCCGGAAGGCAAACCAGGCGCTGGTGGATCTTCTCGGCGAAATCGCGGCCCGGAAGCAGGCGACACGTGCCCAGCTCGCGCTCGCCTGGCTTCTGGCCCAGAAGCCGTGGATCGTGCCGATCCCGGGTACCACCAAGCTGCATCGCCTGGAGGAGAACGTCGGAGCGGCGGCCGTGGAACTGACGCCCGATGAGCTCCGCGACATCAATGGCGCCCTCTCCCAGATCACGGTGCAAGGGGAGCGGTATCCCGCGCACCTTCAGGCCAGGGTCGGCCGCTGAGAGCCGAGCCGAAGCGCGCATCGTCGTGCTTCGGCTTCTGCCACCGTCGAATGTAGAACCAGCAAAACGGAGTTTCGCACATGAGCAATGTTTTGGTCCTCGGAGCGAATGGCGGAATCGCTCGTCATGCGACTGATTTGTTCCTGAGGGGAACCAAGACCCGGTTGACGCTTTACCTGCGCGACTCGGGCAGACTGAAAAACGTCGACTCGAGTCGCGTTCGAATCGTCGAAGGCGATGTCTTGGATTTCGCAAAGTTGAAAGAAGCCATGAGTGGACAGGATGTCGTCTATGCCAATCTAGCTGGCGATCTGGAACGAATGGCCAAGAACATCGTGAAGGCCATGGACGCGACCGGCATCAAGCGCCTCATCTTCATCAGCTCCATGGGGATTTATGATGAAGTCCCGGGAGAGAGGTACGGCAGCATTCTGGAGCCGTACCGGAAGGCGGCTGCGGTCATTGAAGCCTCGGACATCGACTACACGATCCTGAGGCCCGCATGGTTTACCAACAGTGATGAGATTGACTACGAGCTCACGCAGAAAGGACAGCCCTTCAAAGGGAGCCAGGTGTCCCGCAAGAGTGTTGCGGCCTTGGTTGTCAAACTGGCTGAATCGCCAGGACTGGAAGTTCGTCGCAGCCTGGGCGTGAGCAAACCCGAATAAGGGAGCCCGGACTGCTTCCTCAATCGGCGCCGGGGGCGAGCTGCTGCAAGTCCAACTCCTCCAGGTCGAGCTCCTGCTCGACTCGTTGGAAGGCCGCATCGCCGATGGTGCCGTCCGCCCGCAGCGCGAGGAGCCGCTGCCGCTCGGCCGAGGTGGCCCTGCGCACGATGGCCGCGTCGGCGTTGACCGCGCGGCCGTCACTCGCGGCCGCCCCGTGAGGCGCGTTGCCGTCGCTGGCCAGCTCCGCTTCGGCGCGCCGGAGCATGACCTCGTAGCGGCGGCGCAACAGCTCCGACATCTCCTCGCCGGGCTGCCCAGCCATGGCCGAGAGCGCGGCGCGCAACGTCTCGACACGGGCGAGCCGCACCTCACGCTCCACCGAGCCGTCGTCCTCGAGCCGGAGCACGCGGATGAGTGGGCGCAGCGTCATGCCCTGGACGACGAGTGTCCCGAGCACGACGGAGAATGCGGTGAACAGGACCAGGTCGCGGTAGGGAAATCCGGGCCCGTCGGGTCCGCCAGTCGGAAGCGCGAGCGCGGCGGCGAGGGTCACGATCCCTCGCATGCCGCACCACCCGACGACCACCGCGGCGCGCTTCGACAGGGCCACTGTGTCGCGACGCCCCGCCGTGCCGTCCGGCGCTGCACGGCATCGCCAGCGGCTGAAGGCCGCGGCGCCCGACACCCATGCGATCCGCGCGAGGATCGTCGCGACGCACACCGCACCCGCGACACCGAGCGTATGCGAGTCGAGCCGGATGAGGCTCGCCTTCAGCTGGAACCCGACGAGGATGAAGGCGAGCACGTTCAACACGAACACAGCGAAGTCCCAGACCGCATACGACGGGATCCGGACGCGTGCTGGGATCACGTCCGCGGCGCGGCGGGCGGTCGCCATCGCGAAGACGACCACGGTGAGGATGCCAGAGAGATGGAGCCGCTCGGCGAGCATCCAGACCGCGAACGTCCCGCAGAACTGAACGACGACCGCGATGGCGACGTCGTGCATCCGCGCGGTCAGCAGGAGCATCAGCCGCGACAGCACCAATGCGAGCACCACACTTCCCACGGTGACGACGAAGAGCAGCGGGAGCACGCCCGCCGGGGACAGCGTGCCGGCGAGCGTCGCACCAACGGCGAGCCGGTAGATCAGAAGTGCGCTCGCATCATTGAAGAGGCTCTCCCCCTCGAGGATCACGAGGAGCCGATGCGGCGGATGGAGCTGCTTGAGGACGGCGGTCGCGGCCGCCGCGTCAGGGGGCGCGACGATCGCGCCGAGCGCGATCGCGACGGCCCAGGGCATGCCGGGCACGAGCAGGTGGGCGACCACCGCGACGACGGCGATGGTGAGAGCAACGGCGCCGATGGCGAGGCCAGCAACCGTCCGCCAGTTCGCCCGGAGGTCGCGCGGGGAGGCATCGAACGCGGCGTCCAGCAGCACCGGCGCGACGAAGAGCGTGAGCGCGAGCTCGGGATCCAGCACCAGCGTCGGCGTGCCAGGAACGAGCGCCAGGGCCGCCCCGGCGAGCGCCACCAGCGCCGGGTAGGGAGTCCCGATGCGCCGGGACAGGGCGGTGAGGCCCGCCCCGGCGAGCAACAACGCGATGATGAGCTCGAAGACGTGCATGCGTCCTATTCCCTCAACGCTAGGGCTGCTTCTTCCCAAACAGTTCCTTGGCGCGCCCCACGGCGGACATGGCGTTGGGCCAGCCGACGTAGAACGCCAGGTGGGTGATGAGTTCGACGAGTTCCTCCTGCGTCACGCCGTTTTCGATGGCGCGCGGGAAGTGGAAGCTCATCTGCTCGGTCTTGCCGGTCGCCACCAGCGCCGCGCAAGTAATCAGGCTGCGGTCGCGCTTGGACAGCTGCGGCCGCTCCCAGACGTCCCCGAACAGCACCTCGTCGGTGAGCTCGACCAGCTTCGGCGCGAAGTCGCCGATGGCCTTCTGCGCGGCGGTGGCGGGCTTGTTGGTGTCCATGTACGTTCCTCCTTCAATCGAACCACTCGAAGAGAGATACGCCCCGGTCCCGCGGAAGACTAGGTGCCATGGAGCCAATGGGCTGTTAAGCCCTGCTTGATAATGGGGCGCGGCCTCCTCAGTTGCGCCGAGCGCCTTTCCACGCAGGGCCCTAGAGTCCGGAGCCGTCCATGCCCTCCTCCCCCTCCTCGCGCACCCGACTGGCACTCCTGCTGCTTCTCTGTATGTCCTTCGCGGCCCAGGCGGCGGAGAGCACCCCCGAGGCCTTCCTCGCCACGCACAACACAGACGCGGTGCGGCTGAATCGGACGGCTATGGGCGTGCTGTTGGGCTGGGCGGTGCTGAACATCGGGACGGGGACCGTGGGACACTTCACCACCGAGGGCGAGCTGCGGGCCTTCTGGCAGGCCAACGCGGCCTGGAACGTGGTGAACCTGGCCATCGGGGGCTTCGGCCTGTACGGGCAGCTCACCGCCACGCCGGAGACGTGGGACCTGGCGCGCAGCCTCGCCGAGGGACAGAAGATGGAGAAGCTCCTCCTGCTCAACGCGGGCCTGGACGTGGGCTACATCGCCTTCGGGGGCTTCCTCCTGGAGCGCGGGCTGCGCACGGACTCGGCGCAGCTGCGCGGGTGGGGCAAGAGCCTGCTGCTG
This sequence comes from Archangium gephyra, assembly GCF_042230915.1. Lineage (GTDB taxonomy): Bacteria > Myxococcota > Myxococcia > Myxococcales > Myxococcaceae > Archangium > Archangium gephyra_B. The sequence goes on along the minus strand of NZ_CP102578.1, from coordinate 4,438,352 downwards.
CAGGGCGGCTTCCTGCTGCTGTTCGACGCGGTGCTGTGGGGGCTCAACTGGCGCCTGAACTCGCAGCTCACGGCCCGGCTGGTACCCGCCCCTGATGGCGTGGGGCTCCTGCTGACGTGGCCTTGAGCGCGAAGGCAAAGCAAACCAGACTCCCTCTGATGGCCACCCGAGACGAACGCTCCCGTCAGAAGGAACCCGACGCTCGCGAAATCGAGGCCGAGTGGGATCAGGAACTGGAGCGCCGCGCTCGCGAGGTGCTCGACGGCACGGTGAAAACGGTTGCCTGGAAGGAGATCGAGGCGCGCATCACCCGCAAATTGCGGCAACGACGTTGAGCGGCACTTCGGTTAGGATGCGCGCCGCTTCTCATGTCCACCGCCCCCCAGATTCTCGTCGTGGCCGGCGAGGCGTCCGGTGACGCCCACGCCTCCGAGCTCGTCGCCGCCCTCAAGGCCCTCCGTCCGGACCTCTCCTTCTTCGGCATGGGAGGCTCGCGTCTGGCCGCCCAGGGCGTGGAGCTGCTCTACGGCGCCCACGAGGTCAACGTCATGGGCATCACCGAGGTGCTGCCCAAGATTCCGCGCATCCTCCAGGTGATGGGCGGCCTGGCCCGGGCCGCCGCCGAGCGCCGCCCCGTCTGCGCCATCCTCGTGGACATCCCCGACTTCAACCTCCGGCTCGCCGCCCGCCTCAAGAAGCTCGGCATCCCCGTCGCCTACTACGTCTCGCCGATGATCTGGGCCTGGCGCCGCGGCCGGGTGAAGACGATCGCCAAGCTCGTGGACCGGATGCTCTGCATCCTCCCCTTCGAGGAGGACTTCTACCGGGAGGCCGGCGTCTCCGCCCGCTACGTGGGCAGTCCCGTGGTGGAGCAGGTCCCCTCCCCCGCCAGCGTCACCTCCTTCCGCCAGAAGCTCGGCCTGCCCGTGGAGACGCCCACCCTCGCCCTGCTGCCCGGCAGCCGGATGAGCGAAATCCGCCGCATCCTCCCCAGCATGGTGGGCGCGGCGAAGCAGCTCGTGGCCGAGCGCCCCGGGCTCCAGGTGGTGGTGCCCGTGGCCCCCACCATCCCGCGCGAGGAGATCCTCTCCCGCTTCCAGGGCAGTGGCGTGCAGCCGGTGCTCGTGGAGGGCCGGGCCCCCGAGGTGGTGGGCGCCAGCGACGCCGCCATCGTGGCCTCGGGCACCGCGGCCCTGGAGGCCGGGCTGATGCAGCGGCCCATGGTGGTGGTGTACCGCGTCTCGCTCGTCACCTACCTCGTGGGCCGGATGATGTTGAAGGTGGCGCACGTGGCCCTCGTCAACCTGCTCGCCGGCCGCCGGGTGGTGCCCGAGCTGCTCCAGGGCGACATGACTCCCGAGCGCATCGCCAGCGAGATTCGCCGCCTGTGGGTGCCAGGCACACCACGCGACGAGATGCTCCAGGGGCTGGAGGAGGTGCGCACCCGGCTCGGCCAGCATGGCGCCGCCGCCCGGGCCGCCGAGTCCGTCCTGGAGCTGCTCCCTCCCGTCCAAAAAGTCTAGGGGCGGACACCGCCCCGCTCTGCTATGTCCCGCCGCGCGATGAATCCAGCGCTGGTCTGCATCCCCACCTACAACGAGCGGGACAACCTCGAGCCGATCACCCGTGCGGTGCTCGCGGCCGATCCCCGCGTGGACATCCTCGTCGTCGACGACAACTCCCCGGACGGGACGGGGAAGCTGGCGGACGAGCTGGCGGCGAAGGAGCCGCGCATCCGCGTCCTGCACCGCGAGAAGAAGCAGGGCCTGGGCCGCGCCTACCTCCACGCGTTCCGCGTCGCGCTCAAGGCGGGCTACCAGTACATCATCGAGATGGACGCGGACTTCAGCCATGATCCGCGCTACCTGCCCACCATGCTGGACATGGCGCAGGGGGGCGTGGACCTGGTGCTGGGCTCGCGCTACGTGGACGGCGGCGGCACCGTGAACTGGGGCGCGGGCCGCAAGGTCATCAGCCGGGGCGGCTCGCTCTACGCGCGCACCATCCTCGGCGTGGACGTGAGGGATCTCACTGGCGGATTCAAGTGCTTCAACCGCCGGGTGCTCGAGGGCATCGACTTGCAAGCGGTCCAGAGCACCGGCTACGCCTTCCAGATCGAGCTCACCTACCGCACCCTCAAGAAGGGCTTCACGGTGAAGGAGACGCCCATCATCTTCGAGGACCGCCGCGTCGGTCAGTCCAAGATGAGCCGGAAGATCTTCCTCGAGGCCCTCACGATGGTGTGGAAGCTGCGTCTCACCGTGTAGAGAGGCGCATGCTTTCCGAGCAGCTCTCCCTCTTCCTCGTGTCGCTCCCGGCGGTCCTCTTCGTGGTGGACCCGATCGGAGTGGTGCCCATCTTCCTGGCGATGACGTCGGGGGACTCGGAGGAGAAGATCCGCAAGACGGCGCGGCGCGCGTGCATCGTGGCGTGCTCGCTGCTGGTGTTCTTCGCCGTCTTTGGCGGCCTCATCTTCAAGGTGTTCGGCATCTCGCTGGGCGCCTTCCGGGTGGCCGGCGGCATCCTGCTGCTCATCACCGCGCTGGACATGTTGCGTGCGCGGCCCTCGGAGACGCGCACCACCCCATCCGAGCAGGCGGAAGGTGAGCGCAAGGAGGACGTGGCGCTGGTGCCGCTGGCGATGCCGCTGCTGGCGGGGCCGGGCGCCATCGCCACCGCCATGGTGCTGATGGCCAAGGGCGGCGACAACCTGCTGTCCGCCGTGCCCGTGCTGGTGGCCATCGTGCTCACCTTCGTGGCGAGCTACTTCGTGCTGCGCGCCGCCGGCTTCGTGCAGCGCGTGCTCAAGCAGTCCGGCGTGGCCATCCTCGAGCGCGTGATGGGGCTCATCCTGGCGGCCATCGCGGTGCAGTTCATCGCGGACGGCGGGAAGGACCTGCTCCGCTAGCGGCGGGAGCAGGCCCGGCTGCCGGGCTCAGATGCTGGAGGACACCCAGGCGCCGCCTTCGTTCTTCATGATGGCGCCCTTGGCCTCGCCGCCCAGCGACAGCTCGTCCGGGGCCGCGCGCACCGCGTCGTAGATGTAGCCGCCCACCCGGGGCTGGAGGAAGAGCACCACCGCATCCGTGGTGCTCGTCTGCACCACGCTGTAGTTGGGCCCGCCGCACTTCGGCTCGTCGCCCGCGAAGAGGCGCTCCAGCATGGCCTCCTCGGGCCGGCGCACGAAGACGAGCACCTGCGAGGGCGCATCACGCCCGTCCGCCGCGAGACCGGCCAGCAACTGCTGAGGCACCTGCTCCTGCATCAGCGTCTGGACCAGCGCGCACTTGCTGGCCTCTTCGTCCGGCTTGATGAGGGACGCACGCGAGTGCATGCAGCCGGGGGCGGCGAGGGCGAGCAGAGCGGGCAGCACGAGTCGCTTCATCCGTCGGTTCTCCTTGGGGGGGTGCATCACAGCTTCCGCCACTGGGGCGGAGTGGGGGTGGGGGCCAGGGCCGGAGGCTCCACGGCCAGGATGTACTCGGCGCGCCGGTTGGCGGCCTCGTCCGTCTCGTCCTGCGTGGCCACGCGCGGGGACTGCTCGCCGAGGCCCTCGTAGAAGATGGGCAGCTTGAGGCCGCGCTTGCGCAGGTAGGCCGCGATGCTCCGGGCCCGCTCGAGCGACAGCTTCCGGTTGGAGTCCGTGTCCCCCACCGTGTCGGTGTGCCCGAGGATGTAGAGGCGCAGCTCCGCGAAGCGGCCGTAGCGCGTCACCGCGTCGGTGATGAGCGCGTGGCTGGCGTCCAGCTTGCGCCGCTCGGCCGCCGGCACGTCCGCGCTGCCCGAGGGGAAGTTGACCTCCTCATGCGGGATGTCCACCCGCCACGGGAAGAGGTCCACCCCCGTGTAGAAGTCCGAGGTGTCGAAGGCCTTGAGCGAGATGCGCAGCACCTTGCCCTCCGCCGCCGGCCACGTCACCTCCAGCGGCTTGCCCGCGGGCGCGCCGTCAAAGGGAACCTCGCCGTCGAAGGCCTTCTTCCCGGTGTCCATCAACACCGTCACCTGCGCGCGCGCCGCGGGCCGGGACAGGGTGAAGCGCAGCGTGCGCCCCTCCACGTCCACGTCCTCCGGCACCACCGTCAGCTGCAGCGGCCCCAGCAGCTCCGTGTCGAAGGACAGGGGGATGGAGGCCTCCTCGGCGTCCGGAAAGCGCACCACCAGCTCTCCCTCGTAGTGGAAGCGGCCCTCGGGCTGCTCCAGCGGCAGGGCCCGCGTCACGCCCGGCTTGCCTCCGCCCTTCACGCGCACCTGCTTGCCGTCACCGCGCTCGAGCTTCAGCTCGAAGCCGGCGATGGGCTCCTCGATGTGCACCCGCAGCTCCGGCAGCCCCTTGCCTTCCGCGGCCCGGGGCTGGAGCGACACGCGCACCGCGTCCGCGAGCGCGCACAGGGGTGACAGGGTGAGGCACAGCAGCAAGAGGCGGGCGTTCATGCGTGGTGGCGACCTCCGGGTCGAGGCCAACCCTGGCCGGGGTGCGTGGCTCCTTGCAACGCGGACTCGGGGGGCTGCCCGAAGTAGTGTCCGGAACAGGCCCTTGGGCGGCGAGCATTCCACACAGGGGTGGAATGTGACGACCCTCACCCCCGCCCTCTCCCAGAGGGAGAGGGCGCATGCACGGGGGGCAACCAGGGAATCGTGGCACCCTCACCCCGTCCCTCTCCCGAGGGGAGAGGGGAAGTAGACGGCTCAGGAGACGCCGATGAGGGAGATCCCCGCCTTGTCCGCCCCCCGGAAGAGCTCCGGTGCGTCCAGCAGCACCGTCTTGCCCGCCTCCAGGGCCAGCACCTTCGCGCCCACCTCCTGCATGGTCTCCAGCGTGCGCGGGCCCACCGCCGGCAGATCGAAGCGCAGGTCCTGCCCCGGCTTGCTGCGCTTCACCACCACCGCCCCCGCCCCACCGTACTTCCCGCCTCGGCGGATGGCCTCGTCCGTGCCCTCCACCGCCTCCAGCGCCAGCACGTGGCCGTTGTGCACCACCACCGTCTGGCCCACGTCCGCCTGGCCCAGCAGGGTGGCCACCTCCCGCCCCAACGTCACGTCCTTCTCCTGCGCGGCGTTCAGCCGAGGCCCCGCCAGGTGGCCCTGGGGGCACAGCGCCTGCGCCAACCAGTCCGTGGGCGCCACGATGGTGATGCCGTGCGACTCGAAGTAGTCCGCCACCGCGCGCAGCAGGGCGTCATCCCGGAAGCTGCGCAGGCGCGAGATGATGCGCACCGCGCCCAGGTCTGGCCGCGCCTCCGTCAGCGCGCGCACCCGGCCGATGCCTCCGGCCATGGCGGCCCGCTTCACGCCTCCCTTCTGGAAGGCCCGGACGATCCGGTCCACCTGCCCCAGCTTCACCCACGTCAGCGCGGCGACCTCGGCCTCGAGCGAGGGATCCGCCTCGCCCCGGTGGGCCACCGCCACGACTTCCAACCCCTGCTCCCGGGCGGCGCTCGCGAACAGGAAGGGCAACCGGCCGTTGCCCGCGATGAGGCCGATGCGCTCCACGTCAGCGCGTCAGCCCGCGCTTGCTCTGGCTGACGAAGTCCACCAGGTAGTCGATCTCCGGCTGGCCGCCCATCTCCGCCTTCAGCTGGGCCAGCGCCTCCGCCAGCTGCAGCTTCGAGCGGAAGAGGATCTTGTAGGCCTCCTTGATGCGGCCGATCTGCTCCTCGGAGAAGCCGTGCCGCTGCAGGCCCACGACGTTGAGGCCGGCCAGCTCCGCCCGGTCTCCCTGCGCCGTGCAGTACGGGGCCACGTCCATCACCACCATGGAGCCGCCCGCGATGAAGGCGTGCTTGCCCAGCCGGGTGAACTGGTGCACCGCGGACAGGCCGCCGAGGATGACGGCGTCCTCCAGCACCACGTGGCCGGCGAGCGCCACGCTGTTGGCGATGACGCAGCCATTGCCCACCACGCAGTCGTGGGCCACGTGGCTGTAGGCCATGAAGAGGTTGTTGTTGCCCACCCGCGTCACCCCGCCCCCACCGGCCGTGCCGATATTGAGCGTGGTGGACTCGCGCAGGGTGTTGCCGTCTCCGATGATGAGCTGGGTGTCCTCGCCGGCGTACTTCAAGTCCTGCGGGGCCCCGCCCACCGCGGCGAACGGGAAGATGCGGTTACGCGCACCGATCGTCGTGCGTCCGTCGATGACGACGTGGGGGCCGATCCGCGACCCCTCGCCAATCGTCACCTTCTCGCCGATCACGGCGTAGGGACCCACCTCGACCGTCTCGTGGAGACGGGCCCCGGGGTGGACCACCGCAGTGGGGTGAACCTGCGCCATGGTGTCTGCCTCGTGCCTTGTCAGGAAGCGTCGGACGTGGAGCCGCCCGTGCCCTTGTTCTTGTCCACCACCGTGGCCAGGAACTCACCCTCGGCCACCTTCACGCCCTCCACCGTCGCCGTGCCCTTCGTCTTCCAGATGGCGCCCTTGTGGCGGATGACCTCGATGTTCAGCTGAAGCCGATCCCCGGGCACCACCGGCTTGCGGAAGCGCGCCCCATCCACCCCCATGAGGTACGTCACCATGTTCTTGGGGTCCATGTTCTCGGTCTTGTACGCGAGAATGGCCGTGGCCTGGGCCAGCGCCTCCAGGATGAGCACTCCCGGCATCACCGGGTGCCCCGGGAAATGGCCGTTGAAGAAGTCCTCGTTCATGGTGACGTTCTTGTACGCCACCAGCTTCTGGCCCGGGACGACCTCCACCACCCGATCCACCAGGAGGAACGGATAGCGGTGGGGCAGCAACTGCTGGATCTCCACGATGTCCATCATCCGCCCTTCTCCTTCTTCTCGAGCGTCTCGACCCTGCGGCGCAGGGTACGCACTTCCTTGAGCAGATCGCTGATCTGCCCGAGTGCGGCCGACATCCGCAACCATTCCCTGTGGGGCACGGCCGGGCTGCCACTGACCACCTGCCCGTCCTCCACGTCGTGGGCCACGCCGGACTGGGCGCCCACCTTGGCCATATCCCCCACGCGGATGTGGCCCACCACGCCCACCTGCCCCGCCAGCACCACGCCCATGCCCAGCTCCGCCGAGCCGGACACGCCCGCCTGCGCGCAGATGAGCGAGAGCGGGCCCACCTTCACGTTGTGAGCGATCTGCACCAGGTTGTCGAGCTTGGAGCCGCGGCCGATGACGGTTTCGCCGATCGTCGCCCGATCGATGGTGGTGCAGGCGCCGACCTCCACGTCATCCTCGATGCGGACGATGCCGGACTGGGGCACCTTGTAGTGCTCCGGGCCGTTGTCGCCCTCGGGGTTGAACGCGAAGCCGAAGCCGTCCGCCCCCACCACACACGAGGCGTGGAGGATGACGCGCGCGCCCACCTGGCAGTGCTCGCGCACGGTGACGTTGGGGTAGAGCAGGCTGTCCTCGCCAATGCCCGCCCCCTCGCCCACGTAGGCGCCGGGGAAGAGCACGGCACGGGCCCCCACGCTGGCGCCCTTCTCCACCGTGGCGCCCGCCATCACCGTGGCCTCCGGGTGCACGCGCGCCTCCGGGTGCACGAATGCACCGGGCCTCACGCCCGCCGCATGGGAGGGCCGGGGATGGAAGAGGCTGGAGATCTTCGCGAAGGCCAGGTGCGGATTGGACACCCGCACCAGCGACACGCCCTCGCGGGGCTCGGCCTCCTGCGTCACCAGCACGGCCGAGGCCCGGGTGGCCTCGAACTGCTTGCGGTAGCGCGGATTGCCGTAGAAGGAGAGCTCTCCGGGACCCGCCTCGGCGAGTCCGTTGAGCCCCGTAATCAAGAGGCCGGCATCCCCGACGAGCTCACCGCCCACATGGGTGGCGAGCTCCTCGAGCCGGCGCGGGCTGGGTGCGTGCACGAAGAGACCTACTTCTTGGGAGCGTCCTTGGCGACAGGAGCGTCCTTCGGCTTGCCCGAGGAGTTGTTGTAGGTGCGGATGATCTCGTTCGTCAGATCGTACTGGCTCTGCGCGAACAGCAGACCGGACTCCCGCTTCTCGAAGACCATGCCCAGGCCCTCGCGCTGCGCGATGCCGCGGATGACCTCGTCGAGCTTCTTGTTGATGGGATCCATCTCCTTGCGCTCGCGCTCGGCGATCTCCATGCGGCTCTTCTCGAGCTTCTGCATGTGCTCCATGTACTTCTTCTGGAACTCACCGACCTTCTGCGTGCGGACCTCGGGAGTCATCGCGCTGGCCTGCTTCTCCAGCGTGTCCTTCTCCTTGAGCAGGTTCTCCTGCTCCTGGGCGAGCTCCTTCTCGCGCGTCTCCACCCACTTCTGGAAACGGCTCTTGGCGGCCTTCACGTCCGCCACCTCGGCCAGGATCCTCTCGTACTCCACGTAGCCGATCTTCACGTCCTGAGCGGCGGCGAGGGCCGGAACGGCGAGCGAGAGGGAAAGGGCCAGAACCGACAGTGTGCTTCGAAGCGACATGTGCGACAGCTCCTCGGGGAAGGTTTGGAAAGTCCGACGTCCCGACCCACTTCCCTGTTCAACAGCCGTGAAGACGGCCGCTTGGGAAGCGGGCGGGCCGCCTGTCAGAAGAAATTGCCGATCGTAAACTCGAAGAGGACGGGCTCATCTTCCGGACGCTTGTTGAGCGGGATTCCCCACTCGAAACGCAAGGGACCGACCGGCGAGAACCAGCGGAAGCCGAAGCCCACCGAGGTGAACAGGCCCAGGGGCAGCTTCTGGTCCTGGCGATCCGCGAAGAAGCGCTCGTTGGAGGCGAAGGCGTTGCCCGCGTCGAAGAAGACGACGCCGCGGATGCCGGCCTTCTCGAAGACGGGGAACTCCAGCTCCAGGTTGACGATGAGCTGCTTGTTGCCGCCCACGTTGAGCCGCTCGATGGGGGCGTCCGGCGAGCCCGAGCTGGGCGCCAGCAGTGAAGGGCTGATGCTGCGCAGCAGGTAGCCGCGCACCGAGTTGATGCCGCCCAGGTAGTAGAGCTCGGAGATGGGCAACGGCCGGTTGGGATCCAGCTGCTGGATGTAGCCGATGGTGGCGTTCGTCTTGAAGACGGCGCCCAGGGGCAGCGGGAAGTAGAGGCGCGAGTAGGCGGTGTAGCGGGTGAAGAGGAACGAGCCGCCGAGGAAGCTGGGCGCGTACTCCACCGAGCCGTAGTGGATGAAGCCCTTGGAGGGGAAGAGGCGGTTGTTGCGCTTGTCGTAGGTGAGCGACAGGCGCACCGAGCTCGTCACGCCGCTGAGGAAGCGGTTGGCCAGCAGCACGCCACCGAAGTCCTGCGAGGCCGACACGTTCACGTGCTCTTGCGAGTAGCCCACGTTGACGAGCAGGTCCTCGATGACCTGGTAGCCCAGCGACAGGTTGCCGCCGGTGGACTGCCGGGTGAAGTCGACGTAGTCCGCCTCCACGCGGAAGAAGTCGGCGGACAGCAGGAAGTTGGTGTCCAGGAAGTACGGATCGAAGAAGGACAGCTGGACGAGCGAGCGCAGGCTGGAGATCTGCGCCGACGCGGACACGCTCTGGCCCCAGCCCAGGAAGTTGTTCTGCGACACCTGGGCCGTGAAGATGAAGTTCTCCACGTTGGAGAAGCCGAGGCCCACCTGGAAGGTACCGGTCGCCTTCTCCTTCACCTCGGCCTGGATGATGATGGAGTCCTGGCGGCTGCCCGGCCGCTGCGTGACTTCCACCGTCTCGAAGAAGCCGAGCGCCGTCACGCGCTCCTTGCTGCGGCGCACGCCGGTGCCGCTGTAGAGCTCGCCCTCGTAGACGCGCATCTCGCGGCGGATGACCTTGTCGCGCGTCTTGGTGTTGCCGACGATGTCGATGCGCTCGATGGTGACCTGCGGGCCCTTCTGCACGTCGAACGTCAGGTCCACCGTCTTCGCGTCCGCGTTGACGGCGGTGACGGGGTTGATGTTGGCGTAGGCGTAGCCGCGGTCGTAGTAGACGTCCGTGATGGCCTGGATGTCCTGGCCCAGCTCCGTGCGGCTGAAGTGCCGGCCCGTGCCGGACTTCATCAACGCGGCCAGCTCCTCCTTGGAGACCAGCAGGTCACCGGAGAAGTCGATCTTCCCGATGTCGTAGCGCTCGCCCTCGGTCACCTTGATGGTGATGTAGATGTAGCGCTTGTCGGCGGAGAGCGAGATGGTGGGCTTGTCCACTCGGACGTTGATGAAGCCCTCGTCGTAGTAGGTGGCCTGGATGACGGCCAGGTCGCGCTGGAACGCCTCCTCGCGGTAGGTGCCCTCGCCGGTGATGAAGGAGAGGTAGCCACCCTCCTTGGTGATCATCACGTCCTTGAGCTGGGAGGCGGCAACCTTCTCCGCGCCCAGGAAGACGATGTCCTTCACCATCACCTTGGAGTTCTCGTCGATGACGAAGATGACATCGACCTGACCGCCCTCCACGGGGGCGATCTCGTGGGTGACCTCGGCGAGGAAGTAGCCCTTGTCGACGTACTTCTCCTGGATCTTCTTCTGGGTGCGGCGCACCGCGTCCATGTCCAGGATGGTGAGGGCCTTGACCTCGATGGCCTCCTTGAGGTCGTCCTGGCTGAGCTCCTCGTTGCCGCGCAGCTTCACGGCGCGGATGGAGGGCCGCTCCTGGACGCGCACCACGTAGACGACGCCGCCGGTGGGCAGGCGCTGCGTCAGCAGCTGAACGTCGCTGAAGTAGCCGAGCGCCCAGACGGCCCGGAGATCCTCGGGGGTGCGGGCCTCATCGAAGAGCTCGCCGACCTTGGTGCGCAGGGCGCGGCGGATGGCCTCGGCCTCGACGCGGCGGTTGCCCTCGATGCGGATGTCGGTGACCTCACCTTCCCGGACCTCCCGGTCGGGGGCGGCGGGCTCATCGGAGGCGGGAGCCTCGGCGCCGGGCGTGGCGGGAGTGGGGGGAAGCGCCTCGGAGGGCACGGAGGCCGGTGGGGCACCCCTGTCCGCCTGCGCGAGGACGCGACCGGGCATCACCGTCCATGCGGCGACGAGGAGCGGGACCAGGAACCTGAGAGTCAGAACGGGGAGCCTCAAGAGAGCGTTCGGCCAGTGAAGGGCGGGGCAATCTACGGGAGGAATTCGGCGGGTCTCAATGAGAAATCGCTGGGAGGGGGGCCGAGAAGTCAAGCCTCGGTCACCTGGCCGGCCACCAACCGCAGCCGCCGGGGCATGGAACGGGCCAGGACCTCGTTGTGGGTGACCACCACGGCGGTGATGCCCAGGTCCCGGTTCACCTCGCGCAGCAGCTGGTGGATGCCCTCGCCGGTGGCGGGGTCCAGGTTGCCGGTGGGCTCGTCGGCGAGCAGCACCGCGGGCTTGAGCACCAGGGCCCGGGCCAGGGCCACGCGCTGGGCCTCGCCGCCGGACAGCTCCCCGGGCCGGTGCTCCACGCGGCTGCCCAGCCCCACCCGCTCCAGCAGCTCCCGCGCGTAGGCGTAGGACTGGGTCCGGTCCCGGCGCTGGATGAGGGCTGGCATGGCCACGTTCTCCAGCGCGGTGAACTCGGGCAGCAGGTAGTGGCTCTGGAAGACGAAGCCGATGGTGCGGTTGCGGAAGTCGGCGATCTCCGCGTCGTTCATCGCGAAGACGTTGCGGCCCTCGAAGCGCAGCTCGCCCGCGGCCGGCATGTCCAGCGTGCCCAGCACGTGCAGGAAGGTGCTCTTGCCCGCGCCGGACGCACCGATGAGGCTCACCAGCTCGCCCTTCTCGATGTCGAGCGACACGCCGCGCAGCACGTCGATGCGCTTCCCGTGCAGGAAGTAGCTCTTGAAGACGTTGTGGATGGAGAGCAGGGCCATCTTCCTCACTCCGCCTTCAGCCCTTCCACCGGCTCCACGCTGCTCGCCTTGAGCGCGGGATAGATGGAAGCCAGGTAGGTGACCAGGACCGCGATGACCACCGCGAGCGCGGTCTGCACCGGCTCGATCTTCACCGGCAGCGAGGGGATGTAATAGACGGACGGGTCCAGTTTGATGCCCACCTTCAGGATGAAGTAGCACCAGGCCAGGCCGGACAAGAGGCCCAGCAGGCCACCCGCCACGCCAATCTGCAGGCCCTCGGCGAGGAAGATCTTCACGATGCCGCCGTCGGAGACCCCCAGTGCCTTGAGCACGGCGATCTCCTTGCGCTTCTCCAGCACGAGCATGATGACGGTGGCCACGATGAGGCCGGCGGCCACCACGATGATGATGGACAGGATGATGCCCATCACCAGCTTCTCCAGCCGGAGGGCGGAGAAGATGTTGCGGTGGATCTCCCCCCAGTCGCGCGAGCGGTAGGGGTAGCCGCCCAGCTCGCGGGACACCGCCTGGGAGATGCGCCGGGCGTCATCCACGTCCGCCACCTTCAGCTCGATGCCGCTGGGGCCATCGGTGCCGAAGAGCTTCTGCGCCTCGGCCAGCAGGATGTAGGCGAACTTGGCGTCGTACTCGTACATGCCCGAGTAGAAGATGCCCGCCACGCGGAAGGCGCGGCTCTTGGGGATGAGGCCGGCGGGGCCCAGCTCGGCCCCCTGCGGGGAGATGACGTTCACCCGGTCCCCCACCACCACCCGGAGGATGGTGGCCAGCTCCCGGCCGAGGATGATGCCGGGCAGCACCTTGTCCGCCGCGCTCTGGGTGGACTTGCCGATGATCGGATCCTCGGCCTCTTCCTCCTCACGCTCCTCGGGCTCCTTGCCGAAGCCCAGCGAGCGGCGGGGGGCGATCTTCGAGGGGTCCTCGAGGTGGTCCAGGCTGCCGCCCGGCAGCATGTTCTCGCGCAGATCCAACACCGAGCCCACCGTCTCCGGGTCGATGCCCTTGAGGACGATGCCCTGCACCTCGTCATCGGCGAGCACCATCACCGGGTTGTCGATGGACGGCGTCTGACCCACCACCCCGCGCACCTTGGCGATCTGCTCCATCAGCCGCTTGTACTCGGGCAGCGAGCCCGCGTACTTGGACACCACCACGTGCGAGTGCGCGCCGAGGATCTTCTTCTGCAGATCCTCCTCGAAGCCGCTCATCACCGACAGGACGATGATGAGGGCCATCACGCCCACGCCCACGCCGCCCACCGAGAGCGCCGTCATCATCATGGTGGGCGACTGCTCACGCAGCTTGAGGCGGTTGAGCGCGGAGGCGGCGGCGAGCGGGTCCTTCAGGCCGAGGGCGCGGATGCGCGTGCGCTCCACGGCGGCCTCCACCGCCCGGATGATGCCGTAGACGATGAGCGGCGGGATGATGCCGAACATCAGCACCGCCAGCGTGCCCAGCAGCAGCGAGGGGCGGAAGACGCCCACGTGGCGGCGCGCGACGAAGAGCTCGAAGCCGAGCCGCAGGTCCAGGCGCCCGCTGCCCGCGGCGATGAAGCCGGTGTTGATGCCCAGCACCAGCATGAGCACCAACAGCGAGAAGACGAGCCAGTAGCCAATCACCGGGCGGCCGAGCATGTCCGCCAGGTACGTCACCTCGCGCAGCCGGTAGCCCAGCGACAGCTGGAGATCCGGCAGCTGCTCCATCAGCGTCAGCAGGATGGGCACCGGCAGGCCCAGGTAGATGACACCGATGGTGGCCTCGGGCATGGCCACCCGCCGCGCCCGCGAGGCCCCCACGAAGCCGCACGCGAAGGCGACCAGCGAGGAGATGATCAACGACAGGGCGAAGGCGACCGTCGGCGCCAGCCCCTTCTCCCCCGCCGCTCCGGAGCCCCCACCGCTGGACAGGAACGTCTGCAGGAGGATGAGCACCAGCTCCGCCAGCAGGATGCCGCCGCCGTAGGCGCCCAGGGTGCTCCAGTAGAAGTCCCGGTACTGGGCCAGCCTCGGGTACAGCGTCGCACCGGCGGACGGGCTCGGCCCCTCGGAGGAAGCCGGGGCGCGCCGGATGCCGGAGGCGATGACGACCCAGCCCACCAGCCACGCGGCCGCGCCGCCGATGACGTACTGCGGCTCGGCCAGCGCCACCGCGGCGGGCATGGCGGACTGCACCGACGTCAGGCTCAGCGCGCTGAGCGTCTGCAAGAGCCCGCCCCAGCTGAGGGCGGACAGGCCGAGCGTGCCGGCCACCCGCCCCCAGGCGTCCGCGCCGGTGATGGCCAGGCCGAGCAGCACGGCTCCGGCGAGCACCACGAGGGCGCCGCTCCAGATGAAGCTCCAGCGGTAGACGGTCTGCCGTTCGGCGTTCACGAGATTCCCTGCCTACTTCGCAAGCGGCTTGAGGAGGGGGAAGAGGATGACATCGCGGATCGACGGTGCGTCCGTGAACAGCATCGCGACGCGATCAATCCCGATGCCCTCACCGGCCGTGGGCGGCATGCCGTGCTCGAGGGCGCGGATGTAGTCCTCGTCGTAGTCCATCGTCTCCTGCTGGCCGCGCTGCTTGGCATCCAGCTGGGCGAGGAAGCGCTCCTTCTGATCGAGCGGATCGTTCAGCTCGGAGAAGGCGTTGCCGATCTCCCGGCCGGCGACGAAGAGCTCGAAGCGGTCGGTGATGTCCGGGTTCTGGTCGTTGCGGCGCGCCAGGGGGCTGACGGCGGTCGGGTAGTGGGTGATGAAGGTGGGGTGCACCAGCTTCTGCTCCACGTGGTGCTCGAAGAGCGCGCCCACCAGCTCGCCATGGTGCATGGTCTCCACGGCGCGGCGCTCGGCGTCGCCATGCGACGTCTTGAGCAGCTCGTGCCGCAGCCGCTCCGGGTCCGCCATGTCCTTGTCGCTCAGCGAGGGGACGACTTCCCGGATGGCCTCGGTCATGGGGATGCGCCTCCACCCCTTGCCGAAGTCCAGCACGTGCCCCTGGTAGGTGACCTTGGTGTCGCCCGTCACCGCCTTCGCCGCGCCCGAGAGCATCTCCTCGGTGAGGTCCATCAGGTCCTCGAACGTGGCGTAGGCTTGGTAGAACTCGAGCATCGTGAACTCGGGGTTGTGCCGGGTGCTGATGCCCTCGTTGCGGAAGTTGCGGTTGATCTCGTAGACGCGCTCGATGCCGCCCACCACCAGGCGCTTGAGGTACAGCTCCGGGGCGATCCGCATGTACAGATCGATGTCCAGGGCGTTGTGGTGGGTGCGGAAGGGCCGGGCCGCCGCGCCGGACACCAGCGGGTGCATCATCGGCGTCTCCACCTCGACGAAGTCACGCGTGTCGAGGAAGTCCCGGATGAAGCGCACCAGCTTGTTGCGCTTGAGGAAGACCTGCTTCACATCCGGGTTGGACACCATGTCGAGGTAGCGCTGGCGGTAGCGGACCTCGACGTCCGTGAGGCCGTGCCACTTCTCGGGCAGGGGCCGCAGGGACTTGGTGAGCGGGACGAACTTCGTGGCGGACAGGGTGAGCTCGCCCGTCTTCGAGCGGAACACCGCGCCCTGGGCGGCGACGAAGTCCCCCATGTCGGTGAGCTTGAAGAGCTCGTAGGCCTCCGCGAGGGCGTCCTTCTTGAGGTGGACCTGGATCTCCCCCGAGCGGTCGCGCAGCTTGACGAAGGCGGCCTTGCCGAAGCTGCGCACGGCCACGATGCGGCCGGCCACGTCGTAGACGGAGGGCTCGGCCTTCTCGAGCTCCTCCATGGACTGGTTGCCGTGACGGGCGAGGATGTCCGCGGCCAGGTGCTGGGGGCGGTAGCCGTTGCCGTACGGGTTGAAGCCGGAGTCCCGCCATTTGCGCCCCTTCTCGAGGCGCTGGTCGTAGATCTCCTGCTCCTTGGACCCGAGGTCCGCTTCCGCGTTCTTGTTCTCTGGAGTGTCAGCCATGGGGCATCCCGTAGGGGCGCGGCACCGTAGCCAAGCCCACCCCGGGACGCAACGAATGGCTGGAAGGGATGTTCCCGAAAAGACCCGCCCCCGCCCGTCTCAGGGCGCGGACATGATGAGGAAGGCCCCCACCGCGGCCGCGATGAGCAGCGGGATGAGGATCTCCACTGGCAGCCGGTAGTGCGCGTGCATCTGGTGCAGCCGCTTGAGGCCGAAGCGGCGCTGGCGCTTCACCCGCGTCATCACCAGGGAGGCCAGCGCCGGTGGAGCCTTCTGCCTCCCCACGTTGCGCACCCGTATCACGGTGGCCGAGTAGCGCTGCCACCCCTGCGCGCACTCGCCGCACCCGTCCAGGTGCGAGCGCACCGCCTGGGCCTTCTCGGCGGGAAGCTCCTCATCGGCGAGGGCGATGAACAGGGCCTTGGTCTCGCGGTGGCTGAGCTGTGCTGGCATATCCCGGAGTCTCCGCTGAAAACCGTTCATTCCTCAAGCCGCCCCAGGAGATCCGCCAGCTTCTCCCGCGCCCGGTGGAGCCGGCTCTTCACGGTTCCCAACGCAAGCTCGGTGATGTCGACGATCTCCTCGTACGAAAGCCCTTCGATGTCCCGGAGGGCCACCAGCATCCGCGCATCCGGCTCCAACTGCGAAATGGCCCACTGCACCCGGGCCTGTTCCCTCGCCGACTCCAGCGCCGCGTCCGGCCCCGGCGGCGAGCCCAGCAGCTCCGTCAGCGCCCCCTCGTTCTGCTCGCCGTACTCCTCCGAGCGTCCCCTCCCCCGCCGCTTCAGGTACTTCAGCCGGTTGATGCAGTGGTTCTTTCCAATCCGGAACAACCACGTGGACAGCTTCGCGTCCTCCCGGAAGCGCGACAGGTTCTGGTGGGCGCTCACGAAGACGTCCTGCACCAGATCGTTCGCCTCTTCCCGGTCTCCCAGCATCCGCACGCAGAAGTCGTAGAGCCGGTCCTGGTGCGTGTTCACCAGCGACTCGAAGGCCCCCGCGTCGCCCCGCCGCAGGCGCGCCAGCAGCAGGCGCTCCTCGCGCGCGGCGGCCTCGGCCTCGGCGGACACCGGCGTTCCCTCTGTCTCCATCCCGAGCACCCCGCTCGAAGACACCGGTGACCTCCCCACGTGGCCTACACCGCGCGCTTCCATCCTACCCTGTCCCTCGTTCCGCTGTTCCACGGCCTAGGACAACGAGGCCGTGGAAAGGTTCCGCGGGTTTTCAGGGCCACTACTCCGGGGCGTTGCGGTTGGGGTTCTTCACGCCCATGAGCTGGGCGGTGACGAACTCCTCCAGGCTGCCGTCGAGCACGGCGTCCACGTTGCCCGTCTCCACGCCAGTGCGCAGGTCCTTCACCATGCGGTAGGGCGCGAGCACGTAGGAGCGGATCTGCGAGCCGAAGGAGATGTCCTTCTTCTGGGCCTCGGCGGCGGCCTGCTCGGCCTCGCGCTTCTTGAGCTCCAGCTCGTAGAGGCGGGCGCGGAGGATCTTGAAGGCCATGTCCTTGTTGGCCGACTGCGAGCGCTCCGTCTGGCAGGTGATGAGGATGTTGGTGGGCAGGTGGCGCAGCTGCGCCGTGGAGGAGGTCTTGTTGACCTTCTGACCGCCCGCGCCACCGCCGCGGATGAACTTCAGCTCGTAGTCCTTCTCCGGGATGTCGATCTTGATGGTGTCATCGACCTCCGGATAGACGTCCACCGAGGCGAAGGCCGTCTGCCGGCGCGCGTTGGCGTCGAAGGGGCTGATGCGCACCAGCCGGTGCACGCCCACCTCGGCCTTGAGGTAGCCGTAGGCGAACTCGCCCTCGATGCGCAGCGAGACGTTCTTGAAACCCGCCTCTTCGCCTTCCACCGCGTCGTTGATCTCGACCTTCCAGCCCTTCTGCTCGCAGTAGCGCGTGTACATGCGCATGAGCATGGCGGCCCAGTCCATGGAGTCGGTGCCGCCCGCGCCCGCGTTGATGTCCATGAAGCAGTTGGAGCGGTCCTGCTCGCCGGAGAGCATCCGCGCCAGCTCCAGCTTGGCGACCTCCGACTCGAGCGAGCCGAGCGACTCCTCGGCCTCCTTGGCGCTGGCCTCGTCGTTGAGCTCGGCGGCCAGCTCGAAGAGCGTCTGGGCGTCATCCAGACCGCGCATCGTCTTCTCGTAGGCGCCCACGCTCGACTCGAGCGTGGTCTTCTCCTTGAGCATCGCCTGCGCCTTGGTGTTGTCGTCCCAGAAGTTGGGGAGCGTGGACTCACGCTCGATCAGCGCGATGCGGGACCGCTTGCGATCGAGGTCAAAGATGCCCCCGGAGCGCATGCAGGCGCTCCCGAAGTCCGTTGATCTTCTCCATCGAGTCGTTGGCCATGTGTGTCGTGTCCTCGGTGTGCGCGCGAGGGGTGCCCGCGCGCGATTGCCGGATGATCAGCTACCGGAAGCCTTCAGGGAAGGAGTGATTGGCTCCGCGGGCTTCGCGGCCGCTGGAGACCGGCCCCGGGCCAGGGTGCACGCCCCCTCCAGGCCCATCGACAGGGGCAGCAGGAGCGCGATGAGCCGCCAGTTGTCCTGGTCGAACATGGGCAGCACCTTGAGCACCAGCCCCAGGACGCCCAGCGCCGCCAGCACCCGCCACAGGCGCCGCAGCCGCTCGATGGCCCGGGGCGAGCCACGCATCAACTGGATGCCCAGGGGCACCGCGAGCACGGTGAGCGGGTTGGCCAGGAAGAGGTTCTCGTTGCGGTACGTCACCGTGTGATCGGTGAACAGCCACATGATGAACAGCGCGAGCCCCGGAATCCCGAACACCAGGCCCACCAGCAGGTTCTGCAGGCCGAGCAGGATGCGAGGCGCCCGGGTCCCGCTCCGCCGGAACCAAAGCCCCAGGCCCGCCGCGCCGCCGCCCAGCAGGAGCCCCAGCACCAGCAGCACGGGCCCGTACTTCGGCGGCTCCGCGGGCGTGACCGGACGGCCCTCCGCCGTGTAGATGTTCAGCGTCTTGGCCACCAGCGGGTGCTTCTGCCCGTCCGCGCCCACCACCTGCAGCTCCGCCACCTGACGCTCCAGCTCATCCGGAAGGAAGGCCTCCTGCCAGCGGGTGACGGGCTGGTCGATCTCATCGTTCATCAGGAAGTCGAGCAGCAGGCCCATCGCCGGGACGACGTCCGAGTAGCGGCGCGTGTGGTCGCGCAGCGTCATCCGCCCGGGACCACTCATGGCCTGGTGCAACTGCCCACCCACCGCCTTGTCGATGGCGTCGCGCAGCCGCGTCACGCAGTTGTCGTTGTAGTGGTGGTACAGGTAGTGGCGGTTCTCCGGCAGCACGTTCACCGCCAGCAGCTTCCCCAGCTCCACCTTCTGCGCCGGCGTCAGGTTCAGCTCCTGCAGCCGCACGTCCCGGTTCAGCGATTTGTAGAAGCGGAAGGTGGCCCCGGGGCTCGCGTCATCCACCCAGAACTCGAGCCGCCCCATCGCGTAGCGCGCCAGCATGCTCGAGTCGAAGGAGAACATGCCGTAGTTGTAGAGGCGCGACTGCTTCTGCCGCAGATCCTCCACCACCAGCGAGCCGTGCCCGAACCACGAGGCCACGTCGTCCCCGGGCCCGAAGGTGACCAGGTAGATGTTCAGGTCCTCGCCCTGACTCTCGCCCGTCCCCCAGGGAGGCATCTCCTGGGAATGCGCCGGGGTGGCGGCCAGCAGCAGCAGGCCGAGCAGACAGGTCAGTAATGGAGCAAGGCGAGGCATTGTCCGTCCCAACAAATGAAGGCGGGCCTACCTATCATGCGCACTGCCCGACTCAACGCCGAGAGTGGCTGGCAGGAGAGCAGGCGTTCAGGGCATGAAGGGTCCACCCCTTCCCGAGGAGTCTCCCATGTGGCGCGGCGTCCTGCTCAGCACCCTCTGCCTCATTGCCTGCCATCGCCCTCCGGCCGCCCCGCCGCAAGCTCCCACGCCCACCGCGGCCGCGACGGAGACCCGCGTCGGGGAGTCCGCGCTCACGGCAGGCCCGGACGCGGGAGCGGCGGTGGCCCCCCGCCCTCCTCCGGCCACCACGGAGCCCCGGACCGGTAGACCGGACGAGGCCAGGGGGGAGGCGGAAGACCGCTGCACGCGCGATGAGGACTGTGCCCTGACGCAGCTCGCCACCGAGGGGTGCTGTCCCCAGTGCTCACCGCGGGCGCTCTCCACCGCCTCGCTCGCCCGCCTGAAGCAGGCCTGCGCGGGCGTCTCGGAGGCCTCCTGCCCGATGCCCGCCTGCCGCCCTCCTCCGGGCGTCCCCACCGCGGCCTGCGCGAGCGGGCGCTGTACGGTGCGGTTCACCTCCATGGAGTGAGTCCAGGGAGTGAGCAGCGCCCGAGGGCCGGGGGGCCCTCACGTCATGAGCTTGCGGGCCCGGGGGGCCACGGCGTCGCCCACCATGCCGCTCTCGCCCAGCAGCCGCTCCTCGGTGCGCGCCATCTTCTGCGCGTCCTTGGGGCGCTCGTGGTCGTAGCCCAGCAGGTGCAGCAGCCCATGCGCCAGATAGCGCGCCACCTCCGAGTCGAGCGTCCGCTCGTACTCCTTGGCCTGCCGCTTCGCCGTGTCCAGCGAGATGACCACGTCCCCGAGCTGCCTCGGCCCAGGCGTGCCCTTGGGCGCGTCCCCCGCCGGGAAGCTCAGCACGTCCGTCGCCTTGTCCTTCTTGCGCCACGTGCGGTTGAGCCGGCGGATGGCATGGTCGCCCACCAGGGAGATGGACAGCTCGCACCCCGACAGGTCCAGCTTGCGCAGGAACGTCTCCGCCAGCTCCGTCACCTGCTTCGAGAAGCGCTTGCCCTGCGGGTGCGCCACCTGCACCGTCACCCGGTTGTCCTCCGCTTCCTTGGGCGCCTCCTCGATGTGGGCGAGTTCCACCCGGAAGGCCGGCGCGCACAGGGAGTAGTAGTCACACGCCCCTTGCCCGTCGTTGCGGTACACCACCCGGTGGCCCCGGGGCACCATCCCCAGCTCCCCTTCCCCGATGAGCTGGCGCCGACCATCTACCACCAGCGTCAGCTCCCCCTTGAGGACGATGACCACCTCGTCGAACTCGGGAGTCTGGGCCGACTCGGACCAGCCCGGCGGCGCCAGCATCCGCGCCACCGACATGGAGTCGGTGCCCGTCGTCGCCGCGCCCACGAACTCCTCGATGCGCTTCCCATCCTCGCGCGGGATGATCTTGCCCTTGCGCAGCTTCACCACGTTCAACCTCCTCCGCCGCCTCAGGTACCCGTGCCCGCCGGGCGGGCCTTGCCATCCTGCTTCGCCGTCCCCGCCACCGTCAGCGCCGCCCCCTTGGGGCCCGCCTGCAGCGCCCCCGCCGGGTACTCCGGCCGCGCATGGTAGATGCCCTCCAGCGTGTGCAGGAAGGATTGTGCGATGAGGTTCAGGTCCCTGAGCGTCAGGTCACACTCGTCCAGCTGACCCTCGGAGAAGATGAGGTTGATCATCTTCTGCACCTGGGCCTGCAGCCGGGGCGTGGTGGGCTCGGGCAGCGCGCGCGTCGAGGCCTCCACCGCGTCGGCGATCATCACCAGCGCCGCCTCGCGGAACTGCGGCTTGGGGCCCGGGTAGCGGTAGATGCTCTCGTCGATGGGGGGCATGCCTTCCTTGCCCTCCTGCTCCTTGACGGCCTTGTGGAAGAAGTAGCCCACCAGCCGCGTGCCGTGGTGCTGCGGAATCGCATCCGCCACCAGCTTGGGCAGCCGGTACTGGCGCGCCATCTCCAGCCCCTCGGTGACGTGGCGCTTGATGATGACGGCGCTCATCGCCGGGGCGAGGCTGTCGTGCTTGTTCTCGCCCTTCTGGTTCTCGCCGAAGTAGAGCGGATTCCGGCCCTTGCCGATGTCGTGGTAGTACGCGCACGAGCGCGCCAGCAGCGGGTTGGCGCCAATGGCCTCCGCCGCGTTCTCCACCAGCGTGCCGATGATGATGGAGTGGTGGTAGGTGCCCGGCGCCTGGACGATGAGCTCCTTGAGCGCCGGGTGGTTGAGGTTGGCCAGCTCCAGCAGCTTCAGGTCCGAGGCGTAGCCGAACACGGACTCGATGAGCGGCGTGAGCGCCATCACCATCACCGGCACCGCCAGCGCCGTGCCCGCGCAGGCGAACACCGCTGTAATCAGCGTGTCCGGGGTGAGCCCCTTGCCCTCCGCCAGGAAGAGGCAGATCACCGCCAGCAGGTTGATGCCGCCAGTGCCCAGGCCCGCCTTGAAGAGGCCCACCCGGTCCTTGGCGCTGGAGACGCGGTCCGCCGCCACCAGCGCGCCCACCAGCGCGTAGATGCCGAAGGCCAGCGAGTTGCCCAACATCACCCCGCACAGGCACGCCAGCACCAGCGCGAAGAAGAGCGCCAGCTCCTCGGAGAGGACGAAGCGCACCAGCATGGCTCCGGCGGCCACCGGGAAGGCGTAATAGAAGGCCTCCAGGGGAATCGCCGTGTACCGGTCCTGCACCGCGTCCGCGATGGACACCCACACCTGCAGCAGGCCCAGCATCGACACGAGCAGCAGGCCCAGCAGCATCGCGTCCTTGCGCGTGGGGCGGAAGCGCCGGAAGGCCGCCCGGCAGAAGAGGTACGTGGCCGAGACGAGCAGCGCCACCAGCCCCGTGCCCCCCACCTGCAACTGCACCAGGTCCAACCGGTCCGTCTGGGAGCGCATGCCCCGGATGGCCACCAGGTGCGTCTCGTTGACGAGCTCCCCGTCCCCGATGACCCGCTGGCCCTTCTTGATGGAGATGACGGCGTCCTTCACCGCCGAGGCCGCCTGGCGCCGCCGCGCGTCCGTCTCCGCCAGGTTGATGGTGAGGTTGGGCCGCACCAGCCGCTTGGCCAGCCGCAGCACCGCCCGCCGCTGCACACCCGGCGAGTCCGGCAGCAGGTTGCCCGGAATGGAGGCGAACCGGTCCATCTCCATGTGCGCCTCGCGCACGTCCACTACCGTGGGCGCCGCCCCCGGCAGCGTCTGCTCCCCGTTGTGCCGCAGGTCCCTCACGGTGAGGCCCTGGGGCCCCTGCCGCGACAGCTCCTCGCGCGAGTTGGCGATGTACACCGGGGTGGGCTCGGAGAAGCCGTACGCCCGGTCCACCAGCGCCACCGTGGCCTGCTCCACCACCTCGGAGAAGCGCGCCGTGGCCAGGGCCTGGACGTCGTCGGGATCCAACGCCACGTCCTTGCGCCCGAACAGCAGCTCCTGGAAGTGCTCGCGCTCCTCGGCGGCCAGGACCAGCTTGCGCGGCTGCGCCTTGGGGGGAGCCTCGGGGGCCGCGGCCTCCGGGGAGGCCTCCTTCGCCGCCAGCCGCTGGCGCATCTCCTGGAAGGCCGTGCCCACCGACGCGCGGATCTCCATCAGCACGCCCGGGCTCAGGTCGTACACGGGCCGCACCGCGCCGCGCGCCTCCTGGCGCCGCTGCTCGGTCATCGCCTCGTGGATGATCTCGTAGTCCCGCCCGGCCTTGAAGCCCGCCGGGGAGTTGGCCCGGAAGGGCTTGCCCAGGTGATCCTCGGTGAGCGCGGGAATCTGCTGGCTGAAGAGGCCCGGGGAGATGACGAAGCCGGCCGCCACCGACACGGTCAGCAGCAGCAACAGACTCGTCAGGCGCCGACCCCAACGGGGGCCGAGCCGGAAGCGGTGGGCGAGCGCGTCCAGCGGACTGGGTCCGGGGGGCGACGATTCCGGTTCGGCCATGGGGTTGTCCAACCTATGGGAGGCGTGACGGGTTCATCAAGCAAAGCGGGCGGCGGAACTCCCTTCCGCCGCCCGTCGCTCGCTCACCCGGCTATCAAGCTTGGAAAATCAAGGGGTTGGCTTGTCGGATTCCGGCGCACGGGCAGCCCCTTCCGGCGCCGCCGCACCTGCAACCGCCCCCTCCGCCTCCTTGAGGGCCTTGGCGGCCTGCTGCGCCGCGTCGTACCGGTCGTAGGCGCGGATGACCTCCTGCACCAGCGGGTGGCGCACCACGTCCACCTCGGTGAACTCGGAGATGCAGATGCCCTCCACGTTCTTGAGGATGGAGCGCGCGTGGTGGAGACCGCTGGCCTTGCCCACCGGCAGGTCCACCTGCGTCACGTCGCCCGTGATGACCGCCTTGCTGTTGTAGCCCAGGCGGGTGAGGAACATCTTCATCTGCTCGATGGTGGTGTTCTGCGCCTCGTCGAGGATGACGAAGGAGTCATTGAGCGTGCGGCCGCGCATGAAGGCCAGCGGGGCCACCTCCACCACGCCCTGCTCGATCAGGTGCAGGGCGCGCTCGACGGCCATCATGTCGTGCAGCGCGTCGTAGAGCGGGCGCAGGTAGGGGTTGACCTTCTCGGCCAGGTCACCCGGGAGGAAGCCCAGCTTCTCACCGGCCTCGACGGCGGGACGCGCCAGGACGATGCGCTTGACCTTGCGCTCCTGCAGGGCGGCCACCGCCATGGCCATGGCGAGGTACGTCTTGCCGGTACCGGCGGGGCCGATGCCGAAGACGATGTCATGGGCGCGGATGGCGTCCACATAGCGCTTCTGCGCGATGCTCTTGGGGGCGATCTGCTTGTTGCCGGAGCTCTTGAGCACCGGGCTGTTCATCACGTCCTGGAGCGACTCGGCGCCGCCACGGCCCAGGACCTTGATGGCCTGCTCGACGTCCTCGCGGTAGACGGGGCGGCCGGCGCGGATGATGCCCTCGAGGTTCTCCACGAGGCGCACCGTGAAGGCCACGGCATCCGAGGGTCCGGACAGGTGGAGCTCGGTCCCTCGCTGTCCGACCCGGACGCCGAGCCGACGCTCCATGAGCTTCAGGTTCTCGTTCTGGTTGCCACACAGGGCCAGGGTCGTCGCGTTATCGCGGACATCCACCTTGGCGGAGGTGGGGCTGACTGCTGCTTGAGCCTCTACGGTGGCGGGGTTTCGCAATTCGTCTAATCCCTCGGGACGGGTGTCGGACAATTCAGAATCCTCACTGTCAAGCTAACGTCCTCCCACTGCCAGCGAAAGGAGGAAGCGAGCAGCCCACCTAGCGCAGGGGAGACAGGAGGATGAACTGCCGATCTGACGTACGGCGATAGTAATAATCGTCCCGCCACGGGTAGCGCAGGTCCTCCTGCTGGAGGAGCCCCACCTCCACCAGGGCGTCCAGGCGCTCGGGCAGGGCTCCCTTTTCCAGTCGAAACACTTCCAGGGCGGCTTCGATTCGGGCCTGTTGGGCGCGCGCCAGGAGACGCTGGGCCGCCGGGTCCGCGAACGAGGAGGCCGAGTCGTCCCCCAGGTCCCAGGTGTCCGGCCGCAGGCGCGAGCCCACGAAGCCCAGCGCGGCCAGCACCATGACGGTGACGACGGCGCGCGCCACCACACCGCCCACCCGGACGAGCAGGCCCGCCCCCCCCGCGGAGACGGCCCGGCCCGAGGACTGGTGGGCGCGGATGTATTCGAGGTTGAGCAGGTTGACGAGCGCCTTGCTGGTCTCGAACTCGCCCAGGCTGCTGAGGTCCACCAGCTTGCGCACGTCGCGGCCGGGGGCGATGAGCTCGTAGACGCGGCGCTCGGAGCTGCCGATGGACTTGAACTCGCCCTTGTTCTCGTCCTTCTTCTCCTCGGAGAAGGCGTCGTCGAAGGAGGCGTCGAAGTCGTCCTCCTCCTTCTTCTTGTTCTTGGGGTTGGGGGCGGGCAGCTCCTTGAGCCGCTCGAAGGTCATCGCCTCGTGGGGGAGCTTCTTGCGGACGTGGGGCCACTCGTCCACCATCCGGAAGCCTTCCATCAGCACGCTCTCGGCGCGCAGCGGCGTGATGGACTCGCTGTCCGCCTGCACTTCCTCCTGCTTGAACTCGTAGGTGCCCGCCTTCCAGAGGAAGAGCCCGTAGAGGGTCTCCGTCACCTGGAGCTGCATCATCGCCTTGAGCTTCTGCGCGGAGATGGCCCCGGTGCTGGTGAGCACGTCCCCGAGCCGCTTGAGGGTGCGCTTCTGCGTCTCCAGCGCGCTCTCGAGCTGCTGCTCGGTGATGAGCTCGGCGCGCACCAGCATGTTGCCGATGAGGTCCTTCTTCTTCCGCGTGACGCTCTCGGCGCGCACGATGTTGCCTTCCCGGAAGAAGACCTGGACCTCCTGCTCCTTGCTCTTGAGGTAGAGGACACCCGTCTTCTGCTGCTGACCGATCAGCTGCAGGATGTCCGCGATACCGAAGTCCTTGAGCGTTCCCGTCAGGGCCATCGTCGTCCCGGCCTACTCGTTCTGGCGGCGGTACAGGCCGCGCAACGTCAAAAGGTGAAGGGGAATGAGCAGCAGCAGCAGCGGCGCCAGCTTGAGGTACAGCGGCACCTCGCCATAGGGCGCGCGCAGCACCCCGGAGCGCAGCAGCACCCCGGACACCGCGAAGAGGAAGAAGAAGGCGTAGAGGGTGCCGCGCACCGTCAGCCCCTGGAAGAGGTGGCCCGCGCCGGACACCAGCGCGCCGAAGGCGTACGACACGCCGCTCTCCCACTGGCGGTGGCGCTCGATTTCAATCTGCTTGCGGGCCCGGACCCGCGCCTCCACCGCACCCTTGCGCGAGAAGGCGTTGACGCACTGGGCGCACATCTTGCTCGCCACGCCCAGCTCCTTGTCGCAGCGCCGGCACACCGGACGGCCACACTTCTCGCACTCGCGCGAGGCCTTCATGGACTGGCCCGCGAAGCCGAGCCCGAAGGCGAGCAGCGCGCCCAGCACCGGCAGGCCCCATGCGGTGAGTCCCGAGCCACCGCCGAGCAGCCGGCGCGACAGCTGCGCCTCCACGCGCTGGCCCGCCACCGGATCCTCCACCGCCGGCATGTCCGCCTCGGCGAGCGCCGGGGCGAGCAGGAGGCGGTTCATCAGCAGGCGATCCTCCGGCGGGCGCTGAAACATGAGCAGCGCGGGGTCCACACGCTGCGCGGCCTGGAGCGCATCGCGCGCCTTCTGGTTCTCCGAGCCGATCTCCGAGTCCGGCGCCACCGCGGCGCGGCGGCGGTACACCTCGGCCAGGTTGAAGGCGGCCGCGGCCAGTCCCGGGTCCGCCGCCGAGGCCTCGGTATACATCCGCGCCGCGCCGTCCTGGTCGCCCGTGGCCAGCAGCGCGTTGGCCAGGTTGGTCATCAGCCCCGCGTGGCTGGCGTTGCTCATGGCCGCCGCCGCCTTGTAGTGGGTGAGGGCCTCCTGCATCTGGCCGCGGCGGGCCTCGAAGCGCCCGAGCGCGTACAGCTCCGCGAACTCGACCTTCTCCTTCTTCTCGAAGCGCGCGCGCACCCGGTCCGCCACCGGCTCCGCGTTCAGGCCCCCGCGCTCCAGCACGTAGACGTCCTCGGCCACCGTCCCGGCGAAGGCCGAGGTCTCGGCGATCTTCCCGGCGCCGGACGGCACGAAGGCCGCCGCCACCAACAGCACCCCCGCCACCGCCCGCTCCAGCTTCGAGAGGTAGAGCGACACCGACAGCAGGAGGATGAGCAGCACGGGCACCAGGCCCAGCCGCAGCGCCACCGGCGTGCCGATCAGCAGCAGCACCGCCAGGGCCGCCGACTGCCACCTCGCCGCCGCCCGCGGGAAGAGGTGATGGAAGTCATGGAAGAAGTAGCGCGCGCGCCGCAGGAAGAGCACGCCCACCACCACCGCCGCCGTGGCCAGCACCGCCACCAGGAACACCGCCCCCAGGTCCGCCAGCGCCGGGCGCCGGTAGCGCGGATCCTTCAGCATCACCGAGAGCGCGGCCTTGATCTCCTTGCTGTAGGCGCCCACGTCGCCGGGCGAGCGGCGCGCATAGGCCTCGGCGAGCGCGAGCCGCGCATAGGGAAGGTTGGGTGAGAGCGACACCGCGTGCTCCACCAATTGCAGCGCGCCGGCGGTGTCGTTGGCCTTGCGCCGCCCCTCGGCCGCCCGGATGAAGCCGATGCTGAGCGACTCCATGTCCAGCGCGGCCACGTCGTCCTTGAGCGCCACCAGCTCATGCTGCGCCTTGCGGGCCGACTCCATGTCCAGCGCGGCCACCGCCTTCTGCCACTTGTCCCAGGCGGCCTGCAGATTCGCGTCCGTCACCCGCGGGGTGAGGATGTCCGGAGGCGGCGGGCGGATCACCGGGGCCGGAGCGGCGGGCTTCGGCTTCTCCACCACCGTGGGCACCGAGGGCGTCTCCTCCGGGGCCGCGGCCTGCTCCTCGGGCTGCTCGTCCTGCGACTTCTGGCCCTTGCGGTTCTTGCCGCGGCCAGCGCGCGTGGAGCCCTCGTCCGAGTCCTCCTCGGACGAGTCGTCGATCACGTCATCCGACGAGGGCTCGACGGTCATCTCGCCCGGCTCCAACATCGAGGGATCGTCGTACGAGGGCTTCTCGGCGGGAGCCTGGCGCGGCGGCTTCTGCGCGGAGCCCGGGCGCGGCGGCTTTTGCGCATGCGCCTGCGGCGCGGGCATCCACAGCGCGAGGCACATCATCAACGACAGGAGGCGCAACAGAGGGAGGCGCGACATTCGGGGTCCCGATGATAGGCGACGGGCCACCCCTGCGGAAGTTGTGATCCCCCTTTCACGGTTCCCCCGTGTTACGAGGAACTCGCTCGCTCGCCCGGGGAGGAGAAGGAAACATGAGTGCAGCAGGGGAGCAATTGGACAGGCTGGTGGAAATCATGGCCCGCCTCCGTTCCCAGGAAGGTTGCCCATGGGACAGAGAGCAGGACCTGCGCTCGATGCGTCCCTACCTGACCGAGGAGGCCTTCGAGGTCATCGACGAGATGGACCGGGTGGCCGAGGGCGGCCCGTGGCGGGCCCTGTGCGAGGAGCTGGGGGATCTGCTCTTCCAGATCGTCTTCCACGCCCGGCTCGCCGAGGAGCTGGGCGAGTTCTCCATGGCGGACGTGTCCCAGTCCATCAGCGACAAGCTCACCCACCGCCACCCGCACGTCTTCGGCGAGCGGCAGGCGGACGGCACCCCACAGCCGCTGGCCAACTGGGCCAGGCTGAAGGCCGAGGAGCGCAAGAAGAAGACGGGCCGGGAGGGCTCGGTGCTGGATGGCGTGCCCACGGGCGCCCCCGCCCTGCTGCGCGCCGAGCGGCTCACGGAGAAGGCCAGCCGCATCGGCTTCGACTGGCCGAGCCTCCAGGAGGTGCGCGCCAAGCTGTACGAGGAGCTGGGGGAGCTGGACGAGGCCATCGCCTCGGGCAACCGCGACGAGCTGGAGCACGAGCTGGGCGACGTCCTCTTCTCCCTGGCCAACCTCGCGCGCTTTCTCCAGACGCCGGCCGAGGACGCCCTGCGGATGGCCAGCCGCCGCTTCACCACGCGCTTCCAGCACATCGAGTCCGCCCTGCGCGCCGAGGGCATCCCCCTGGGCGAGGCCACCCTGGAGCACATGGACCGGCACTGGGACGCCGCCAAGGCCGTGGAGAAGTCCCTGCCGCCCCCCCTGCGCGTCCCCCGCGCGCCCCTGGTGGCCCTGCGCCTGCCCGTGGCGGACCTCGACGCCCAGCGGGCCTTCTGGGAGCGGCTCGCCCCGCTCCTCGGTTGGAGCGCGGAACGGGGAGCGGCCGACGAGGCGGCCTACGGTGACGGGTTGTACCGGCTCGTCTTCACTCGGGGCCCGGGTACCCCCTCCCCCACCACGGTGACGTTCGGAGCCCCCTCGGCCCAGGCCGTGGAGCGGCTGCGGACCCTCCTGGAGGGCACCTCCCCCGGCTGCGTGCTGGAGGGCGGGGGTGACACCGGGAGGATCACCTTCCAGGACCCCGCCGGCCTGCGTTGGGAATACGCCTTCGGAGCCCGCTGATTGATCTGTCTCGGGCGTCCAGATGGTGGCACGGATCACGCAGGTCTTGACGCTCAGTGAGCGCCGAAGTAGGTACGGCGCCTCTTTTCCACAGAAGTAAGCTGGAGATCACCTTGGCCAACACCAAGTCCGCAGAGAAGCGTAACCGCCAGGCCCAGAAGCGCCGCGCCCGCAACGTCAACGTCCGCACCACGGTGAAGGACGCCGTGAAGAGCCTGCGCGACACCCTCACCACCAACGACACGGCGAAGACCGGGGACGCCCTCAAGGCCGCCACCCGCACGATCGCCAAGGCCGCCTCCAAGGGCGTCATCCACAAGCGCGCCGCCTCGCGCCGCATCTCCCGGCTCGCCAAGGCGACGAACCGCGCCAAGGCCGCCGCGAAGTAGTCGTCGCGGCCCTACCAGTTGCTGGCCAACCGGTCGTAACCCTCGCGCATCAACGTCTCGGCGAGACGGTGCAGCGCGGCCCGCCGGTTGGCCTCGACTTCCAGGACGTCTCCCGACACGCCACTCGCGGTGCCCGGGAGGAAGTCCTCCGCCCCGGAGACCTCCGTCTCCGCCAGCACCCGTCCGTCCCGCATCAGCCGCAGCAGCACCACCGCGGAGGCCTGGTAGCTGGCCACCCGCGAAGCGGTGCCCGCGGTGCCGCCCTGAAAGACGGGCTCGGCGACGACGGTGGGCCCCGTGCCCACGCTCCTCACCACCCCCTCCAGGGTGGCCTCGCAGGCCCCCGTTCCGCCCAGCGTTCCCGCGCGCACCAGCTCCTGGCGCAGGAGCCGCGTGAAGAGCACCTCCAGGCCCGGCTCGGCCGTGTCGTTGCGGAAGACGGGCGCGCACACCGAGCGCACGCCCTCGGGCAGCCCCGCCCCCCGGGACGTGAAGCGGTAGCCGCACCCGGCCGCCGACAGCAAGAGAACCCACCCCATCACGCGCATGCGGGACATGGCGCCCACACTAGCGGCGCGATCCCAAGGGTCAAGCGCGAGGGGTGAGCCGTCCGGAGCGGACGAGGAAACGAGCTACGGGGAGGGCTCGGAGGGCTCGTTCACCTTCACGCCGCGCGAGCGCACCGCGTCCGCGAGCGTGAGCCAGGCCGAGCGCAGACGCTGCTCCACGGAGGAGCCCCGCCGCACGGTACCCAGCACCCAGCGCGTCTCCACCTGGCCGGTGGACTCCAGGACGAGCGTGTAGCGCCGCCCGGAGCGCACGAGGGCCACCCCCGCCAGCGCCAGCAGCGCGAGCAGCACGCGCACGCCCTGCTGAGCCACGAAGGGCAGCAGCACGATGGCTCCGGCGGAGAGGACCAGGGCCTCGTAGAGCGGCCGGGACACCAGGGAGAGCCGGCGCAGGCTGGGCAGCTCGAGGAGGAAGGGCGTGGCGAAGGCGCCCGGACGGTAGGAGAGGCGGTTGCCCTCCCCCACCAGGACACGCCCACCCGGGAGCTCCGCCGAGAGGAAACGCTCCGGGGAGGAGGCACCTACCGCCGAAGGCAGGGGGGCGTCGGGCAGCTCCCCCCCGCACGCGGCACAGCGGAGGCCCGCCCCCGCCTGCTGGGGACGGCCGCACCGCTTGCACATGACGAGGACCTCGGTCGGCACCGGGCTCCCGTCTCAGCCGACGACGAAGTTCACCAGCCGCTTGGGCACGAAGACGAACTTGCGCAGCGTCTTGCCCGCCATGGCCGCCTGCACCCGCTCGTCCGCCTCGGCCAGGGCCCGCACATCCGCCTCGGCCGCGTCCACCGGCACGCGGATCTCCGCGCGCAGCTTGCCGTTCACCTGCACCGCGTACGGAATCACGTCGTCCACCACCAGGGCCGGGTCGAACTCCGGCCAGCCCTGCGTGACGGTGAAGTCCTTCGCGCCGTAGGACTCGGCGATCTCCTCGGCCACGTGCGGGGCGAACGGCGTCAGCACCACGGACAGGAACCGCATGGCCTCGGCCATGGCGGCCTTCTCCGCGGGCGTCTCCGGCGTGCCCAGCGCGTACAGCGCGTTCACGTACTCCATGATGCCGGCGATGGCGGTGTTGAAGGACAGCCGCTCGATGGCCTCCCCCACCCGCTTGAGCGCCTTGTGCGCCGCGCGCCGGATCTCCAGCGCCTTGCCCTCGTAGGTGCCCGCGTGCGTGGCCCCCGCCGCCACGGCGTGGTGGGTGCTGGCCAGCGTCCACACCCGCTTCAGGAAGCGGAAGACGCCCTCCACCTGCTCGTGGGACCAGTCGAAGTCACGCTCGGGCGGGCCGGCGAACAGCACGTAGGTGCGCGCGGTGTCCGCACCGTACTTCTGCACGATGGAGGACGGGGCCACGCCGTTGCCGTAGCGCTTGCCCATCTTCCGGCCGTCCGCGCCGTTGACGATGCCCTGGGTGATCAGCCGCTTGACGGGCTCGTCCACCGGCACCAGGCCCAGCAGCTTCATCACGCGGAACCAGAAGCGGAAGTACAGCAGGTGCATGACCGCGTGCTCGGGGCCACCCACGTACACGTCCACCGGCAGCCAGCGCTGGGCCTCCTTCGGATCGAAGGGCCCCTCGTTGTAGTGCGGCGACAGGTAGCGCGCGAAGTACCAGCAGGAGTCGACGAAGGTGTCCATCGTCTCCGTCTCGCGCCGCGCGGGGCCCTTGCACGTGGGACACGTGGTGTTCACCCACGAGGGCACCTTGGCCAGGGGCGGCTCGCCCTTGCCCGTCAGCACCGTCTGGGTGTCGATCTCCGGCAGGCGCACCGGCAACTGCTCCAGCGGCACCGGCTGGCCCTTGCGCTCCGGATCGCACTTCTCGCAGTAGACGATGGGGATGGGCGTGCCCCAGTAGCGCTGGCGGCTGAAGCCCCAGTCCTTCTGGCGGTACGTCACCTTGGGCTCGCCGCGGCCCTCGGCCCGCAACTTCTCGCCCATCTTCTTGCGCGCCTCGGCCGACGGCAGGCCCGAGTACTCGCCCGAGTCCACCAGCACGCCGTCTTCGGTGTACGCCTTCTCCAGCGCGTCCCCCGGCGGCAGCTTGTCCCCGGCGGCCGGCTGCACCACCACCTTGATGGGCAGGGCGTACTTGCGCGCGAAGTCGAAGTCGCGCTCGTCGTGCGCCGGCACGCTCATCACCGCGCCCGTGCCGTAGTCGGACAGCACGAAGTTGGCGATCCAGATGGGCACCGGCTGGCCCGTGAAGGGGTTGATGGCGTGCGCCCCGGTGAAGACACCCTCCTTCGTCACGCCCTCGGCGGTGCGGTCCGTCTTGGAGGTGGCGGCCATCCGCTTCACGAAAGCGTCCACCTCGGCGCGCTGCGCGGGCGTGGTCAGCTGCGCCACCAGCTTGTGGTCCGGCGCCAGCACCACGTAGGTGCAGCCGTAGATGGTGTCGATGCGCGTGGTGAAGACGCGGATGCGCGCCTCACTGCCCGGGACGTTGAAGTCCGCCTCCACGCCCTCGGAGCGGCCAATCCAGTTGCGCTGCATCGAGGTGATGCGCTCGGGCCACTCCTTCAGCTCGTCCAGGCCGTCCAGCAGCGCCTGCGAGTACTGGGTGATGCGGAACGCCCACTCGGGCTGCTCCCGGTCCACCACCGGCGACTCGCAGCGCTCGCACGTGCCGTCCTTCACCTGCTCGTTGGCGATGACCGTATGGCAGCCCGTGCACCAGTTCACCTTGCTGAAGCGGCGGAACACCAGGCCCCGCTGCAGCATCTGGATGAAGAACCACTGGTTCCACCGGTAGTACTCGGGATCGCTGGTGTTGACCT
Organism: Archangium gephyra; assembly: GCF_042230915.1. Taxonomy (GTDB): domain Bacteria; phylum Myxococcota; class Myxococcia; order Myxococcales; family Myxococcaceae; genus Archangium; species Archangium gephyra_B. The sequence continues at coordinate 4,405,238 of NZ_CP102578.1, read as the reverse complement.
CGCGCGACCAGTCGTAGCTGTAGCCCAGCGTGCCCATCTCCTTCTTGAAGGAGTCGATGTTCTCGCGGGTCCGCACCGCCGGGTGCACGCCGTCCTTGATGGCCGCGTTCTCCGCCGGCAGGCCCAGGGCGTCCCACCCCATGGGGTGCAGCACGTCGTAGCCGCGCATCTGGAAGTAGCGCGCGTAGACATCACCGATGAGGTAGTTGCGCACGTGCCCCATGTGCATCTGACCGCTGGGGTACGGCAGCATCTCGAGGATGTACTTCTTCGGGGCTCCAGGGCGCTTGCCTGCCCGGAACACTCCCGCCTCATCCCAACGGGTCTGCCACTTCTGCTCGATTGCCTGCGGCTCGTAACGCTCGTTCATGGCCATGACGGGGTGCGTCTTAGTGGGACGCACGTCTCCAAGCAACAACAGACGCCCGGCTCCGTATCCCTCTGACGCCTGGCATCCAGGCACACGCGGGCCAGAGGTCGGCTCCACAACAGGCGCCCGCCGGGCTGGCCGCCGCTACTCCAGGCGCAGCAGGCCCTTCACCGTGTCCTGCACCACCTTGGACTGCACCGGCTTGACCAGGTAGGCGCTCGCCCCGAGCGCCATGGCGCGCTCCCGGTCCTCCACGGCCGACTCGGTGGTGATGACCACGATGGGCACCGTGCGGTACGCGTCCGTCTGCCGGATGTGGCGGATGAGCTTGAGCCCGTCCATCAACGGCATGTTGATGTCCGTCAGCACCAAGTCGTAGCGGCCGAGGGTGAGCTTCTTGAGGCCCTCGGCCCCGTCCTGCGCCTCGTCGGTGTGGAGCCACGGGCCCAAGCGCTGCAGCGCGTACATGAGACTGCGCCGCATGGCCAGAGAGTCATCCACCACCAGGGCCCGGATCTGCTGCGTCATGGCGCCCAACCATAGCACCGCCGGGCACCCGCGCGATTAGAGAACCCGGTCCTCGCACCCCAAACCCGAGGCCTCGCCACAGCCATAGGCCTGGCCCTCCACCCGGAGGAACCGGCCCGCCAGCGTCTGCTCGCCCTCCCCCAGCGGCGAGCACTCGGGCGCCGACTTCTGGAGCCTCCAGCGCCGCGCGTAGGTCAACTGGTCATACCGCCGCACGTCGATGTTGAGCTGGTACGCGTAGCGGGGCGCCGTCTGCTGGGGCACCTGCTTGCAGTAGCCCGGGCTTGCCGAATCTCCCCGGCATTGGGTCGTGTACGAGGCGCTCGTCCAGCTCACCGGCACCTGCCTCATCAGCGGCCCCAGGGGCAGGACCCCCACCCGCCAGCCGTAATCGAGCGTCGCGACGGGCTCGATGTGGGTCCGGCACTCCAGCCACTGCCCGTCCTTCTGGGCCGCGTACACGACGTTCAGGTCGCTCACGTACCGCGCCCCGACGGCCTCGGCCTGCTCCAGGAACTTCAGCACCGACTCGTCCTGCTTCTCACCCAGGGGCATCGCGAGCGACCACTCCGGCAGCCCGGACTTGACCGCATCGTCCTTCTTCACCACGAGCAGCCCCTCCGGCTTCGCACCCGGTGCCCGGTAACCCTCGGGGGCATGGGCACAGGCCATCAAGCCCGACACCGCCACCGAGACCGCGATCAGCCACCCCTTCTGACCCTTCATGCACTCCTCCCAAATGAGCGGATACGTCAGGAGAACGCTCGCCGGTTCCTCCCATATCGGCCGGGCGGCCGGGCAGGCGGCCCCGAAGCCCGACGAGACAGGTCATGCGCCCGGCGTTACCTGAGAGGAATGCCCGAAGGGAACATCCTCCATCGTATCGCCCGGATCCACGGCCAGTGGCTCGTGGGACGGAGCTTCACCGCGGACTCGCCCCAGGGGCGCTTCTCGGCGGGTGCCCGGCAGCTGTCGGGCCGAGCGCTCGTGAGCGTGGACGCGCATGGCAAGCACCTCTTCCACCACTTCGAGGGCGGGGTGCGACTGCACATCCACCTGGGGCTCGTCGGCCACCTGCGGCACTTCCGTTTCCGGGCCCCTCCCCCCTCTTCCGCTTGCCGGCTGCGGCTGTCCTCGCCTCCCGTGACGCTCCACCTCGCCGGGCCTCAGGCCTGTGAGCTGCTCAGCCCCGAGCACGAGGCCACCCTCCGCTCCCGGCTGGGGCAGGATCCGCTGCGCCCCGACGCCTCGCCCGCACGTGCCTTCGAGGCCCTCCGCCGGGGACGGCTTCCCCTCGCGGCCGCGATGCTCGACCAGGAGCGCATCGCCGGCGTGGGCAACATCCTGCGCGCCGAGGCCCTCTTCCTCGCGCGCCTGCCGCCCCTGCGCCCCGCCTCGGAGCTGAGCCTCTCGGACTTCGAGCGCCTGTGGGAGGCCCTCCGCCGGCTGATGGAGGACGCGGCCCGCGACGGGCGCATCGTCACGCCCCAGGCCCCCCCGGCCCCCTGGGAGACTCCCGGCAGGCGCCGCGAGGATCGCTTCTGCGTCTACGATCGCGCCGGACAGCCCTGTCCCCGGTGTACCACCCCCATCTCGCGCGTGGCGCTCTCCGGCCGCGGGCTGTTCTTCTGCCCCGGCTGCCAGACGCCAGGCGCCCAGGGCAAACCGGCGCGCCGTCCTCGAGCCGCGCCCTCCGGACGCGCCCGGCCTCGAGCGCCCTGACAGTCCCCATGCGCCAGGGCCCCCGGTCGGCTACAACTCCTGTCCATGCTCCGCCGCGCCGCTCTCGCCGCCTTCGGCCTCTCGCTGGCCGCCTGCTCCACCCCGCAGCACAACACCCGGGAGGTGCTCCAGCGCGCCGACACCCGCTTCTTCATCCGCGAGCAGTGCCAGCCCAAGAGCACCGCCGCCCTCTCCCGCGCCCAGGTCTCCGGGCTCGACGAGCTGCCCGCGGCCCTTCGCGACCGCCTCCTCGCGGACCTCCCCATGGAAGCCTCCGGGAGCAGACCCTTCATCCAGTGCCAGGATGTCGCGGCGCGGCTCCTCGAGGACCGGCTCCACGCGCTCTGCTGGCCGGAGGCGCGCGTGACGTGGCAGGCGGACACCGCGCCCGGTGCATCCACCGCCCAGCCCCGGCTGAGTGTCCAGCTCGGAGCGCGCTACCAGGTGGACGCCATCTGGGTCGTCCAGCGCAAGAACGCCACGGTTCCAGCCACCCGCATCATCAAGGCGGCCCAGAGCGCGCTCCCCAAGGACAGGGCCTGCACGGCCCGCACGTTCGAGGACATCCACGCCCAGGTCTCCAAGCTCGGGACGTTCCACCGGGTGCTGGTGGTCCCAGGCCCACCGTTGGGCGGCGAGCAGAAGAAGGTGCCCGTGGTCGTCGACATCAGCGAGAAGCCTCCGGCCCCCCGCGGCAAGTGACCGGGCACGCACCCGGATCCTGAGTGGCCTTCTCAGGTGGAGGCGTGGGAGAGCTGGCGGAACAGCTCCGTGTGCTCGGGATGGCGGGCGGCCAGTTCCTCGCCTCGGGGCATCTCCCAGTCCGCGAAGTCGAAACCCGGACCCACCGTGCAACCGCACAGCGTGTAGTCCCCCGCGGGCCGTGCCGCCTGTAGCACTCCGGCCGGCACGAGCACCTGCGGCCGCTCGCCCCTCGCGACGTCCCGGCCCAGCGTCACCGTCTCCAGGCGGCCGCGCTCGTCGAGCAGGTACATCGTCAGCGCGTGCCCGTCGTAGAAGTGCCACAGCTCGTCCGAGGTCACCCGGTGCCAGGCCGCGAACGTGCCTCGCGGCAGCAGGTAGTAGATGGCCGTGCCCACCGAGCGCGTGCCTCGCGGCGTCTCCACCGGCACCGTCGAGCGCCAAGTCTCCCGGTAGAAGCCGCCCTCGGGATGGGGCGCCAGCCCCAGTGTCCTCACCAGTTCATCGACCATGCCGGCGAGTGTAGCGCCACCGTGGCATGGGGTACGGTCTGTCCGTATGCGCCAGTCCCTTCATCGTCGGCGAGGGTTCCGCCTCGTCGCGCTCATGCTCGCCCTGCTGGGCGTGGGATGGGCGAGCTCCGGCGCGCTGGTCACCTGGCGGCTCACGTGCAGATCCCGGCCCGTCTTCCCCGAGCCGGCTCCGGCGCTCGCCCGAGGCACCATCGAGGAGCATCGGCTCATCGCGCCCGATGGCCTCGGAGTGGGAGCGTGGCTGGTGCGGGGAGAGCCCGGCGCACCGTGCGTGCTGATGCTCCACGGCAACGGGGGCTCGCGCACCTCGCTGCGCTCCCTCCTCGAGGAGCTCGCCGGACAGGGGCACTGCGTGCTGGCCCTCAGCCTCCGCACCCATGGGGACTCGGAGGGCGAAGTGAATGACTTCGGCTGGAGCGCCCGTCAGGACGTGCTCGCCGGCATCGCCTTCCTCGAACGCGAGGCACCGGACCGTCCGAGGGTCGTGTTCGGCACCTCGCTCGGGGCCGCGGCCGCCATCTTCGCCTCGCGGGAGGTGGGCTCGCGCGTCCACGGGTACGTGCTCGAATCGCCCTACCGGGACCTGCGCACCGCCGTGGCCAACCGGCTGGAGAGATACCTGTTGCCCGGGCTCGACCGACTGGCGTTCCACGGCATGTGGCTCTTCGGAGACGCCCTGCTGCCCGTTCCCGCGGAGCAGCTCCGTCCGGTCGACCATGTGACCGGCATTCCACAAGAGGTCCCCGTGCTGTTCCTGGCGGGAGCGAAGGACCGCCACGCACGCCTCTTCGAGGTGGAGGCCCTCGCCGGACGCATTGCCTCCCATGCCCGGCTGGAGGTATTCCGCGAGGGCAACCACGGGACACTCCAGCGCTCCGAGCCCGAGCGCTACCAGCGGCTCCTGCTCGACTTCGTGCGCGCCTCCGCGCAGCGGTGAGTCTGGCTCGAGGCCTGGGAGGGAGTCCGACCGGCTGGCGCGAGGAGAAGGGCCTGTCTATCTTGCGCCGCCAGCACCGACTCCAGCGCGGCCCCATGGGACACGTTCACATCATCCGAGACTTCCCCTCCCCGCTCGAGGGCCGCCCCCGCACCGTGCGCATCTACACGCCGGATGCCTACGACTCCGCCCCCGCGGGCCACCGCTTCCCCGTCCTCTACATGCACGACGGGCAGAACGTCTTCGCCCACCCCGAGTCCGCCGTCTACGAGACCTGGTGCGCCAACCTCACGCTCGAGCACCTCGTGCACGAGGGCAGCGTGGAGCCGTGGCTCATCGTCGCCGTGGACTCCACGAACAACCGGCTCGCCGAGTACTCCCCCTGGGACGAGCCGCGCAGCCACATCCGCGCCCAGGCCGAGCCCTACGTCCGCTTCCTCGTCGACTCGCTCAAGCCCTACGTCGACAGCGTCTACCGCACCCGCCAGGGCCCCCAGTGGACGGGCATCATGGGCTCGTCCCTCGGCGGGTTGATGGCGCTCTACCTCGGCAGGCGCTACCCGGAGCTGTTCGGCCGCATCGGCGGACTGTCACCCTCGGTGATGTGGGGATGGAACCGGCTCTTTTCGGAGTGGACGGCGCACACCCGGAGATGGTCGCGCATCTACCTGGATGCCGGTGGCGCGGAGATCATCGATCCCGTCGGCTACACCATGTACTACGGCGACGCCACGCGCGACTTCTACCACCACCTCAAGCGCCTGGGTTACGCCGACCACGAGCTGCTCTTCCTGCTGGAGCCGGGCGGCCGCCACCACGAGCTGGACTGGCAACGGCGGCTGCCCTTCGCCATGCGCTGGCTGCTGCTCTGAGGAGGCCGGGAGCGTCGCTCAGGCCGGCGTCTGGATGAAGCGCAGGGCGTCCAGCATCGCCGGCAGCTCCTGGTGACGGGTGAGGTACATCTCCTCGCCCAGGGCACTCTTGTAGACGGCGGGCATCTCGCGGTGCAGCAGCAGCGCCTCGCCGAGCCGGTTCACCACCTCCTGGTGGCCGTAGCGGTAGCGGTGGCTGGAGCGCCGGGCCGCGTGGCACACGTGGTACTTGGGCGCGTAGCGGAAGCTCCGCACGTCCTCCCCCGCCATCATCCGCGCCCAGAGGCGGTACACGTCGATGTCGCACGCGTAGTTCATCATGTCCGGCAGGAAGGCCCCGGGCGGACGCAGGTTGGCCTCCAGCGCGACGTAGCTGCCGTCGGAGAGCCGGAAGAACTCGAGATGGAACCAGCGCTCGCGCAGGCCGAGCACCGCCACCGCCTTGCGCCCCAGCTTGTCCAGCGCGGGGGGAATCTCCTTGTGGCTCCAGATGGCCAGGTCGCGCTGCTCGAGCACCGTCTCCATGATGCCGTCGCTGTACTCGTGGCTGAAGACGAAGACGATATGGCCGTCACGGTCCACCAGCCCGTCGTAGGTGACGATGGTGCCGCGCACGTAGGCCTGGGCCACGTAGCCGGACAAGGACTCACCGAAGGCGGCATCCACCTCGGCGTCCGTGGACACCTTGAAGGTGCGGGCGGCGCCGACTCCCACGTCGGGCTTGAGCACCAGCGGATAGCCCACGCGCCGGGCGAAGGCCTTCACGCCGGCCGCATCCCGGACGGGGATGGCATCCGGATGGGGAACGCCGGCCCCCTTGAAGACGTCATGCATGCCCTGCTTGGAGCGCAGGCGGGCGATGTCCGCGGGCTGCAGGCCCGGCACATGGAAGTCCTCGCGCAGGCGCGCCTCCACCTCGAGCCACGTCTCGTTGAGCGAGTCGATGCGGTCGATGCGGCCGTGGCGCCAGGTGAAGTACCCGGTGGCGCGCAGCAGGGCGTCGTAGTCGTCGAGGCGCGGCGTGAAGAAGTACTCGGTGAGGGCCTCGCGCAGCTCCGGCCGGAGGGCGTCATAGGAGGCATCGCCAATCCCCAGCACGTTGACTCCCAGCGATCGCAGCGCGGTGACGAAGTGGAAGAACTGGGACGGGAAATGCGGGGAGATGAAGACGACGTTCATGGCGGCACTTCCGGCGAGGTGACTGGCGCGCTCCCAACGCCCCGGATGATGACGCAGGGCGCCATGGGAAGTGAAGGGGGATGTCAGGGGCATCCGCACCCCGCGCGAGCCAGCGTCTCCGGTGCACCCGGCCCCGGCTGATAGAGGTACGGGCCTCCCGAGAGGTCGTGGCACAGCGGCTCCGCATCGCCACGAGAAGCACTGCACGGAGGATGCGGAACAAGTCACTTTCCCTCCAGCACCTGGAGTCAGGTCATGCAACAAGCCCATGTCGCCGGTCGCCGCCAACCGTACCGCTCAATGGTGCTCGCAGCAGTACTGGTCCTCCTGGTCTCTGGGTGTGCACACGTTGGCGAGTGCGATCCGACCGACAACACGGTCTCCTGCTGTTTGAAGGAGCACCCCGGAGAGTACGACCGGTGCGCGGCCGTAGCTCCGCCGACCCCGCAGTCACAACCGAACCTGCTGTCACCGGGGAGAACAGAGGCCCGACTTCCGGAGGTAGAAGCCGCGCCGATCCCTGATCTTCCCACTCTCGACGAGAAGGAGAAGTGGAGGGACCTCTGCATGGCTCACTACATGAAGTGCAGAAGCGGTAGACATGATGGCCGGGTCTGGGGTGAGTCGCAGTGCAAGGCGTGTTACGAGGCCTGTATGCGCCACGGGTTCTGGCCATTGCGTGCCAACGAAAAGCCGTGTCCAGGAGCGTGAGCAGGGTGACTTCACGCCAAGAGACAACCCCGACATTCGGTGAGGAGCTCGATCTCCTCTTCATGGAGTTGTTCAAGGCCAAGGCCCCCTATGAAGAGCGGAAGCGCGAGCTCCTGAAACTGGAGAAGCGGTGGATTCAGAAGACGAAGACTCCAGCCCAGCGCCTCGCGGTGCAGCGCATCATCGCTAAGACCATCCTGACCGAGGCATTCGGGTTCGACATGCCGTGGAAGGAGTTCGGGCGGTGGCTTCGCCGCATCCAGCAGCTCGGCTTCCGCGACCTGGGGGGGCGTGTTCACGTCGCCTGCCTCTACGTGCAGTCGCTTCACCTCTTCCCTCGGCAGGCCCGCGAGGCATGGGAGATGCTGAAGGACGCGGAGCAGAGAGCGCTCCGGCTTCGCCGTGATCGCCCCCTGCGTCAGGAACATCTGGAGTCGATCGCTCACGCGAAGAAGGTGGCCCGAGTGCCGTCCCCTCTCCTCCCGGACCGATAGCCTCTCAGTAGCCCACGTAGCCCTGGCCCTGGCGGACCGCCTGGATGCCGGGCACGTTGGACACGGAGCCGTAGCGCTCCACCGCGTAGCGGACGCCCGCGATGATGTTGTCCACCGGGTTGCGGATGTTGTCGTGGCCCGGGAGCTTGTGCGCGTCGAACGTCGGCTGGATGGTCTGCATCAGGCCGATGGACGGGTGGCCATCCTTCGCGTTCTGGTCCCAGAGGTTGATGGCGTTGGGGTTGCCGCTGGACTCGTGATGGATGATGGAGGCGATGTCCTGCGGGTTCATCTTGTCGGCCGGCACGCCCGCGGCGCTCAGGGCCTGCATGGCCTCCTTGATCCAATCACCCACCTGCCCCTGCGGAACGTTGCCCACGGGCGCGCTGGCCTGGGCTCCCTGGGTGGAGGCACCCCCATCGAGGTTGACGCCCTTGGGGCCCGAGGCGGACGGCACGAAGTCGTCCTTGCTGCCCGGGATGTTGAGCTTCGCGCCCGCGTAGATGAGGTTGGCATCCTTGATCTGCGGGTTGGCCTTCATCAGCTCGCCCACGTTGGTGTGGTAGCGCTGCGCGAGCTTGTTCAGCGTGTCCCCGGCCTTGATGCTGTAGTTGCCCATGTGCGGTGCCCTCGAAGTGTTGGAAGCGACGTCGATGCACTGGGCTAGAGCAGGAGTCGTGCCATGCCCCCTGCCCTGCCCTCCGGGCTCGAAACCCCCTGATTCCACTCGTCTCGGCCCCGGCTTCAGCCGCGCCTGATGACGGCCGTCACCACTTCGCGCGGGTTGCCGCTGGTGACAGCGCTCATCCCCTGGTGACTGCTGTCACCACCCAGGAGCCGGACATCATCCAGCCCGCGCGGCGGGCGGGGGCGGCTCGATGGCCGAGCCCCGGCGATGCTCCCTGGGGGCGTCCAGGAACGTGCCGAGCAACACCCAGCGTCTCGCGTCCTCCGCGGCGCCCGGCTTCGCCATCAGCGGCGTCGTGTAGTGCCAGAAGGGCAGCCGGTACACCGTGATGCCTCCCACGGTGTTCACGTTCTGCATCTCCGAGAAGTGCCCGCCCTTCGAGTAGACGAGCCACTGGTGGGCCACCGCCGGCGTGGCGAACGTGAGGTGCATGTCCACGTAGCCGTCGAAGGCCTCGGCGTCCTCGGGGTGATGGTCATTGTGCGGGCCCGCGTAGTCCCCCGGGCCGTAGCACAGCGTCTGAATCCCCCACTTGCGCCGCAGCGCCCGCCCGCTCACCGACGCCGCGAACGCCGCGAAGCTCTCCGAGCGGAGCAGGGCCACCAGCCCCACGTCCTCGGCCGCCCTCCACGAGCGCGAGCGCCGGCTCTCCAGCAGCGCCGTCCTCACCCGCACCGTCTTGGGCAGCAGCTCCGCGTAGTTCTCCGTCATCCCCCAGATGCTCTCCGGGGGAATGGGGTCTTCCATCTGCGTCAGCGTGTCGCGCAGCGCCTTCTCCAGCAGCTCCCGGCACGCCACCGCCTTGCGCGCGTCCAGCACCCCGCCGAGCGCCACGAAGCGCTGTCCCGGCCGCAGCAGCGCGCCACACGCCTCCGGATCCTTCCCCTCCAGGATGCGCCGCCCCTTCGGGGTGAGCAGCTCCGCGAACTCCGTGGGAAACGTCTTCATGGGACTGCCTCTACCGTCACCGGCGCTTGCGCGCCAGATCCACCAGCGCCGGGCCGATCTCCCCCAGCGGCAGCACCCGGCTCACCGCACCGGTGGCCACCGCCTCCTGGGGCATGCCGTAGATGACCGCCGTCTCCTCGGACTCGGCCCACACCTCGCCGCCCGCCTTGCGGATGACCTTGGCGCCCACCGCGCCGTCTGAGCCCATCCCCGTCAGCACCACGCCGATCGTCTTGGAGCCGAACACCTCGGCCAGGCTCATGAAGAGCCGGTCCACCGAGGGCGCGTGCTTGTCCTGCATCGTCGGAGGCGGCGTGCCCAGCACGTACTGCCCGTTCTGCCGGTACACCACCAGTTGCCTGCCGCCGGGCGCGATGAAGACGTGGCCCGGGGCCAGCAGATCTCCCTCCTGGGCCTCGCGCACGGTGAAGGGCCCCAGCTTGTCCAGCCGCTCCGCGAAGGCGCGGGTGAACTGCTTGGGCATGTGCTGGCACACCAGCAGGCTCATGGACGGCTCGGGCGCGAGCGACTCCAGCAGCCGCTGCACCGCGGGTGGCCCGCCCGTGGACGCGCCGATTCCCACCACGAACGAGGGCTCCAGCGGCATCACCTTCGGCTTGCGCGCCGCCGGCTTCACTTCCGCCGTGCGCACCAGCCGCGCCGCCTGCACCTTCTCGTGCAGCTCCTTGCGCAGCTTCTCCAGCACGTCCGGGGTGGGCTTGGCCGGCTTGGCGATGAAGTCGAAGGCTCCCAGCTCCAGCGCCTTGAAGACGTCCGTCTTGTGCGCGTAGCTGGAGATGACGATGACGGGCGTGGGCGCCGAGCTCTTCAGCAGCCGCAGGAAGGAGTAGCCGCCCAGCCGCGGCATCTCCAGGTCCAACGTCACCACGTCCGGGTGCAGCGCCAGCACCTGGCGCAGGCCCTCGTTGCCATCACACGCCGTGCCCACCACCTTCACGTCCGGCGAGGACTCGAGCAGCTCCGTCAGCAGCCGCCGGTTGTGCGCCGAGTCATCCACCACCAGGACCTTCACGGGCTCCAGGGCGCTCACGGGCTGCCTCCTGAGCCGGGCTCCGGCTTGCGGTAGACGAGATCGCTTCGCAGGTGCACCAGTTCGAAGTCCGCGCTGAGGTTGATGAGGTTCTCCGAGTGCCCCAGCAGCAGGTAACCGCCGGGCACCAGCTTGTCGTAGATGAGGCGCAACACCCGCTGCCGAGCGGGCGTGTCGAAGTAGATCATCACGTTGCGGCAGAAGACGACGTCCGGCCGGGTGACGTGAAGGGCCGAGTCCGGATCCTGCAGGTTGTGGTGCCCGAAGGAGACCCAGGCGCGGATGTCGTCGCGCACGCGCACCCGGTTGGGTCCCACGTGGACGAAGTAGCGGGCGACCTTGTCCGGCGGCGTGGCGCGCAGGGCGGAGGGCCCGTACTCGCCCTGGCGCGCGGCGGCCAGCACCCGGCGGGAGATGTCCGTGCCGTGCACCTCCACGTCCCAGCCCTCGAAGCGCCCGCTGTCCTTGAGGAGCATGGCCACGGTGTAGGCCTCCTCCCCGGACGAGCACCCCGCGGACCAGACGCGCAGCCGCTTCGTGCGCGCGTTGCGGCGCTCCAGTTGGGGCAGCACCTCCTCGGAGAAGGCCTTGAGCTGGCGCGGCTCGCGGAAGAAGTACGTCTCGTGCGTGGTGAGGGCCTCGATGGCCGTCTCCAGCTCGGTGCGGCGCTGCGCGTCGAAGCGCAGGTAGCGGTAGTAGGCGCTGAAGTCCGTCAGGCCCAGCGCCTCCAGCCGGGGCCACAGCCGCCGCTGCATGACGTACTTCATGTCGTCACGCACGAGGATGCCGCAATGGCCGTAGACGAAGTCCCGCAACAGGCGGAACTCCTCCGCGGTCATCTCCGGCCTGCCTGTGTCGAAAGGCATCACCCCCGGGAACCTCCGCGGCTTCTCAGCGTCCAGACAGCCGTTCCACCGCGTCAACCAGCGCGCGGCGGGCCAGTGAATCCATCTCGGCCGCCAGGGCGGCACGTGTCGCCGGCAGGCACTCGGGCCCACCACAGTCTCCCAGCACCCGCGCCGCCGCGGCCCGGACGTCCCAGCTCGCGTGGCCCAGCAGTCCCACCGCCAGCGACACCCCCTCGGCCGAGGCCGCGCCCGCCTGCAGCGCCGCCTTCACCACTTCATGGTCTCCATGGGACACCGCCTGCCGGAGCACCTCGTCGCGCAGGGCCCCCAGCCGCGCCAGCGCCTGCAGCGCCCGGTAGGCGATGGCCCCGTCCGGGTGCGGCACCAGGGCCTCCAGGTCCACCGCCCGCTCCACGGCCCCGCACTCCCCCACCGCCTCCAGGGCGGCGAGCCGCACCTCGAGGGTCTCGTCGGCCAGGGCCTGCTTCAGCAGCCCCGCCATCGCGCCATCCCCCACCTGGCCCAGCACCCGCACCGCCGCGGTGCGCACCCGCGGGGACTCGTCCGTCAGCGACTGGCGCGCCAGCTCCAGGCCGCCCGCCGGGTCCACCGCGGCCAGCACCTCCACGGCGGTAGCCCGCAGCGCCACGGAGGCCTCGCGCGCCGTGCGCCGCACCAGGGGCAGCATGGCCGTACCGCCCACCCGCACCAGCGCGCTGAGCACCACCGGCTCCGCGCCGCGCTCCAGCGCCGACTCCAGCGCCTGCACCACCTGCCGCGGGAAGTTGGCGGCCAGCGTCACCAGCGCGCGCGCCGCCGGCCCGGCCAGCTCCGGGTGCGAGAGCAGCTGCGCCAGGGGCTCCACCGCCTCCAGCGAGCTCGTCCGCCCCAGCGCCTGCACCGCCACCGCCTTCAGGTCCACCTCGCCCCAGTCGAGCATCTGCACCAGCTCGGGGACGAAGGTGGCGTCCACCAGCTCCACCAGCACGTGCCCCGCCGCCTCGCGCGCCGGGAAGGAAAGCCGGTCCATGCTCGCCAGCAGCTCGCGCCCCGTCTCCGGGCCGAAGTACGCCAGCGTGCGCATCACCTCCGGCATCAGCCGCTCTTCCTGCGCCACCTCCGCCACCAGGGGCGCCAGCTGCGGCTCGCGCAGGGCCGCCGCCGCGACGAGCGCTCCGGCCTTCAGCTCGATGTCATCCGCCTCCAGCGCGCTGGCCACCCAGCCCACCGCCTGCGGCAACCGCTTGAGCGCCAGCCGCACCGCCGCTTCCATCTCGGGCCGCAGCGAGGGCTCGGCCAGGCCCGCCTGGGTGCCCAGCGCCACGAGCGCCGCCTCGCGGGTGGAGCGCGACTCCGCGCCCAGCCCCCGGCACACCAGCTCCGTGGCCGCCACCTGCGGAATGAGGCCCAGCACCCGGTAGGCACTGCGCTTGAGCGTCGGGTTTCCCAGCAGCCGCACCACCTCGGGCAGGGGCGGCGGGTGACGCAGGGCCGCGAGCGACTCCAGCGCGCTCAGCTGCAGCAGCGGCTCGGGATCATAGAGGATGCGCTCCAGCGCGCGGGCCGCGACCTTGCCGCCCACCCGGCCCAGGGCCTCCGCCGCGGCCACGCGGACGTTGAGGTCCAGGTCCTCCAGCATCGCCTGCACCAGCGCGTCCTCGGCCTCCGGCAGCCCCAGCTGGCCGAGGATGTCCGCGGCGAACTTGCGCTGATCCGGATCCACGTGCCCGAGCAGCCGCACCAGGGGCCCTACCGCCTCCTGGCCCATGCCCGCCAGGGACTCGGCCGCCGCGTTGCGCGCGCCCGTCTCGTCACGCTCGCCGAGCACGGAGATGAGGCGCTCCACCACCTTCTCGCGCTCGGGCACCCGGGTGAGGCCGTCGGCCGCCGCACGGCGCACCCGCCAGCTCTCGTCGTGGAGCCCCGCCACGAGCGTCTCCCGCGCGCCCACGGCGGACACGTCCAGCTCCAGCAGGGCCCGGTAACGCGTCTCCTCGGCGTTCCGCCCCTCCTCGCTCATCCGTTCATCCTCCGGCCCTCGCGCACCATCTCCGACAGCAGCAGCGCCTTCAAATCCAGCAGCAGCTTGAGCCGCTCCTGTCCCCGCGTCTCCGGGGCGCGCCGCTCCAGCCCGCGCCGCTCCGGCTCGCGCTTCTCCTGCTCCCGCTTCTCCGGCTCGCCGTACACGCCCACGACGAAGGGCGCCGGGCCCACCGCGCCAATGGCCGGGGCGGGTTTGATCTCACTGCGCCGCAGCCGCACCACCTCGGACACCCGGTCCACGGTGAAGGCCACGCGCCGGCGGCCCAGCCAGCACACCAGCAGCCGCGTCTTGGGAGTGTCCACCGGGGCCTCCACGCCGAGCAGCCGCTTGCGCAGATCCACCACGGGGATGATGGAGCCACGCAGGCGGATGACGCCCTCGATGAAGGGCGGCGCGCCCCGGATGGGGGTGAGGCGCTGGGGCTGGAGGATCTCCTCCACCCGCATGATGTCCACCGCGTACTCCTCGGGCCCGACGAAGAAGGCGCACAGCTGGACGAGCGGATCCCTCTCGGCCGCGGCGGCCTCGTCGGCCTGGGACTGCGTGAGCTGGGTGAGGACGTTGAAGCGCTGTCTCATGCGAGGGCCTGCCAGATGTCGAGCAGGATGAAGAGCTGCTGTTTGCGCCGCCCGAGCCCCACCACGCAGTCACGCTCGCCGCCACCCACGCCGGGAGGGGCCAGCTCCAGCATCGAGGGCCGGAGCCGCACCACTTCGGAGACCGAGTCCACCCAGATGCCCGCCAGTCCGTCCGCCGTCTGCACCACGATGATGCGCGCGCCGCGCGGGGGCTCCGTCGCGTCCGGGCCCGCCACCAGCGGCGCCTTGTCCGCCAGCCGCAGCTTCACCTTGATGTCGTAGACGGGCAACACTTCGCCCCGGAGGTACATCACCCCGAGCAGGTTGGAGGCGGCGCGGGGCACCTCGGTGAGCGGAGGCACCTTCACGATCTCCCGGACGCCGTGGATGGGCACCGCGTAGTGCTCCCCTTCCAGCCGGAAGGCCAGGTACTCCTCGGGGATCTCCTCGGGAACGGGCTCGACCGTCTCATCGGTGCCGGCCACCAGCTCCTGGATGGGGCCGACGTCCTCATCCGGACGGTAGAAGAAGCTGTCGAGCAGGACGGACAGGGAAGGCACGGAGTGGAGGATAGCAGCCTCACGGCCGGAGGCATCACGCGCGGCGTCGTTCCAGGCTCATCCCCTCTTCGAGCAGGGCACCGACGTCCAGCACCAGGACGGTGCGCCGGTTGGCCAGGTCCGCGGCGCCGGAGATCCCTCGCACGCCCTGCAGGCGGCCACCCAGCGACTTGACGACGATGTCCTGCTGGCCCTGCAGCTCGTCCACGGCGATGCCCAGCCGCTCCTGGGCCAGGCCGGCGACCACGACGAAGTGCCGGTCGTTCTGGCGCTCGGGGTGGCCGAACTGCCGGGCCAGGCGCATCAGGGGCAGCGTGGTGCCCCGGACGTCCAGCACCTCGCGCCGCTCCACGGTGCGGATCTCCGAGGGCTTCACGGACAGGATTTCCAGCACGCTGTTGAGCGGCACCGCGTAGGTGCGCCCGCTCACGCCCACCACCAGGGCGCGGATGATGGCCAGGGTGACGGGCAGCGTGAGGTGGAAGGCGGTGCCCTGCCCGCGCTCGCTCCACACGTCGATGATGCCGGACAGGTTGCCGATGTTGTTCTTCACCACGTCCAGGCCCACGCCGCGGCCGGACAGCTCGGACACGCTGCGGGCGGTGGAGAAGCCCGGCAGGAAGATGAGGTTGAGCAGCTCGCGCCGGCTCATCTCGCGCGCCTGGGCCTCGGTGATGAGGTTCTTGCGCAGGGCCATGTCGCGCACGCCCAGCTCGTCGATGCCCGCGCCATCGTCGCTCACCTCGATGAGGACGTGGTTGCCCTTCTGCTCGGCCCGCAGCGACACGCGCGCCCGCCGCGGCTTGCCCGCCGCCATCCGCGCCTCCGGCGACTCCGCGCCGTGGTCGATGGCGTTGCGGATGATGTGCATCAGGGGGTCGCTCAGCTCCTCGACGATGAGCTTGTCCAGCTCCACGTCGCCGCCGCCGATGACGAAGTCGATCTCCTTGCCCGCGTCCCGGGCGATGCGGCGCACCAGCCGGGCCAGCCGGTCGAACACCTGGCCCACGGGCACCATGCGCGCCTCGAGCAGGCCCTGCTGGAGCGCGTCCAGCTTGCGCTCCAATTGCCGCGTCTCGCGCGACAGCTCCTGCCCCCACAGCTTGTTGGAGAGCATCACCGAGCCCTCCTGCTGGCGCGCGGTCTCCACCATGCGCTGCAGGTTGGCCTTGATGAGCAGCAGCTCGCCCACGGTGTTCATCAGCGCGTCCAGGCGGCTGATGTCCACGCGCACCGTCTGGGTGAGCGAGCGCGCCGACTCGTTCTCCATCCGCGGGCCGCGCGGGGACGCCGGCTCATCCGTCAGCGTGCGCACCGGAGGCCCGGCCAGCTCGATGCGCGGGGGCGAGGACTCCACCATCCGCATCGTCTCCAGCACCTCCTGCGTGAGCTCCTCCGGGCTGGCCTCCTCGACGGCGCGCAGCAACGGGGCCGTGTCCGTGCGCTCCGCCCCGCGCGTGGAGGGAGTCTCCGCGCCACCGCCCTTGGGGGCGCGCTTCTTGCGCGGCTTCTTGGGAGCGGCGGGCGCCTCGATGGAGGACGCGGGCTCCCGGAACACCTGGGCCACCGGCTGCGCCACGGAGGCGGGAGCCTGGGCACCACTGGCCGCGGGGCGCACCTTCAGCGCGAAGAGCTGCGCGGGCGTGCCCTGGAGCTTCGCCGCCAGCTCCGTCTCCGGCACCTTGGCGCCGAAGATGAGATCGAACGCGATGCCGGACATGCCCCCCGGCTCCGACGAGGGCAGCGTGCTGACGACCTCGCCCAGCGGCTTGAGGCGCGAGTTGAGCTCGGCCAGTCCCGTGTCGAAGTCGGACAGATCGAACGCGGCGCGCACGCGGTAGAGGGCCACGCCGCGGCGCACGTTCTCGCGCAGGCGGTGCTCCTCGTACTCGGTGAAGACGGCGCGCACCTGCGCGTCCAGCTCCAGCCGATCCAGCGGATCCTCGTCGATGGCGGCCGCCGTGACGCCCAGGTTCGCCAGCCGCGTGCCCAGCTCCGTCACCCGTCCGCTCAGCCCGTCCGAGGACACCTCGCGCGAGGCCTCGGCCAGCAGCGCCTGGAGCACGTCCAGCGCCTCGATGAGCGAGTCCAGCACCTGGTCGTCCAGGGACAGCTTGCCCAGCCGCAGCCGGTCCAGCAGATCCTCGGCCTGGTGGGCCAGCTTCGAGATGCGCTCCTGCCCGAAGAGCGCCGACAGGCCCTTGAGCGAGTGCGCCGCCCGGAAGATGCCGTTGATGAGATCCGGGTCCGGATCCGTGCCGCGCTGTTGATCCAGCACGAGCAGATCCTTGCCCAGCGCCTCGAGGATCTCGGTCCCCTCGGCAACGAACTCCGCGAGTGCTTTTCCGGCCTGGTTCACGCGAGCTTCAGGTAGCGGCGCACGAGCCCTTCCAGGCTCTGTGGCGAGAAGGGCTTGACGAGGTACTCCGCCGCGCCGAGTGCCAGGCCGCGGTCGCGATCCTTCTCGCGGCCCTCGGTGGTGACGATGAACAGCGGCGTGTCGCGGTAGTTGGGGTTCTTCTTGACGAAGTTGATGAGCTCCAACCCGTTGATGTCCGGCATGTTGATGTCGGTGATGATGAGATCGAACCGGTGCCGGGGCAGGAGCTTGAGGGCCTCGAAGCCGCTGCTGGTGACGATGGCCTCCAGACCGGAGATGGACTCCACCGTCGCGGCGATCAGCTCGCGCGATGCCTTGGAGTCCTCCACGATCAGGATCTTGAACTTCATGGGTTGGAACCGGCCCTCCATCGTAGCAGAACGGAGGGCGGCGGCGAGCGTCAGCCCTTGCGTCCCGGCAGACGGCGCGCCAGTTCCTTGTCCGCCAGCACGGCGACCTTCCGGCCACCCTTGAAAGCCGGGACAAACTTGTCATTCAGGGAAGAGGCTTGAGTGGCCTCGTCCAGCGTGCCGGAACCCGGGATTTCCAGGGCCACGGCCTCCACCTTCGCCCGGGCGAGCACCTGGGCGGCATTGGCGAGCGCCTCGCCCAGCGAGGCGGCATCCAGGCCCTTCCTGCGCCCCAGGCCGATGACGAAGATGCGGGGCACGGGGAAGCGGCCGTCGGTGGGCAGCAGGAGGGAGTCGCCACGCGCGCCCACGAAGAAGCCGGACTGGAGCACGCGCGACAGGGCGCCGCACAGCCGCCAGTCCACGTACCCGGCCGAGCCCGGCAGGGGCCGGTCGTCCTCGCCGACGAAGAGGCAGAGCGCGTCCACCCCCTCCAGCGAGTCCAGGCCCTGCAGGTTGGCGTCGTAGGCGGCGACGTTCACTGCTTCCCCAGCGCCGCGGCCACGCGGTCCAGCAGTCCGTTGACGAAGGCGCTGGACTCCTCGGTGCCGAAGTTCTTGCCCAGCTCCACCGCCTCGTTGAGCGACACCTTCTTGGGGATGTCCGGGCGGTACTTCAGCTCGAAGACGCCCAGGCGCAGCACGTTGCGGTCGATGCGGGACATCCGGTCCAGCCGCCAGTTGTGGCTGTGCTGCTCGATGAGCCGGTCGATCTCCGCCCGGTTCCCCATGACGCCGTCGACCAGCTCGCGGGCGAACTTCACCGCCTCGGCCTCCTTGTGGGCCTCCTCGGTGGCGGCCCAGGCGGACTCGAGGGCCTCGTGGACGGAGCCGGGCGTCATCTCCAGTTGATAGAGCGCCTGCAGCGCGCGCTCCCGAGCGGTTCTCCGAGCGCCCATGGCTAACCCCTCTTCCCGTCGGTGGCCAGGGTGGTGGCCAGCTTCGCGTGGAGGTTGACCATCTCGATGCAGGCCATGGCGGCCTCGGCGCCCTTGTTGCCGGCCTTCACGCCGGCCCGGTCGATGGCCTGCTCCACCGTGTCGCACGTGAGCACGCCGAAGGTGACGGACGCCTGCGCGTTGAAGGCCACGTTGCCAATGCCCTTGGCACACTCGCCCGCCACGTAGTCGAAGTGCGGGGTGCCACCGCGGATGACGGCGCCCAGGGTGATGATGCCCACGTAGGCGCGCGCATCGGCCACGCGCCGGGTCAGCGCCGGCAGCTCATAGGTACCGGGGCAGCGGAAGACGTCGATGTCGCCGTCGGCCACGCCATGGCGCACCAGCGTGTCCACCGCGCCCTTCACCAGCTCCTCGGTGATGAATGCGTTGAAGCGGGCCACGCAGATGGCGAAACGGCCCTTGGGAGGAAGAAAGTCACCTTCGATGTAGCGAGGCATGTGCGGCCCCTCTCTACACCAGCCACCCGGCTGGCGTCCCTACAGAGTTTAGGCCTTGCGGCGGCGGGGAGGACGGCGAGCAGCCACCCGCCGCACCGGCTCGGCGGACAGGGTGAGCGGAATCTGCTCCACCACCTCCAGCGAGTAGCTCTCCAACCCCACGATCTTCTTGGGGTTGTTGGTGAGCAACCGCAGCCGGGACAGCCCCAGGTCCTTGAGGATTTGAGCCCCCACGCCGAACTCGCGCAGGCGCGTCTGGTCGTTGTTGCCCGGCACGGCCTCCTCGTTGGAGACGTGGGTGCACTGCAGGCGGTTCTTCGGGGGCACGTCGCGCTGGAGGAAGACGACCACGCCGCGCCCCGCCTCCTGAATGCGCTGGAAGGCCTGCTCGAGCTGGCTGCCGCAGTCGCACCCGGCACTGCCCAGCAGGTCTCCCACGAGGCACGCCCGGTGGACGCGGGTGAGCACCGGCTCGCGGCCGGAGATGTCGCCCTTGACGAGCGCCACGTGCACCGCGCTGTCCACGTCGCTGCCGTAGGTATAGGCCTGGAAGGAGCCCTGCCCCCGGCGCTCCAGCGTCGTCTGGGCGATGCGCTTGACGAGCCGCTCGCGCTCCAGCCGATAGCGGATGATGTCGGCCACGGACAGCAGCACCATCTTGTGCTTCCGGGCGAACTTCACCAGGTCCGGCCGGCGGGCCATGGTCCCATCCGGGTTCATGATCTCGCAGATGACGCCAGCGGGCGACAGGCCGGCCAGGCGCGCCAGGTCCACGCTGCCCTCGGTCTGGCCGGTGCGCACGAGCACCCCGCCATCGCGGGCGCGCAGCGGGAAGACGTGGCCGGGGCGGGCCAGATCGCTGGGCTTCGCGTTGGGAGCCACCGCGACCTTGATGGTGTGGGCGCGGTCCGCGGCGGAGATGCCGGTGGAGACGCCCTGGGCGGCCTCGATGGAGACGGTGAAGGCCGTCTGGAAGGACGAGGTGTTGTCCTGCACCATGAGGGGCAGGTTGAGCCGGCGGATGCGCTCCTCGACGAGCGACAGGCAGATGAGCCCGCGCCCGTGGGTGGCCATGAAGTTGATGGCCTCCGGCGTCACCTTCTCCGCCGCCATGACGAGGTCTCCCTCGTTCTCGCGGTCCTCGTCATCCGTGAGGATGACCATGCGCCCCTTGCGGATCTCCGCGAGCGCCTGCTCCACCAGGGAGATGCTGTCCGACTCGTGCTGCCTGCTGCCGCGCGCCATTGCTTCCTGGCCTTTCCTTCGAATCATCCGCCGAAACCGGCCGCCTTGATGACCGCCTCGGAGAGCCCGCCACCCGGGCCCTGGCGCAGCGACACCAGCCGCGCCACGTACTTGCCGATCATGTCCCCCTCCAGGTTCACCCGCTCCCCCACGGCCTTGGCCCGGAGCGTGGTGCGCTCCTGCGTCTCGGGGATGAGCTGCACGCTGAAGCGGTCCACCCCCACCGTGTTCACGGTGAGGCTGATGCCGTCGATGGTCACCGAGCCCTTCTCGATGAAGAAGGGCGCCAGCGCCTCGGGGAGCCGGAAGACCATCACCCACGAGCCCCCCTCGGGCCGCGTCTCCAGCACCTCGCTGACGGCGTCCACATGGCCGCTGACGAGGTGGCCGCCCAGCCGGTCGCCCAGCGCGAGCGCCCGCTCGAGGTTGACGCGCGAGCCCGGAGCTACTGCGCCCAGCGTGGTGCGCCGGAGCGTCTCCGGAGCCGCCTGCACGCGGAACGAGTCCCCGCCGCGCTCCACCACGGTCAGGCAGGCGCCATCCACGGCGATCGACTCGCCGAGCGCGAAGTCCTTCGCGCCCAGCGCCGTGCGGATCCACACGTCCGTCATGCCGCCGGGGATGACGCGCTCCACCACACCGATGTCCTGGATGAGTCCGGTGAACATTTCGGGCTGGCTTATAACGGATTCGGGCCCGCGGTTCCTCCGCTTCCCCACTGGCCCTCCCCTACCGGGCAGGCAGCCTCACCGGCCCCATCACGCCCATTGTCAGCACCAGCGCTTCGGGAGGTTGGCGGTCTACCTGTCGAGTGTTCCCGGGCTCCCACGCCTTGTGTCGCAGCCACCCATGTGGAGCATCTGGCACGGGGGCCCGTTTCCGCCGATCACTCCTCGACACGTCAGTTGACTGAGACTACGGTCCGGACACATGACAGGATCGGGCACCTCCGAGACGACACCCGCAGAGAAGGACACGGCGAGCGCGGGGCGGGACCGCAACCCCGTCAGCCCCGAGAACCTCCTGAACCCGTATCCCTTCTACAAGGAGCTACGGGACAACGATCCGGTGCATTGGTCGGACACCCTGCATGCCTGGATCCTCACGCGCTACGACGACGTGATGAACTTCTTCCGCGACTCGCGGATGAGCGCCGACCGGGTCGCCGTCTTCGAGCACCAGGTCAAGGCCCTGGGTCCGGACATCCTCAAGGAGTTCATCGAGATCGTCCGCAGGCAGATGGTCATGAAGGATGGCCGGGATCACATCCGGATGCGCCGGCAGGCCAACCCGAACTTCACGCCCCAGGCGCTCGACAACTGGCGGCCGGCCATCCGCAACACCATGAGGACGCTGGTGGACCGGGTGCATCACCAGGGCCAGATGAACCTGGCGACGGAGATCTCCTACGAGTTTCCCCCGCGCGTCATCGCCGAGCTCTTCGGGCTGCCGCCGGAGGAGCATGATCAACTGCTGGCCTGGGCGGCCCCCATCGCCCAGCTCGGAAGTCTGGCCATGGGCGGGGATCCAGTGGACGTGGCCCGCCGGGCCAACAAGGCCATCGTGGAGTTCGCCCAGTTCCTGACCGGGATGGCCGAGAAGCACCTCCAGGCGCCGGGCCATGACCTGATCAGCCGGATGCTGGAGGGCCAGCGCCAGGATCCCAAGGGTGGGACCATGGAGGAGCTGGTGGCCAACGCCATCCTCATGCTGATCGCCGGCCATACGACCACCACGGACCAGCTCAGCAACCTCGTCGAGGATCTGCTGACGCACCCCGAGCAGTTGCAGATGGTGCGCAACAACCCGAGCCTTCTGCCGGCGGCCGTGGAGGAGTCCTTGCGCTACCACCCGGCGGTGCCCTTCCACTACCGGATCGCCGCCGATGACATCCCCATCCGCGGCCGCAACATCCGCAAGGGGGACATGGTCTTCTTCGGGATCGCCGCCGCCAACCGGGATCCGCAGAACTTCACCGACCCGGACCGCTTCGACATCACCCGCGACTCGATGATGCAGAAGCACGTGGCCTTCTCCTTCGGACCCCACCACTGCCTGGGCGCGGGTCTGGCCCGGCGCGAGCTGGAGATCGGGCTCGAGGTGCTCCTGCAGCGGATGCCCGGACTGAGACTGGACGAGGAGCGGCCGCCGCAAATCAAGGCCGAGAGCCTCGTCTTCCGAGGCTTCCATTCCCTGCACGTCCGGTGGTGACGTGACGGGCCGCACGGGCCCCGGTCCAGGCCGGGGCCTCGTGTGAAGCTCAGCCCTCCCCGAGCGCCAACGCCAGCATCGCGCTGAGCTCGAAGGCGCGGTCCATGCGGAAGGGGCAGTACAGCGCCTTGCCGATCCACATGGGCTCCTCGCTCGGGGCCAAGGGCTGGTAGGTGCGCTGCAGGTAGCCGTTGGCCCGCGCCAGGGCGCTCCGGATGGCTTCCTGCTCGACCCCCTTGCCGCGCAGCGCGTGGAGCGCGAGCACCGCGAAGGCCGTCTCCACCCGGGTGGTGTGATCGCTCGCACCCCAGCCACCATCCTCCTTCTGATGGCTCAGGAGGGTCTTGATGGAGGTGCGCATCTTCTCCGCATCGGGGATGGCCAACATGACGTGGGTCGTCGTGTAGAGCCAGGACGTCTGCCACTTGTCGATGAGCCAGCGGCCGTCCGAGGACTGCAGCTTCAGCATCTCGCTGACCCAGTGGGACGTGTCCTCACCGGCGATGTTCAGCGCCATCGCCGCATGGGCGGTGGTGGTCAGCGAGGGATGGGTCTCCTGGGGATAGGTGTAGAAGTGCTCCCCGCGCGCGAACTGCTTGACGACCGCCATGTCCACGGGCCGGTTCGTGGCCTCGAGGAGCGCGGCGGTGACGGCGGTGCAGTCCCCATCCGGCATGAAGTACTTCGTGAAGCCGAGGCCGCGCGGGGTGAGCGCCGCGCCGAGCATGTCCAGGTGCGGCTTCACCACGTCCGCCAGCAGCGGATGCTTCAGCAGGCCGGCACACAGCAGCGCGAACAGGCCCCACTGCTGCTCCATGAAGTCGATACGCCACGTCGCGGGCACCACGCCGGGCAGACGGGCATCGGTTCCCGCCTCGGCGTTCTTCAGGTACTGCCGCGCCTTGGCGACCTGCTCCTTCAGCTCGGGACGGTCCTTGGCCGTATGAATCCAGACGGCGGTGGCCGCGGGGCACGGGCCCACTCCTCCATCGGGATCCATCAACGCCACCTCCGGCTCCGTGCCCCAGCCATCGAACGTGAGGGCCGGCGGAGTGCCGAAGTGCAGCGGCATCACCTGCTTCAACTGGCTGAGCTTCTTGCGGCGCCGCTTCCCGTCCTCGATGACGGCGGCGTACTGGTCCACCGGGACGTCCAGGCCCAGGGCCACGGCGTCTTCCAGCAGGCGCGGCAGGTTCATCTCCACGCCCACGAGCAGGTCCTCGGGCAGCACGGTCCAATAGGGACGCTGCTGCCGGATGAACTCCAACCCGCGCTCCACGGCCTTGCGGGTCCGCTCGTCCTTGCCACGCACGTGCAGGGCGAGCACGGCGGCGAGCGTCGGCATGTCGCGCGCGCGCAGCACCTTCGGGTTGTCCCAGCCCCCATCGGCGTGCTGCTGCCGCAGCAGCCACTCCACCGCCGCCTCGGTCCCCTCCTCGGGAGGAGCCAGGCGCACCACCATGGCGGTGTCGTAGACGGAGCCGTTCGCCAGACCGCCATCCTTGCCCAGATCGGCGATCAGGCCACGCAGGTCAGCCAGGATGATTTCCGCGGCACGCGACAGTCCCATCTGTTCCGCCGTCAAGTTCAGCTCAGGAGCGAGGTGTGCGCGCATCGATGTCATTCCATCCTGTTTCGTTGAGGGGGTGGTGGTAGTCGTGGTGGGCGTAATAGTCACAGACGAACGCCGTGAGGTTCGTGGCGTAGTGCTCGGGCCTCGAGTTGCCAGCGGACGCGGGAGCCGCGACCGCGGCCCCCTCCCCCTCCACGAAGTCCTTGGGGAGCCGGTCCAGCCACCGCTTCGCCCGGCTGGAGACACGCTCCGGAAGCTCCGCTCCCGCCTGGGGAGGCATGCCGAGCGCGAGCCACGCCTTCAGCGTCAGACGGGCCTCCTCCAGGGCCTCCGCCTCCTCGAGCTTCTCCTCCTGGAGGATGTCGTGCTGGAGGATGCGGATGGCGTTGAGCTTCCCCTCGGACAGCTCCCGCTCGTAGGTCCGGAGGTCATTGGCGAGGCGGATCTTCAGGGCGGCCCGCCGCCCCTGCACCAAAAGCTGCGGCAGGCGTGACGGCGGCTCGGCGGCGCGCATCGCCGCGAGCATGCACATGTAGACGGGCAGGACCCCCACGCTGTGCAGGGACTCGTCGAAGTACCTGGAGAGCGAAGGCAGCGGCCGCGCCACGTTCCACTCGTGCTCGAAGCGCATGCCCCGCAGCGAGGACTCGAGCGAGCCGGCCAGGCTCTCGCGAAGGGAGGTGGGGAAGCTCCCCTCGGGCAACTGCTCGAGCTGCCGGCGGATGTCCCACAAGGCCGTGAGCAGGGGCTTGTCGGCGCCGGGCTCCGAGCCGCTCCGGAGCAGGGAGGGACCCTGCTCGAGCGTGGCCCACACCTCACGGGACTGCTCGGCCGTGAGGGCCCCCTCATCGAGCAGATCGTCCACGGCGAAGAGCCACATGGACAGGCAGGCGCCGGGCATCAGCTCGCGCACGCCGAGGAAGGGAGCCGCGGCGACGAGCGTCAGGCTGAGCTGAGGCACCCGGACGGCCCGCATGAGCTGGGGATGGCGCGCGGCCCACTCCCCCAGCGGGCCCTCCAGCTCACTCTTGCGTGCGAAGACGCGGGCAAGCACCTCCTCGGGCAGACTGGAGAGGAACTTGCTCCGAGGGGTGCTCGCTTTCTGGGAGGACATGGGGCCCCGGGGGAGAGGGGAATACCGGCGGATTCAGACGGACGGCGTCGCGTTCCCGGAGATGCCGGGCGAGGTCGCGCGGGTGGCGTCACCCGTCGACATGGCGGCCACCTTGTCCGTCACGTTGCGCACCAGCTCCAGGGCCTCATCCGAGGTGCGCAGCTGCACCATCGTCTGATCCATGAGCCGCGACAGGTCATTCACCGCCTGGAAGATCTGGGTGATGCCCGTGTTCTGCTGCGTCACCGCCGCGGTGATCTGCCGCACGGAGGCCGCGTTCTCGCGCACGATGCCCGACAGGTCCCGGATGTTGTTGCCGAACTCGCGCACCTGCACGAGGCTGCTCTCCACCTTCTCCGCGCCCTTCTCCGACATGCTCACGGTGGAGCGGATGGCCGAGCTGATGTCCTGGAGGATGGAGCGGACGTTGTTGGTGGCGCGGATGGACTGATCCGCCAGCGTGCGGATCTCGCGCGCCACCACGCCGAACCCCTTGCCGTGCTCACCCGAACGCACGGCCTCGATGGCGGCGTTGAGGGCCAGCATGTTGGACTGGTCGGCCAGGTCCTTCACCGTGGTGGTGATGCTGGCGATCTGCCGCGTGCGCTGATCCAGGCTGCGGATCTGCCGGGCCATCTCCTTCACCTGCTCGGCGATCTCCTGCAGGCCGTTGAGGCTGTGCTGGATGGCGGCCTCGCCCGCGCGGCTGATCTCGTCGGCCTTCTCCGTCTGCTGCAGGATGCCCTCGGCCTTCTGGGCGGTGAGGGCGGAGGTCTGCTTGATCTCCTGGGCGGTGACCTGCGTCTCCTGGAGGGCGGTGGCCTGATGGGTCAGCGCCTCGGTCTGCTTGTTGGTGGACGACCCCAGCTGCTCGGCGGAACGCCGCAGCGCATGGGCGGACTCACCCAGCGACACGGAGAAGGCCTTGAGCCGGCCGAACGCCTTGGCGGTGGCCGCGGCCAGATCGCCCACCTCGTCGGTGGACACCCACTCGGGCAGCTTGGGATCACCCGAGGCCAGGGCCTCCACGGTGATCTGCACGCTCCGGGCGCCCTCGGACTGGTACTTGGAGAGCTGCCACGCGGCGACCGCCGCGCTCACCAGCAGGTAGGTTCCCAGCAGGGAGATGGGCAGCAGCGAGTCCTTGCTCATCTTCGCCACGGTGCCGTCGAGCAGGGCCAGGAACTGCTCGCCGCTCAACTGGCCCGTCACCTGCCCACGCATGTGCATGTAGTTGTTGTAGCCCTCGCGCACGAGCACGGTCGACACCGTGGCCAGCGCGCTGGCCACGAAGATGCCGAAGGCGTACGGCAGGTACCAGCGCTGGCGGATCCAGAAGAAGCCGGAGCCCTGGGGAATGGCCTCGGGGTTGCGGTGGAACTCCTCGAGGGCGTAGGGGCGGATGATGCGCTCCCAGCTCGGCCGGACCTGGAGCATCAGCAGCGCGACCAGCAGGCCGTTGACGCCCAGCGACCAGGGAATCACCCACAGGCTCTTGTTGAAGTGGATCGCCGGCACGGCCGTCACGGTCAGGATGGACAGCGACGACAAGAGGAAGGTCACCACCTCGAGCTGCCGCGGCAGCACCATGATCCGCTCCAGCCGGGCACTGGCGTGCTCGCCCTGGTTCTCGGCGAACGCCTTGCGCACCAGATGGCCGTAGACCAGCTGATTGAGCACACCCGAGATGATGGCGAACGTCACGGGCACCACGAACTTCACGGTCCACATGCCCTCATCCCGGTTGAGCCCGGTGATGAGCCCGATCAGGTACACCATGGCCGGGACGACGACGAAGGCGGTCGAGTTGGGGGCGTTGATCAGCTGCTTGATCAACTTCTTGAATTCAGCCTGCTCAAGAGAGGGCATGGCAATCAGGCTCCATCGGTGACGTCAGACGACGGCGTCACTGAACGGTCATGGGCGGGACGAGCGGAAGGAGGAGGGACAAAACGGAGGAGAGCGGCCATCCGGTGGGCCGAGGCGGCTCGCGGGGAGCAGGAGCCGAAGCTGAGATCGCGACCTGGCATGTGCGGTCAGATGGAAGAGTCTAGTGGGAGCGCCAACCCACTTGGAAGGGTTCGGGGTGGCCGTCTCGCAAGATTCAAGATTTCTACTCCGTCCTACGGAAAGTTCCGTGTGGACTCTAGCAGTGCACTTGTTTCAGGAAAAGAAGCCGCCAGATCGGGGCAATCCCGTCCCCACGAGCGGCTTGCCGCTCTCCGCGACGCATAACTTTCCACTGAAGGTGCACCCGAGCGGGCTCTAGCGCTTGGAGGGCATCCGTGCGAGCACGGGCACCTTGCGAGGTTTCGAGCCACGTGCTTCGCGCCTGCGCCCCACCGGACCTACTCCTTGGGCGCGGTGATGGCCTTGTGGATGCTCACGCGCACGTCCACCGGGATCGCCTCGAACAGGACCCCGAAGCCGTATTCGCCTTCGGGCGAAGCACCGGCGGTGCGCCACATGACCAGCGCCGTGGCCTGCACGTGTTTGAACTCCGCGAAGCTGAACGAGAGGCCCAAACGCGACAGGAGGGCCGGCTGCATCCGCGAGCTCAGGCGGGCACCATTCACCGAGAGGTCCAAGATGCGGGCCTCGTAGAACTCACCGGCGCCATCCGTGGGGAAGGTCACCCGCTCGATCTGGTCGTCCTTGGGGTCGGCTTGAAGGACCGAGCGCGGCGCGTCATCCGTGACGCTGAACTCCACCTCGAGGTTGACCGCGATCCGCTGTGAGCGACGACGTTCCATGAAATTTTCCCGGGAGCCCTGGCGCGAGGAGCCCCGTCATCAGTGCACCTCGACCCAGACCCGTCAATAGCGGTGAAACGCACCGGCGCCCCGCTCCGGCAGACCCGGGCGGGGCTGGCGTGTGCCCGGGCTCAGGTGCCCGTCTGGCGGAGCGGGCCGGCGTCCGTCGCGGGCGCCTCGGCCTCCGCGGCTTCTCCGGCGACAGCGATGGCGCCCTCGATGTGGGCCAGCCAGTAGCGGCGGTACTCCTGCTGGAGACGATCCTCGGCCACCAGCACCCGGCGCCGCGAGGGATTCATCTTCTTCCACACCGGGAGGTAGTCGTCCGTGGCGCCATTGAAGAGCCGCAGGGCGGCGTAACGCCGCACCAGCCCGTCCAACGGACGCAGCGGCAGGGGGAGCTTCGGGGTGGCCACGATGAGGTG
The DNA here is from genome assembly GCF_042230915.1 of Archangium gephyra. Lineage (GTDB taxonomy): Bacteria > Myxococcota > Myxococcia > Myxococcales > Myxococcaceae > Archangium > Archangium gephyra_B. Next base: position 4,376,964 of record NZ_CP102578.1, on the reverse strand, counting down.
GAAGAGGGTGAGCTTGGGTCCGTGCGGCAGGGGCGCGGCGATGAAGCGCACCTCGAGCTTCCCATTCATGTACAGCGAACCAAAGATGGTGGCCGCGCCCGCGTAATCGATGGTGGTGCGCAGCTGCGTCCCATCGTGGAGCGTCTGATCGAGGTGGAAGGCCAGCCGGTGTGGCTCGCGCACGAACACCTCCACGTTGTAACTCGCGAAGTCCACCTTGTGGATGTAGCGGAAGTGCTCCGGGTCCGCGCCGTTCTCCACGGTGTTGAGCGCGTGCGTCTCGAAGAGCTGCGACTTGTGCACGACGCCCCACGAGGGATCCCTCATCTCCGGCACGTCCGGTAGCCCGTGGGAGGGCTTCTCCCCGTGGTACACCCAGATCCACCCCAGGTGCTCGATCACGGGGACGGTGGGGATGCGCGCCGTGGGCGGGATGCGCGCCCCCTCCTTGAGATAGGGAATGGTCGCACAGTCGCCGGAGGTGGAGAACTCCCACGCGTGGAACGGGCAGACGATCCGCTCGCCCTGCACCTTGCCGCAAGCCAGCGAAGCGCCCATGTGCGGGCAATAGCGATCCATGGCACCGAGCTCGCCGCTCTTCGTGCGGAAGATCACCAGGGTGCGCCCACAGATATCCAACTCCTGGATTCCTCCACGAGGAAGCTGCCGGGCCGGTGTAACGGCATACCAGGAGGCAGGATAGATATCCGTCGCGAGCTCATTGAGACGAAGGGTACGTGCCATGAATGAAATGCCCTTTGTGAGGAGAGGCACCTGAGAAATCGCATACGGGGCGGCGAAATGTCTACTTGACCGCCCGTGTCAGGATTGGCTCCCCCAGGATGGGCGTGGGCCTCCGGGTGGACTATAAACGCCCCCCAACGCTGGAGGGCCATACTGCGATGACGCCGGGAACCATGGAAGGGAAGATCTGTTTCATCACCGGAGCCACCTCGGGCATCGGATTGGAGTCGGCCCGGGCGCTCGCGCGCCAGGGGGCCACGGTGGTGCTGTCGGGACGTGACAAGGGCCGCGGAGAGGCCGCGCTCGCCGAGGTGCGCCGTACCGTCCCGGACGCGAAGTTGGATCTGCTGCTCGCGGATCTCACCTCGATGGCCTCGGTCCGCCAACTGGTCAGCGACTTCCAGGCCAGGTACTCGCGGCTGGACGTGCTGCTCAACAACGCGGGCCTCATCCTCGACCGGCGCAAGGTGACGGCGGATGGCTTCGAGGCCACCTTCGCCACCAACCACCTCGCGCACTTCCTGCTGACGAACCTGCTGCTGGACATGCTCAAGTCCAGTGGCGCGGCGCGCGTGGTGAACGTCGCCTCCGAGGGCCACCGCTTCGTCTCGCTCGACTTCCTCGACGATCCGCAGGCCGAGCGGGGCAGCTACAGCGGCACCCAGGTCTACAGCAGCTCGAAGCTGGCCAACATCCTCTTCTCGCGCGCCCTGGCGAAGCGGCTGACGGGCACGAAGGTGACCAGCAACAGCCTGCACCCGGGAGTGGTACGCACCGGTTTCGGCCACAACTCCGAGGGCTTCTTCAAGCACCTGGTGAAGCTGGCCTCGCCCTTCATGCTCTCGGCCGAGGGGGGCGCCCGCACCTCGGTGTACCTGGCCTCCGCGCCCGAGGTGGAGGGCGTGACGGCGAAGTACTTCGCCAAGTGCAAGGTCGCCCGCGAGTCCAAGGCGGCCCAGGATGACGCCGCCGCGGAGAAGCTGTGGCGCATGAGCGCCGAGCTGGTCGGAGTGGGCTGAGCCCACCGGGAAGGGCGGCTCGACCCGTCACGTGAGCTGCCCTCCTCCGCTCGCTCCCTCGCCTGCTCGCCGTGCCGCGTACGTGGCTGGTCCGCCCCCATCCGATCTATCGTCATGGGGCGTCATCGTCTGCCAGGAGTTCCAAGCGTGTCCGCCCCCCCCGCCCCCAAGTCCATCCCCCGCCTCAAAGACGAGCCGCTGCCGCTAGGCAGTCTCCGTGAATTCACCTCGCAGCAGCTCTCCTTCTTCATGAGGGTGGCCCGGGAGTGCCCGGACATTGGCACCATCCGCCTCGGGCCCGCGCGCTTCCACATCGTCTCCTCGCCCGCCATGTTCTCCGCCGTCTTCGCGGGCCACGGTGAGCTCTTCGCGCCGAGCGAGATCGTCCGCCACCTGCGGCCCCTGTTCGGGCCCAACAGCCTGCTGCTGCTGCACGGCGCGCCGCACCGGGAACAGCGGCGGCTGATGGCGCCCGTCTTCCAGCCCCGCCGCGTCGCGAGCCTCGACAAGGGAATGACGCAGCTGGGGGCCGACACCGTGGAGGGCTGGAGTGACGGGCAGCTGCTCTGCGTCACCGAGGAGATGATGCACCTCACCCTGCGCGTCGTGGGCAAGACGCTCTTCGGGGTGGACTTCAAGCACGAGGCCTCGGACCTGAGTGAGGCGGTCTCGACGTGCATCAAACATGCGGAGTACCTGACCGGCAATCCGCTGGCCCTCCCCTTGTCCTGGCCCACCTCGCGCAACCGCCGCACGCGCCAGGCCCTCGCGCTGCTGTCGCGCCGGATGAAGGAGTTGATCGCCGAGCGGCGCCGCAGCGGACAGGACAGCGGCGATCTGCTCTCGATGATGCTCGCGCACCGGGATGAGGATGGCTGCGGACTGGACGAGGAGCAGCTCCGGGATCACTGCGTGACCCTCTTCTCGGCGGGCCACGAGACGACGGCGACGTTCCTGAGCTGGGTGTGGTCCCTGCTCCTGCAGCACCCCGAGGTGTACGAGAAGCTCCAGCACGAGGTGGACACCGTCCTGGGAGGGCGGATGCCGACGTCCGAGGACGTCAAGCAGCTGCCCTTCATGCAGCAGGTGTTGAAGGAGACGCTGCGGATGTATCCGCCCTCGCACCTGCAGGGACGCACGGTGCTCAAGGACGTGGAGCTCGAAGGCTATGCGCTGGCCAAGGGCGACTCCCTGCTGCTCTCCCCCTATGTGCTCCACCGCAACGAGGAGTTCTACCCCGAGCCCGAGCGCTTCCGTCCCGAGCGCTTCAGCCCCGAGCAGGAGAAGCAGCGTCCACGCCATGCCTTCATGCCCTTCGGGGGCGGGCCGAACGTGTGCATCGGCAACCACTTCGCCATGCTCGAGGCCACCCTGCTGATGGGCCTGATGATGCAGCGGGTGCGCTTCGAGCTGCTCCCGGGGCAGGACATGAAGCCGCAGCCGATGCTCACCTTGCAGGTCAGCAAATTCAACGTGCGGGTGCACCGCCGAGAGAGCCTTGGGGCCCATGGGACGCAGGGGGAGGCCCGGGCACTCGCCTCGTGAGCCGGGAGGAACCGGGCGGAGCAAACCACCACCTCGAAGCCATGCCCCTCTCCCAGCAGGCCAGAGCCCGCATCGCGGTGGTGGCCGCCGCCTTCGCCCTCCCCTTGCTGTATTTCCACCGGGCGGCCTTCTCGGAGAAGATCTTCGCCTCGCGCGACATCCTCCGCGTCTACTACCCGCTCAAGCAGTACTGGGCCGAGCGGGTGTCGCAGCTCCAGTTCCCGGACTGGTACCCGTACAACGCGCTGGGGCAGCCCTACCCGGGCATGCTCATCTCCGGGGCGTTCCACCCGGCCAACCTGCTCTACCTGCTGCTGCCGGTGGGGACGGCGCTCAAGCTCATCACCCTGCTCTCTTACGTAGCGGCGCTGGGCGGCACGTACCTGTTCGCCCGCCTCTGGGGCCTGGGCCTGGGGGCGGCGCTGCTCTCGGGGCTCACCTACGCGCTGTGCGGCTACATGGTGGGCATCAGCAACAACCTGCTCTACCTCATGGCGGCCAGCACGTTTCCCTGGGCCCTCTGGGGCGCCGAGCGCTTCCTGCGCCAGCCCTCCGTGGGCCGCGCCGCCGCCGCCGCCCTCCCGCTGAGCCTGGTCCTCCTCAGCGGTGACGCCCAGAGCTTCGCGATGTGCAACGGCATGCTGCTGGTGCTCGTGCTGCTGCGCCCGGACCGCGCGGGCGCGCTGCGGATGGCCCCCCGGGCCGGCCTGCTCATCGTGCTCGGCGCGCTGCTGTCCGCGGTGCAGATCCTCCCCGTCCTCACCACGGTGAAGAACGCCTGGCCCAGCGCTCCGACACTCCAGTGGGCCACCTTCTTCTCCTTCCATCCCCTGCGGCTGCTCGAGCTCGCCTTCGGAGCGCTCTTCCTCGATCCGGAGTCGGGGACGGCGGCCTCGAGCGTCATGGCCGATGAGCTGTTCAAGACGGGCATGGGGGGCTTCTGGGTGTCCTCGGTGTACATGGGGCTCCCGGCCGTGCTGCTGCTGGGAGGCGCCCTGTGGCACTGGCGGCGCCACCCGCTGACCTGGAAGGTGTCCGGCGTCACGCTCGCGCTGCTCGCCCTGACGATGGCGCACCAGCTGCCGCTGTACCGCTGGTTCTACGAGTGGATTCCCCTCTGGAACGCCTTCCGCTACCCGGAGAAGCTGCTGCCCTACATCCTGTTTCCGCTCGCCCTCGGTGCTGGCGCCGGGATGGAGGCCGTCCTGCGCGACCCCGCCGTGGCACGGCGTTTCGGCCGGGCCGGGTTCGTCCTCGCGGGGGTCTGCGGGCTGCTCGCGCTGGGCGAGTGGCAACTGCGGCTGTTCTCGGGCGGGGTGATCCACTCCCTCTGGGAGAAGGCGGACCCGCTCACCTTGCAGGTGCTGCACGGCAACTTCATCCAGGCCGCCGGGGTGGGCGCCGTCACGCTCGCGCTGATGGGCGCGGTGCTGGCGCGGACCCTCCCCCCGGCGCAATGCGTGGCGGCCATCCTCGGGCTCCAGTTCGCCGTCCTCTACCTGGCCAACGAGGGCACCTACCACGTGACCTACACGGACGTGCTGGAGCAGCCCACCCCCTTCGTGGAGCTCATCCTGAAACGGGAGGCGGAGGCGGGCCCGGTGCGGCCGCGGGTCTTCGGGGGCGCGAATGATCTCTCACCGCGCCACGTGCCCGAGGGCCTCCATCCCGTGGACCTCATGTCCCTCAACTACGCCGCGGGGCTCGCGCCGGACACGCCCGCGCTCTGGCACCTGGAGAGTGCCGGGCCCTACCTTCCCGCTGCCTCCCGGCGCATGGCCGGGCTGCTCTACTCGCCCGACTCCTCCAACCTCTGGCTGGGCCGTCTCTCCGGCCTCTACCACGTGCGCTACCTCACCCTGGAGGCACGCGCCTACCAGGAGGCCTCTGGCAACCGGGACGTCATCCTCGCCGAGGATCCCCGCGTGGGAACGGGGGTGGTGCTGCTGGGCAATCCCAAGACGCTGCCTCGCGCCTACCTGGCCACGCCCGTCTGCGTGCCGGATGAGAGCGCCGCGCGCGCCCTCGTCCTCTCACGCTCCTTCCGCCCCGGACAACAGGCCGTGTTGGAGTGCCCACCCGGCACCCCGCGCGACGAGGCACCGCCCTCCCCCGGAGAGCCCGGCCAGGTGCGCATCATCCACTACGCGCCGGAGTCCGTGGAGCTCGAGGTGGACGCACGCGCGCCGTCGGCCCTGGTGCTCAACGACGCCTTCTACGACGGGTGGAGCGCCACCCTGGACGGGCAGCCCACCCCCCTCCTGCCGGCCAACATCGCGGTGCGGGGCGTGCGAGTCCCCGCGGGCACCCACCGCGTCTCCTTCACCTACCGCACTCCGCGGCTGGTGCTCGGGGCGAGCATCTCCCTTGCCACCCTGGCGGTGCTCGGGCTCGCGGTGCTCGTGGAGCGCCGCAAGCGGGCGACTGGAGCGAAGCCCCAATGAGGCAGGGCCGGATGGCACTGTTACTGGTGCTCCTGGCCACGTGTGGGACGGCACAAGGAGCGGGCGGGGCTGGTGCCTCGCCATCACCCGGGGTTCAACCCGCGACGAAGAAGGAACTGCCCTGGCTGACGGTGCCGGGCGGGCGCATGAAGACCACCCTCTTCTATGGCCCGTGGCAGTGCAGGCAGCAGTTCATGCGGAGCTGCCAGCAGGAGTGCGCCCAGAAGGGCCACCAACTCATGGGCTGTATGTGGCTGGCTGACCTCAAGCTGGATTGGGAGGGAAGCCTCGTCGCCTTGCCTGTTCCCGTCAAAGCCGGTAGCCGCTACGGCATCTGGCACTGCTGCTGTGACTACCCTGAGTTGTCGAAGGAAAAGAACGAGACCCAGCGCGCCCAGTGGGACGGCTTCAGGGACTCGTTCCGGGACGACTGGTCAAAGAGGTTCGGGAAGTGGCCCTTGGAGAACGGGGACAATTGGCCAGGGCACCACATTCACGATCTCAAGCACGGTGGCAATCCGATCGACCCCAACAACATCATTCCCGCGCAGCCGGGTGTGCATAAGGCCTTCAACAAGGCGTATCCCGCCTGCTACAGCGGCCAGCCGCCCTGGAATACAGCAGGGCCCGACCTGCCCTACACGGACACCTGACGATGGCCTCGTCCATGCGCCAACTGCTCGAAGAGGTCTCACGCGACCACTTCCCGTATCCCCCAGCGACTCCTGGGGAGATCGAGGAGTTCGAACAGAGGGTGGGTTGGAGATTGGACGCGGACCTGCGGGCCTTCTACCTGCATTGCAACGGGGCGGAGCTGTTCAAACAACGACCGGGTTGCCCCTACCGCATCCTCCCCTTGTCCGAGATCATCCGGGCACGGATGGCCATCTACGACGAGGATGACGACCGGTGGGGTCCGGCCTCGGCCTATGCCCTCTGCTACGTGCAGGACGGTGATTACGTGGTGGTGGATGCAGGCCGGCAGGAAGACGGCCGTTATCCGCTCATCGACGGCTGGCACGAAGCATGGCCCGACCCGAAGCAGTGCGGTCAGCTCGCGGGTTCCTTCTCGGAGTTCCTGGAGCAGGCACTGAGGAGCAACGGGCGCAAGTTCTGGTTGAAGCGTGCGCCATAGCCACGCGATGGCTCAGGTCAGGCCTTCTTCGAGCCCTTGATGTAGCTCGCCATCGCCTCCAGGTCCGAGATGATGGCCTTCTTGAAGCTGCCCAGCAGCAGCCGGCCGAACAGCTCCCGGCTCCGCTCAGCGCCCGGGCGCGTTCACCAGTGTGACCGAGAGCCTGCTCCGGCCGAAATCGTAGGTGAAGGCGCCCGACGTGGCGTTTTCCGAGAAGTACGTCTCCGGGGACATGAGCCACTCGTCTCCGCTGTCCGAGTCCCAATCCATCACCCGGATGCGGAACGTGGGAGCCTGGGTCTTGATCGTATAGAAGCGGTTGCGCGGCATCCGCCCGGCCAGGCTGTGCCAGGTGTTCATGGGCGGGTTCTGCCAGACCCACGACACCTGGGCACCGCTGTCGCCATCGACAATGCCTTCCGTGTAGCCCTCGTGGGAGTCCGCGCCCTTGCCGTCGCTGAAGAAGAAGTTGAAGTAGGGGTCGGACAGGTCGCCGCTGCCGTCCTGGTTGGAGGCGATGTAGAGCGAGTTGAGGGTGATCTCCACCGCGTAGGGATTGCAGTCGAAGTCGCGCGAGAAGCTGGTGGTGGTCTTGAAGTAACGGCTCACCAGATGCGCGGGATCGAACGTCAGCTCGCCCGGGAAGACCGGCCCGTCATCCTTGTCGTCCCAACCCCACGGCGCATTGGCCGAGTTGCTGGAGCAGCTCGCGCCGTCGCCACAGGTGCCTCCGTCGTCACCCCGGAAGGTTCCGAAGTTGGCGAAGGTGCTGGTGTCGAAGCGGTGATCCCACAGCCCCCCGGCCGCGAAGATGTCGATGAGCTGGTAGTAGGCCGCCGGCTGGGAGTTGGCGCTGGAAGGCGTCGCGGGAGCGGTGGCCGTCTCGTACCCGAGCCAGGGCTTGGAGGGGTAATACCAGATGCCGTCACCGTCCTGGACGTGGCTGCCCCCGTAGGCATACAGCCCGTGCCCCTTCGCCTCCTGGTACGTCATCGGATGGCCGCTCGAGAGCAGCAGCGAGCCGTCGATGCCCTCGGCGTTCGCGGAGAAGTGCGTGCCGCCCGCCGTGTAGCTGTAGTGGTCCGTGTGCGCGACGGTGACGGCACCCTCCAGCTGGCCGTACTGGGTGCCATCCCGGTAAACGGTGAGCAGCAGCCCCTCCAGATCGTTCTCGTGCTCCGTGTCGAACACCGTGTCCGACCAGTCCTGCGGGTGGTAGACGGCGTACAGGATGTACCAGTGCGTCGGCGTGCTCGTGACGCTGTAGTACACGTACGGGAGCGGGTTGCTGGTCAGCGCATCGGCCGCCTCCCAGTTGTCGTTCAGGATCCAATCCCCGTCGAAGTCGATCCGCGACAGCATGTCCGCGCGGTACTTCGTGGAATCGGCGTCCTGGTGGTGCACCGGGGCGTAGCGCCAGGCCAGGTCCCGGTTGAAGGTGGCATTGCAGGCCGCCTCGGCGTCGAGCGGCACGGCGGCGGCCGCCAGGAGCAGCGAACACAGCAAGGGGAGTCGCAACGGCATGGGTCTTCCTTTCCCACTCAATCCATCAACCGGTTGAGGCTGAGATCCAACCGGCTGCTCACCAGCCCCAGCAGACTCTCCAGCTCGGCGCCCTCGAGCTTCAGCCGGGAGGCCAGCTCCCCCCGGGTCAGCTTCAGCAACCGCTCGCGGGCCTGCATCACCCTGCGCGCGATGCTCGAGCGGGGCTCGCCATACATCGTCGCGAGCCGATCCATGGTGAGGCCATGGATGTGGTGCAGGCGCAGCAGGGCCCGCTCGCGCTCGGGCATGACGGCCAGTGCCGTCCGCAGCGCGGTGGCGAGCACCTGGCGCGAGTCCTCCTTGAGCAGATCCTTCTCCGGATCGTCCGGCGCCAGCATGCGCGCGAGCGTCTCCGGCGGCTCGTCGAAGAGCTCCTGGCGCCCGTCCTGGCTCGCCAGCTCGCCCACGATGCGCACCCCGATGATGCGCACCCAGGCCAGCAACGGGCCCCGGCCCGAGTAGTCGGCGATCCTCGGAGGCGTGTCGCCCCGGCCCAGCAGCAGCCGCTGGCGCATCACCTGGAGCACCTCGTCCACGGTGGACTCGGGAAGCTGCCCGAGCCGCGCGGGCACCTTCTGGAGGACATGCTGCTCGAAGGCAAGCAGGGCCTGGCGCTCCCCCGCGGCACAGGCGCACGCGAGGTAGAGATCGGCCCCATGAAGCTGGCGCAGCACCTCGGCGGCGCCCTCTGCCGGCAGGTGCCGCGCCAGGTGCCGCACGAAGGTCTCCGCCGGGAGCGTGACGGAGGGCCACGCCACCCGCCCCTTCTCCAGCAACTCCCGCAGGAGCGTCTCCAGCCCCTCCACCTCCTCCAACCCGGCGCTCCGCTCTGGCGGCACCTGGGCCCGCAGCAGCGCCGTGAGCGAGTCCTCGTCCCGTGTCCCACTCATGGCGTGGCCGCCTCCCGGGCCACCGAGGACGGAGCCGGGTGCCGCTGCTGCCAGTCCTGCACCTCCCGCAGCTCCAGGCTCGCCCGCGTCCCCAGCGCGGTCATCTGGGCCCGGGCCTCCTCCGCCAGGGCGGCGGCACGCGAGAGCTCCACCGCGGGGTCCCCCTCTCCGAGCGCCCGGGCCAGCAGGAAGGAGACCCACGCCTCATCGAGCGGATCCCTCGGGGCACGCTGGTGCACCCGCCGGGCACGCTCGAGCAACGGCACGGCGTGCTGCGCCTCACCGAGCGCCAGGTGGGCCTCCGCGGCGCAGGCGAGATCGAACGCGACGTCCGGGGTCTCCGGCCCCTGCGCCCGCTCATCGCTCTTCAGGGCGCGCTGGCAGTACGCGAGGGCCTTCTGGGGCGCACCGGCTGTCAGCTCGAGCCGGGCCAGGGGGCGCAGCGCGTTGTTGACCGTGGCGCTGTCCGGGCCGTTCTCCTTCTCCAACAGCCGCAAGGCACGCAGCAGGTTGCGCCGCGCCTCGTCGAGGTGGCCCATCCGGTGCTGGACGAGGCCCATGTACATCAACGGCGAGGCGGCCCGCGGCGACTCCGGTCCCAGCGTGCGCTGGATGCGCTCCAGGGCCTGCCGCTGGTAGCCGAGCGCCTCGTCGAGACGCTGCGAGTCATAGGACACCATCCCGAGCGCGCAGAGCGCGGTGGCGGTGTTGGGGTGGTCCGGGCCCTTGCTGCTCTCGAAGATGGCGAGCGCCCGCTGGAGATACTGCCGCGCCTCGTCCAACCGGCCCTGCTCACGCAGGGCCACGCCGAGGTTGTTGAGCGGGGGGGCGAGGCTGGCATGGTCCGGGGAGCGTGACGCCTCCAGGAGCGTCAGGGCGCGGTGCCAGGCGGCGATGGCTTCGTCGCGCCGTCCCAGGGACAGCAGCTGCGTGGCGAGGTTGCTGAGGTTGAGGGCGAGCCCGGGGTGCTCGGGGCCCCAGAGGCGCTCACGCAGCTCCTGGGCCTGACGGTACAGCGCCAGCGCCTCCGCGGGCCGTTCCTGGCGGGAGCGCACCCGGCCCAGGCTGGAGAGGAAATAGGAGGTGCGCAGGCTGTCGGGCCCGTACACCTTGCGCGACAGCTCCAGGCCCTGGGTGAACTCCTCGTCCGCCTGCTCCAGCTTGCCCTGGACCAGCCGCACCCCACCCATCCGCAGGTGCAGGTCCGTGGCGATGGCCGGGAAACGCTCCCGCCCCAGCCGCTCCACCACGGCCCGGGCATGCTGGGCGAGCCGATCCGCCTCCCCCACTCGCGCCATCTGATCCCCCACGATCCACACGAGGAGGACCCACACGCGCGCCACCGTCTCGTCGTCGCGGCCGGCCTCGGCGGCCCAAAGGGCGCGGTAGAGGCTGTCCTCGGCCTCCTTCGCCTTGCCGGCGTGGCCGTGGAGCTGTCCGTGGAGCAGGAGTATCTCGGCCTCCAACGGCCGGTAGTCGAGCGCGTCCACCTCCTGGAGGAGGGCCGACGTCAACTCGATGCCCTCGGCATGCCGGCCCGCCTCCATGCGGGCGCGGGCCTCGGCCAGCCTGCGGCGGGCGGCGTCCACGCGGGGACGGAGCACCTCGGGCGGCTGGGGCCGGGTGGAGGCCGCCGGGGCATCCCTGCACCCGGCGAGCCCCTCGAGCGAGGCCACCAACTGCGGCACGTTCTGCACCGTCTGCGCGTCCGCCTTCTCCAACACCTCGGTGACGGCGGCGAACTGCCACAGCCGGGCGTCGAGGCACGCGGCCGTCTGCCAGGCGAGGCCCGGGCTTCCCTCGTCCGCCACCAGGCAGGACTCGGTGCGCAGCGAGCGCCAGAGGGAGGCGTGCTCATCCAGCGCGGTGGAGAGCTTCTCCCAGGCGGCCGCGGCATAGGGCTTGTTCGTGGCGAGGAAGGCCGCGCGCACCCGCTCCTGGCGTCCGGGCCCCCAGGCCGCGTCGAGCTTCTGCGCCTCCTGCGCGCAGCGCGCCTCGCGCCGGTGCGCCGCCACGTACCCCATGGCCACGCCCAGCAGACAGGCCACGGCGGCGGACGCGGCCACCCAGGTGCGCACGCGGCTGGGACCCGGGGTGAGGGCCACCAGCAGGGCCTCCATGGAGGGGAAGCGCTCCTCGGGCCGGGGCCGCAACCCGCGCAGCACCGCGTTGCGCACCCGGGCGGGGACCTTCGTGTCGCGTCCGGGCGCCCTCACCTTGCCCTCCCGCGCGGCCCGGCCGAGCTCCCGCAGGCTCACCCCATCGAAGGGCCGCACTCCGTAGAGGGCCTCGTAGAGGGCCACGCAGAAGCTGAACTGGTCCGAGCTCGCGTCCGCCCCGTGGCCCTCGAGCTGCTCCGGAGCCATGTAGGCCGGAGTCCCCAGCAGCGCGCCCGTCCGGGTGAGCAGCTCGAGGGAGTCCTCCTCCAGCGGGACGGGAGCCTCCGGCGGCCCTCCCCCGGGCGTCGCGGGCCGGGCCAACCCGAAGTCCGTCACCCGCGCCCGGCCATCCCGGCCCACGAGGACGTTGGCGGGCTTGAAGTCGCGGTGCACCAGGCCCGCCGCATGCGCGGCCGCCAGCCCCCGCCCCGCGTCCCGGAAGACCCGCAGCACCTCCCGCCACGGGCGCGGCTCCTTGAGCCAGTCCGCCAGCGTAGTGCCGTCCACCAGCTCCAGGGCCAGGAAGACGCCGTCTCCGCACATGCCCACGTCGTGCACGGCGACGACGTGGGGATGGGAGAGCCGGGCAAGCGCCTGCGCCTCGCGCAACAGCCGCAGCCGCAGTTCCTCCACATGGCGTCCCTCGGGGCGCAGCAGCTTCAGGGCCACCTGCCGGTCCAGCTCCGGGTCATACGCCGCGTACACCACCCCCATGGCCCCGGAGCCGAGCCGCTCCTGCACCACGTACCGGGAGAGGGTGGCGCCCCGGGCCAGCGGCTCACCGCCCCCAGCCGCGGGCACGTCCGGGACACCGGCCGTGGGTGTGGAGTCACCGCCCGCCGCCAGCGCCCGCTGGCAACCGGCACAGCCCTCCACGTGAGCCAGTACTTCCTCTCTGCGCGCCTCCGGCAGCAGCCCCACCAGGAAGTCGCTCAGCGTCGTTTCGTCCGGGCACCCCATCCAAGGCCCAAATTATCAGACTCTTGGATTCCTGGGGTACCGGAATTGTCCTTAAAGCATGACCTCCAGGTCTTTCATCTGACGGATGACAGGGTGGGGCGCGAAGGACGGGGGCTTCACCATGCGCAGCTCCGGGAAGCGGCGCAGGAGCGAGCCGACGGCGAGCTGCACCTCGAGCCGCGCCAGGCTCGCCCCGATGCAGTAGTGGGCCCCGTGGCCGAAGGCGATGCTGGCGTTGGTGTTGCGCCGCACATCGAAGACCTCGGCCTTGTCGAACACGGCCTCGTCGCGCCCCATGCTGGTGAGCAGGATGAGCATCATCTGCCCCTTGCGGATCTTCGCCCCGCCGAGCTCCACGTCCTCGAGCGGGTAGCGGGAGACGCCCACCTTCCCGAAGTGGTCGAAGCGGAGCACCTCCTCGATGACGTTCTTGAGGAGCTCGGGATCCGTCTTCACCTGCGCGAGCACCTCGGGCCGCTCCAGGATGTGGAACACGGTGAAGGCGATGAGGTGCATGGTGGTCTCGAAGCCTCCCACGATGAGGCTGGACACCAGCGAGAGCAGCTCCTGGTTGTTGAGCTTATCGCCCTGCTCCTCGGTCTGGATGAGGGTGGTGAGGATGTCGTCCGGCAGGGGGTTGCGGCGCCGATCGTCGATCGTCGCATGGAGCAGCCGGACGCCCTCGGCGAGGTCCGTGCGCAGTGCCGGCACCTCCTCGGGGCGCAGCAGGGTGGGGATGATGCTCTTGACCACCGCGTACGTGAAGCGCAGGAAGAGCGCCTCCTGGCCCTTGGGCATCTTCAGCATGGTGCCGATGACGCGGGACGGGACATGCTCGGCGAGCTCCGACACCACGTCGAGGCCGCCCTTGGCCGCCGCGGCGTCGAGCAGCTCATCCACGATGGCCTGGATCTCCGGCCGGAGCCGCTCGACAGCGCGCGGGGTGAGCGCGGGGCTGACGAGCTTGCGCACCCGGGCGTGATCCTGGCCGGACAGCGAGAGCAGCGAATACCGGTTGAGCTCCACGAGCTCGGGAATCGCCCCGGCGGAGCCCGCCATGGCGGCGAACTCCCAGTCCGCCCGGCTGGAGGAGAACCGCTTGGTGTCGCGCAGCACGGCGATGGCATCGTCGTACCGGGTGAGGATCCAGCCCCGGCCCTGCTCCCAGTAGAAGATGGGCGCCTCGGCGCGCAGCTTCGCGAGCGTGGGATGGGGATTGGCGTCGTACCCGGGCGCGTACGGATTGAACTGCACCGCGGGGCGGGCCTCGGGGTTCGTCGGGGGGGCGGACATCGGGGCACTCCTTGGGGGGACTTTGGGAGGAACTCCTGGGCCTTCAATCTCCTGCGGCCGAGGAGCGCCCGTCCAGGGGCCCGGGGTGATGGCGGCCCCCCACTCCCCGGGAGAGCACGGCTCTCGGAACTGTCCGAAAAACCGCTATAATGGGGCGCATGGATCTGTCCGTCTGGCTGACGAACTTCCGGGAGTTGCACGAACGCGCGCGCCGCAGGCTGCACACGAGTGATGAGCGGGCGCTGTACCTGGAGGCTCGCGAGCAGCTCGCCCGTTCGCTGCTCGCGGCCCAGGGGCACAACCTGCAACCGGGGGCCAGCGCCCGGCGCAACTTCCGCGTGCCCAAGGGGATGCACGTGGACGTCAGCTTCCGCTCCGGCGCCCTGCGCAGCCGCACCCTGGACATCTCCTCGGGAGGCTTCTCCTGCTTGCTGAGCGGCGCTCCCGGCGAGGGCCAGCTCGGCGGCTTCGTGCTGTGGATGCCCGGGCAGGACGAGGCGCCGGTGGTGGGCCGGGCGCGCATCGTCACGGCCGCCCCGCCCTCGGAGCAGGGCACCCAGCGCGTCTCCTTCACCTTCGTGGACGTGAGCGACGAGGACCACGAGCGGCTGGAGATGCTGATCTTCGACCTGGCGCTCGGCTACATCGTGGCCTGAGCGGCCGCGCGGGCCTTCACTTCGGCTCGGAGAGCCGGGCGCGCAGGAGCAGATCCTCGCCGACCTGCTCGAAGGAGAGCTTCCCCACGGTGAGCGCCCGGCCCATCTGCTTGACGCCGAGCGAGCCGGACCAGGACAAGCCCTCGCTGCCGATGAGCTTGGGGGCGACGAAGAGCAGCAACTCGTCCGCCAGCGACTCGCGCAGGAACGAGCCGTACATCTCCGCCCCACCCTCCACCAGCACGTGGTTGAGGCCCTCCTTGGCGAGGCGGCGCATCAGCGCCTCGAGGTCCACGCGCCCCTGCTTGCCGGGCATCTGCCAGACCTCGGCGCCCGCGGCGAGGAAGCGCTTCGCCTTGCGGCCGGCGGGGTCCTCCAGCGTGGCCACCACGGTGCGCGCCGGGGAGCGCTGGGTGAAGACGGTCAGCTTCGGGGACAGGCGCAGGTGCGAGTCCACCACCACGCGCACCGGATCCTTCCCGCTGCCCTCGGAGAGCCGGGTGGTGAGCTGCGGATTGTCCCGCTGCACGGTGGTGGCGCCCACGAGGATGACGTCCACCTGGTTGCGCAGCCGGTGCACCCAGGCCCGGGCCTGCTCGCCCGTCACCCAGCGCGAGTCCCCCGTGGCGGTGGCCAGCTTGCCATCCAGCGTCACCGCGGCCTTGAGGGTGACGTAGGGCAGGCCGGTGCTCACCGCCTTGAAGAAGGGCCGGTTGAGCGTGTCGGCCTCGTCCTTGAGCACGCCGGTGACGACCTCGACGCCCGCGCGCCGCAGCCGCGCCACGCCCTTGCCATTCACCTTCGGGTTGGGATCGGACGAGGCGGTGAAGACGCGGCGCACGCCGGCATCGAGCACGGCCTGGCTGCACGGCGGGGTGCGCCCGTAGTGGTCACACGGCTCCAGCGTCGTGTAGAGGTCCGCCCCGCGCGCCTTGGCGCCCGCGGCCTCCAGCGCCACCACCTCGGCGTGCGCCGTGCCGGCCCGCCGGTGGTAGCCGCGCGCGATGATGCGGCCGCCCTTCACCAGCACCGCCCCCACCACCGGGTTGGGGCTGGTGCGGCCGAGTCCCTTGGCGGCCTCCTCCAGCGCCAGGCGCATGAAGAACTCCGCCACCGCCCGGTCGAAGTCCGCCGCGCGCTTCGCCCGGGGGGTGCGCCGCTGCATCCGCGCTCGCGTCAAGAGCCGCATCGCCCGTCAACCGTCCTTGCCCGCGGGACGCGGCGGCTTGAGCTCCCGCGTCCGGTCCGACAGCAGGTCCTTCAGCTCCTCCATGAACTCGGAGATGTCGCGGAAGCTCCGGTACACCGAGGCGAAGCGGACATAGGCCACCTCGTCCAGCTCGTGCAGCCGGCGCATCACCTCCTCGCCGATGACCGACGAGGGCACCTCCTTCTCCCCCATGCCCTGCAGCAGCCGCTCGATGGCGACCACCGTCTCCTCGAGCTGGTCCGCCGACACCGGCCGCTTCTCACAGGCCTTCTTCAGCCCGGCGAGCAGCTTGTCCCGGTCGAACGTCTCGCGCCGCCCGTCCTTCTTCACGATGAGCGGGTAGAGCTCCTCCACCCGCTCGTACGTGGTGAAGCGCCGCTTGCACTGCAGGCACTCGCGGCGCCGGCGGATGACGGACCCCTCGTGAGACTCGCGCGAGTCGATGACCTTGTTCTCGGCGTCCTGGCAGAAGGGGCAACGCATGGTGGGGGGGCCCTTCCCCTCCCCGGGAGGGAGAGGAAGGAAGGTTACTTCAGCCGCGAGGCGTAGAGCGGGAAGCTCCGGGTGAACTCCTGGATGCGCCCGCGGATGCTGGCCAGCCGCTTCTCGTCCGAGGCATGGTCCAACGCCTCCACGACGAAGGCGCCGATGGTGGCCATCTCCGCCTCCTTCATCCCGCGAGCCGACACGGCCGGCGTGCCCACGCGCACGCCCGACGTCACCATGGGCTTCTCCGGATCAAAGGGGATCATGTTCTTGTTCACCGTGATGCCGGCCTTGCCCAGCACCTCCTCGGCCACCTTGCCGGTGAGGTTCTTGGGGCGCAGGTCCACCAGCATCAGGTGGTTGTCCGTGCCGCCCGAGCACAGCCGCAGGCCGCCGCGCTTGAGCGCCTCGGCCAGGGCCTGGGCGTTGGCGACGATCTGCCGCTGGTACGCCTTGAACTCGGGGGTGAGCGCCTCGCGGAAGGCCACGGCCTTGGCGGCGATGACGTGCATCAGCGGACCGCCCTGGATGCCCGGGAAGATCTGGCTGTTGAGCGTCTTGCCGTACTGCTCCTTGCTCAGCACGAGGCCACCGCGCGGGCCACGCAGCGTCTTGTGCGTGGTGGAGGTGACGATGTCCGCCAGGGGCACCGGCGAGGGGTGCACGCCCGCGGCCACCAGGCCGGCGATGTGCGCCATGTCCACCATCATCGCCGCGCCCACGCTGTCGGCGATCTCGCGGAACTTCGCGAAGTCGATGGTGCGCGAGTACGCCGAGGCGCCCACCACCACCACCTTCGGCTTGTGCTCCTTGGCGAGCGCCGCGGCCTGCGCGTAGTCCAGCGTCTCCGTGTCCCGCGTCAGCCCGTAGTGGACGACCTTGTAGAGCTTGCCGGAGAAGTTGAACGCGGCGCCGTGGGTGAGGTGCCCGCCCGAGTTCAGGTCCAGCGAGAGGATGGTGTCACCGGGCTTCATCAGCGCCATGTAGGCGCCCATGTTGGCCTGGCTGCCCGAGTGCGGCTGGACGTTGACGTAGTCCGAGCCGAACAGCTCCTTGGCGCGGGAGATGGCGAGGTTCTCCGCCACGTCCACCACCTCGCAACCGCCGTAGTAGCGCTTGCCGGGGTAGCCCTCGGCGTACTTGTTCGTCAGCACCGAGCCCATCGCCTCCATCACGGCGGGGCTCACGAAGTTCTCCGAGGCGATCAGCTCCAGGCCTTCTTCCTGGCGGCGCGTCTCCTCGTGAACGACCTTGGCAATCTCCGGATCGACCTCGGCCAGCTTACGGATGTTCTCCATGGACACGCTCTCCTCGGTTGGGAACGAGGCCTTCAGCGTCCGCTCTCGGACTCGGCCTCGCGAATCTTGTCCAGGCGCTTCTGGTGCCGGCCGCCCTCGAAGGGCGTGGCCACGAAGGCCTCCACGATGCTGCGCGCCAGGCCCGCTCCGACGACGCGCTGGCCCAGGCACAGCACGTTGGCGTCGTTGTGGGCCCGCGTCATGCGCGCCTCGAACTCACTGGTGCACAGCGCCGCGCGGATGCCCCGGTACTTGTTGGCGGTGATGCTCATGCCAATCCCGGTCCCGCACACCAGCACGCCGTACTGGTACTCGCCCGCGGCCACGGCCTTGCACACCTTCTTGGCGAAGTCCGGGTAATCCACCGAGGCCGTGGTGGTGGGGCCCACGTCCTCCACCTCGACCCGCAGCTCCTGGAGCGCGCTCACCAGCTCGCGGCGCAGCTCCAGGCCCGCATGATCCGACGCGATGATAATCTTCACGTGAGCCCTCCCTCCTCCACACGGACACGGGGTGGGGAGACCCTCACCCCGGCCCTCTCCCAGAGGGAGAGGGAGTGCTGGGGTGCTGTTCTACTTGAAGCGCTTGAAGACGAGCACCGCGTTGGTGCCGCCGAAGCCGAACGAGTTGCTCATCACCGCGTCCACGCGCTGCTCCCGCGCCTGGTTGGGCACGTAGTCCAGATCGCAGTCCGGATCCGGCGTGGTGTAGTTGATGGTCGGCGGGAGCACGCCGCGCTGCAGCGTCTGCACCGCCACCACCGCCTCCGCGCCACCGGCCGCGCCCAGCATGTGGCCGGTCATGGACTTGGTGGAGGACACGGCCACCTTGCGGGCGTGCCCCCCGAAGACCGCCTTGATGGCCTTCGTCTCGTTGGCGTCATTGAACGGCGTCGAGGTGCCGTGCGCGTTGATGTAGCCGATGTCCTCGGGGTTCATCCCCGCGGACACCAGCGCCAGGCGCATGCAGCGCGCCGCGCCCTCGCCCTCGGGGGCCGGCTGCGTCACGTGGTGCGCGTCCGAGTTGGCCCCGTAGCCCACCAGCTCCGCCAGGATGTTGGCACCGCGCTTCTTCGCGGCCTCCATCTCCTCGAGCACGACGATGCCCGCGCCCTCGCCCATCACGAAGCCGTCGCGGTCCTTGTCGAACGGACGGCTGGCGGCCGACGGGTCCCCGTTGCGGTTGCTCAGCGCCTTCATCACCGAGAAGCCACCCATGCCCAGCGGGGTGATGGCGGCCTCGGAGCCTCCGGCGATGACCGCGTCCGTCTCACCCAGGCGGATGGACTTCCAGGCCTCGCCGATGGCGTGGGCGCTGGTGGCGCAGGCGGACACGGGCGCCCAGTTGGGCCCCTTGCAGCCATAGCGCATGGAGATGAGTCCCGGCGCCATGTTGATGATCATCTGGATGATGAAGAAGGGCGACAGACGGTCGAACCCCTTCTCCAGCCCCTTGCGGTGCTGCTCCTCGAGCGAGGACAGGCCACCGATGCCCGAGCCGACGATGACGCCCACCTTCTCGGGCGCATAGCCGTGGGGAGCGTCCGGCCCGACGGGCAGGCCGCTCTCCTTCACGGCCATCTCGGCCGCGGCGAGCGCATACTGGGAGAACAGGTCCATCCGGCGCACTTCGCGCTTGTCGATGAACTTCTCCGGCTCGAAGTCCTTCACCTCGCCGGCGAAGTTCGTATCGATCTTCTTCGTATCGAAGCGGGTGATGGTACCGATACCAGACTTGCCGGCGAGCATCGCCTGCCAGTTCTTCTCGGTACCGGTACCCAGGGCCGTGATGATTCCGGTGCCGGTGATGACGACTCGTCGGTTTGACACGTTGCTCTCCACTCACATACGCGCTGCTGCCATGGAACGCTGGGCGGGACCAGCGCTCCCCGGCCCTACGGTGATGCCTACTTCTTGTGGGTGTTGATGTAGTTGATGGCGTCGCCGACGGTCTTGATGTTCTCGGCCTCCTCGTCGGGGATCTCGACCTCGAACTCCTCTTCCATCGCCATCACCAGCTCCACGATGTCGAGGCTGTCCGCGCCCAGGTCCTCGATGAAGGAGGACTCCGGCTTGATCTCGTCCTCCCCCACGCCCAGCTGATCGGCGATGATGTTCTTGACCTTGGCCTCGATAGCAGAAGTCGACATAGGTATTGAACCCTCCAGGAACCACGTGGCGGTCCGGCATACTCCCCGGACCTACGTAAAGGCGGGCGCGGTATAACCCACGACCGTCGCCGATCCAACCCTTGGCTACATGTACATGCCGCCATTCACCTTCAGGACTTCTCCGGTGATGTAGGCGGCGGAATCGCTGGCGAGGAAAAAGACGGCGTTGGCCACGTCCTCCGGGGAGCCCAGGCGGCCGAGGGGAATGGCGGCCTCCATCTTCTCCCGCGTGTCCCCACCGAGGTGGGACGTCATGTCCGTCCCGATGAAACCCGGGGAAACGGCGTTGACGCGGATGTTGCGGCTGGCCAGCTCGCGGGCCACGGACTTGGTCAGGCCGATGAGGCCCGCTTTGGAAGCCGAGTAGGCGGCCTGTCCGCCGTTGCCCATCTCCCCGACCACGGAGGTCAGGTTGATGATGGAGCCGCCCTTCTGCTTCATCATCGGCCGGCTGGCGGCACGGATGAGGGAGAAGGCGCCCTTGAGGTTGGTGTCCAGCTGCTTGTCCCAGTCCTCGTCCTTCACGCGCATGACCAGGCCGTCCACGGCCACGCCCGCGTTGTTGACGAGCACGTCCAGCCGGCCGTGCGTCTTGACGACGTTGTCCACGGCGCTGGCGCAGGCGGTGGAGTCGGACACGTCGAAGCGCACCGCCTCGCCCTTGGCGCCGGCCGCCTGGATGAGCCCCAGGGTCTCCTGCGCCGCCGCCTCGTTGCCCGCGTAGCTGAACACCACCGTGGCGCCCTGCTTGGCGAAGCCCACCGCGATGGAGCGGCCGATACCGCGCGAGCCGCCCGTCACCAGCACCACCTTGTCCTTGAACGCGCTCATCTCAGGCTCCCAGTGCCGCGAGGGTCTTCTCCAGGCTCGCGGAGTCTTCCACGTTGAACGACTCGATGTCCTTGGTGATGCGCTTGATGAGGCCGTTGAGCACCTTGCCGGGCCCCAGCTCGACGATGCGCGTCACGCCCTGCGCCTGGAGGGCCTGGATGGTCTCCACCCAGCGCACCGAGGAGCTCACCTGCTCCAGCAGCAGCGGCACCACGCGGGCCGCGTCGCTGTTGGGGGCCGCCTCCACGTTCGTCACCACCGGGACGGTGGGAGCGGACACCTTCACCTTCGCCAGCACCTCGGCCAGCCGCGGCTTCACCGGCTCCATCAGCGCGCAGTGGAAGGGGGCGGACACGGGCAGCAGCTTCGCCTTGCCCCCCAGCTCCTTCGCCTTGGCGATGGCCCGCTCCACGGCCTGGACATTGCCCGCGATGACCGTCTGCTCCGGCGAGTTGTAGTTGGCCGGGGACACAACCTGGCCCTCGCCCGCCGCGTCGCACGCCGCCTTCACCTTGGCCGGCTCCAGGCCCATCACCGCGGCCATGGCGCCCACGCCCTCGGGCACCGCCTCCTGCATGAAGGTGCCGCGGGCCCGCACCGCCCGGACCGCGTCCGCCAGCTGCAGCGCGCCCGCCGCCACCAGCGCCGAGTACTCCCCCAGCGAGTGTCCCGCCACGAAGGCCGGCGCCGGTCCCCGCTTGGAGAAGACAGCATGCGCCGCCACCGACACCGTGAGGATGGCCGGCTGCGTGTTGGCCGTCTGCTTCAGCGCGGCCTCCGGTCCCTCGAACAGCATCTGGGAGAACTTCTCGCCCAGCGCCGCGTCGGCCGCCTCGAAGACGGCCCGGGCCTCGGGGAACTTCTCGTACAGGTCCTTCCCCATGCCGACAGCCTGGCTGCCCTGCCCGGGGAAGACGAACGCGATCTTCGACATGCTCCTGCTCCCTCCCTGATTACCAGCGCTCTACCAGCGCATCACCGCGCTGCCCCACGTCATCCCCGCGCCGATGGCCATCATCGCCACCACGTCTCCCTGCTTGAGCCGGCCGGCCCGGTTGGCCTCGTCCAGCGTCATGGGCAGCGACGCGGAGGACGTATTGCCGTATTCGTGCAGGTTGAGCCAGCACTTCTCCACCGGCAGCTCCAGCCGCTGCAGCACGGCCTCGAGGATGCGAATGTTGGCCTGGTGCGAAATGACGTGGTCCACGTCCCGCACGTGCAGCCCGTTGGATGACAGGGCCGTGTGCGTCGAGTCCGCCAGCGCCCGCACCGCGAACTTGAAGACCTCGCGGCCATTCATGTGCAGCGTGTGCAGCTTCTCCTTCAGCACCTCTTCACAGGCGGGCTTGCTCGTGCCGCCGCCCGGGATGCAGAGGATGTCCGCGAAGGAGCCGTCCGTGTACAGGTGCGTGGAGAGCAGCCCCCGGTCCGCGTCCTCGGTGGGCGCGATGACCATGGCCCCCGCCGCGTCTCCGAAGAGCACGCACGTGTTGCGATCCTCCCAGTTGACCGCCCGGCTGAGCATCTCGGCGCCAATGACGAGCGCGCGCTTCACCTGGCCGGTGCGGATGAACTGGTCCGCCACGTTGAGGGCGTAAAGCGAGCCGGAGCAGGCCGCCGACACGTCGAAGGCGAAGGCGTTCTTCGCGCCCAGCTTCGCCTGCACCACGGCCGCGCACGAGGGCATGGGCATGTCCGGCGTCACGGTACCCACCACGATGAGCCCCAGCTCCTCTGGCTGGACTCCCGCCATCTCCAGCGCCCGCCGGGCCGCCTGCACGGCCATGTCACTGGTCGCCTCGCCCGGTGCCGCCACCCGCCGCTTGCGGATCCCCGTACGCGCGGTGATCCACTCGTCCGTCGTGTCGACGATCTTTTCGAGGTCGGCGTTGGTCAGGACCTTCTCCGGTGCGTACGAGCCGGTACCGATGATTTGCGTGCGTGCCACGGTGCCCCCTGTAGGTGTACCGGACACGAACGCCTCGGGCGCGCTCTCTAATCGGAAAAGGCGTCGGCTGTCGCCCCCTTTCCCCTCTGCCGGGCAGGAAGCCAGGCGGCGGCGTCCGCGATGCAACGCGTCAACTCGGTGCGCAATCCGGCCTGTGCCGTCTGCAGGGCGGCCTCCAGGGCCTTCTGGAGCGCCCGGGGCGAGCTGCGGCCATGCGCGACGATCCCCACGCCTTCAATCCCCAGCAGCGGTGCACCGCCATACTCCGCGTAGTCCATCACCTTCTTCAGGCCGGCGAAGGTGGGCTGGAGCAGCAGCGCGCCCAGCTTCTCGGGCAGGCCGCCGCGCCGCTCGATGGCCGAGCGCAGCAGCCCCGTGACGGCCGCCGCCACCCCCTCGGACGTCTTGAGGACCACGTTGCCGGTGAAGCCATCGGTGACGACCACCTCCACGTCCCCGGAGAAGAGATCCTTCCCCTCCACGTAACCGGTGAAGTCCAGATCCGAGGCGCGCAGCAGCTGGGATGCCTCGCGGGTGAGGGACGTGCCCTTGGAGGGCTCCTCTCCATTGGAGAGCACCGCCACCCGGGGACGGGGGATGCCCAGGCGGGCGCGCACGTAGGCGGCCCCGAGCACTGCCCACTGGGCCAGGTGGATGGGCCGGCACTCCACATTGGCCCCGGCGTCCAGCAGCAGGCAGCGCCCCACCCCCTCCAGGGCCGGCAGCAGCGTGGCGATGGCCGGACGCTCCACCCCGGGGATGCGGCCCAGCACCAGCAGCCCCCCCGCCATCACCGCCCCCGAGTGCCCCGCCGACACCAGGGCGTCCGCCTCGCCCCGGCGCACCAGCTCGAACCCCACCCGCAGGGAGGAGTCCTTCTTGCGGCGGATGGCGGAGATCGCGTGATCCTCCATCTCCACCACCTGGGAGGCGGGGTGGAGGCGGACATTGGGCGGCAAACCCCCGGCCCGGGACAGGGGCTCGCGCAGCCGCACCAGGTCACCCACCAGCACCACCTCGTGCGCCGGGTGCTCGCGCGCGAACAGCAGAGCCCCCTCCACGGGGGCCGCGGGGGCATGGTCACCCCCCATCGCATCCAGGACGAGCCTCATCGCGGGCGCATCCTTCCATGGACGCTCCAAGGCTGGGAGCACGGAGAGCAGGCGGGTAGACACCTCCGGGCCCGGGGACATAAGAATGTGGGCGGCCAGGTCAGGGTTGGACAGGGCACGGCGAACCCCGCACAGGCGCGTTGACTCACACGCCCCGAGCGGCTAGGGTCCGCCGCCTTCCGAGTTTTTGCCGGTCGGGACTGGTGGGGAAGCCCCGGAGTCCAGGGCCGTGACGATATAGAGGTGAGCCGTGGGTGTTCCCAAGAAGCGTACGTCCAAGATGCGTCGTGACCGCCGCCGCGCGGCCAACAACAACCTGCGGAGCGCGGTGCAGGTGATCCAGTGCGCCAACTGCAAGGAGCCGGTGCTTCCGCACCGCGCCTGCGCGGCGTGCGGCCACTACAAGGGCCGCGAGACGGTGCCGGGCGCTCAGGCCTGATCACCCGACTCCAGTTCCACTGGAAGGCACGAAGGCCGCTCCCTCTCACGAGGGGCGGCCTTTCTGCTTTTTGGGCCAAACGGCTCTAGTGTCCCGGCCGCGCCGGCCGTGGCACCCCGCCCCCGGCACGACAGGGAGGCACGAAACACATGAAGACGAAGATCGCGTACTGGGTCCTCACCGGCCTGTTCTGCCTGATGATGACGTTCTCGGGATTCATGTCCGTCAGCGGCAACCCGCAGGCGTTGGAGGGAATGCGCCACCTCGGCTACCCGGCCTACTTCGGCACCCTGTTGGGCGTGGCGAAGCTGCTGGGCGTGGTGGCCCTGCTGGTGCCGCTGGTGCCGCGCACGCTGCGCGAGTGGGCCTACGCGGGTTTCGCCATCGACCTCGTGGCGGCCGCGGTGTCGCACACGGCCGTGGGAGACCCGACGGGCAATACGGTGTCGCCGCTCGTCATCC
The DNA here is from genome assembly GCF_042230915.1 of Archangium gephyra. Taxonomy (GTDB): domain Bacteria; phylum Myxococcota; class Myxococcia; order Myxococcales; family Myxococcaceae; genus Archangium; species Archangium gephyra_B. Next base: position 4,352,618 of record NZ_CP102578.1, on the reverse strand, counting down.
TCGGCGTGCTGCTCACCTCGCACCAGCTCTGGCACCGGATGGAGCGCGGCGCCGAGGAGCCGCAGGTGGCCGCCCGCCCCGCGGTGGGCTGAGAGCTTCCGGCCTCCTCACACCCCGGGCCACGCGTCATGGCAGGAGCTGCCCGGAATGGGGGGCGGCTCGGACTCGAGCAGGTGCGGGGGCGCCATCACGCCCTCGTCCCGCATCCGCAGCGCCAGATCGATGCGCGCCGCGGCGTTGATCAGCCCCAGGTGGCTGAAGGCCTGGGGAAAGTTGCCCAGTTGCTCGCGCGTGAGCGGATGGACCTCCTCGGCGAGCAGCCCGAGGTGGTTGGCCGCCTCGGCGTGGTACATGAAGACCTTCTCGGCCTCCTCGAGCCGGTTGGACAGCGCCAGCGCCTCGACGAGCCAGAAGCCGCACAGGAGGAAGCCGCCCTCCGGCCCCGCCACCCCATCATCCATCCGGTAGCGGCGCAGGAAACGGCCCGCCCCCAGCTCCGAGCGCAGCCAGTCGATGGTCCCCTGCACGAGCGGCTCGCAGGCCCGGAAGCACCCCGCGATGGGCAGCAGCAGCAGCGAGGCATCCGGCTCGTTGCCTCCATAGAAGCCCACGAAGTGCCTGCCCGAGGGGTCCACGCCATGACGGAGGATGTCCTGGCGGATGAGCTCCGCTTCGCTGGCGCACGCCGCCTGGAGGCCCGGCTCGGCGAAGAGCCGGGCCAGATGCTGGCCCCGGTGGAACGCCAACCAGCACATGAGCTTGGAGTGCACGTTGTGCCGCATCCCCCGGCGCGGCTCCCAGATGCCGTGATCCGGCTCGCGCCAGCGGCGGGCGGTGGTCTGGATGACCCGCTTGAGCAGCGCCCAGGTGCGCAACGGAAGGCGGCCCCCGAACCGCTCGTAGAGATAGGCCGCGTCGAGCAGCGCGCCCGCCGTGTCGAACTGGAGCTGATCCCTCGCGTCATTGCCGATGCGCACCGGGCTCGAGCCCTGGAAGCCGGACAGGTGCTCGAGGATCCGCTCCTCGGGCACCGGGCCCCCATCCAGCGTGTACATCACCTGGAGGGGATCGCCGTGCTTCAGCGTGTCGCGCACGAAGTAGAAGAACTCGCGGGATTCGTTCGGGTAGCCGATCAGGTTGGTGGCACGCACGGCCATGGCCGCATCGCGCACCCAGCTGTAGCGGTAGTCCCAGTTGCGCGGCCCTCCAATCCACTCGGGGAGCGAGGTGGTGGCGGCGGCCACCATGGCACCGGTGGGCGCGTACATGAGCAGCTTCAGCGCCAGCGCCGAGCGGAGGACATGGTGCCGCCACGGCCCCTCGTACTGGAGCTGCCGGGACCAGTCCCGCCAGGCCTGGCGCGTGGCCCGGAGCAGCTCGAAGGGCCGGTACGCGGCGACGGGCTCCGGCTGCTCCGAGTCCCAGGCGAGGATCATCCAGCGCCGCTCTCCCGTGCCGAGCCGGATTCGCGTCTGGAGGCCCGAGGCACCCCGGGGCTCCCACCGCGCCTTCCCGTCGAGGACCGCCACCATCCGCTCGCCGAGGGAGCCGCGCGCGACCAGGCCATGCTCCTCCCGGTCCACCCGCGTCTCCGATTCGCCGTACCTGAACCGCGGCGCGAAGACGACATCCAGCTCCAGCGAGCCCTCCAGGCACTCGATGCGCCGGTGCACCTCGTGGATGGTGGCCCGGGGATCGTTCGTCCACGGCATGTAGTCGATGATCCGCACGACGCCCTGGCGCTCGACGCGGAAGAGCGTCTCCAGGACGTTGGTGTCCGGATCGTAGCGCTGCAGGCTCTCGAAGGGCCAGACGGCCGGGGTGATACCGGTGAACCCCCCCCGCTCGTCATCGAGGATCGCCGCGAAGACGCTCGGGCTGTCGAAGCGGGGAAAGCACAGCCAGTCGATGACCCCATCGGGCCGGACCAGGGCGCACGTGATGCCGTCCCCGATCAGTCCCCGGCTGGCCAGGGAGATCTCCCGGTACGACGCCGGATTCGAGAACCGGAACGGCCGGTTCATCCGCTTGGCGGCACTGTAGAGGTCCATGCACGCTGCCCTTTCCTGTCCCAAGGGTAGGGACCCTCACGGGGCGTGAAGTCAGCCTGGGTGGACACCAGCCGGACGTCCGCGCCGGGCGCTCACGGGCCTGGGGAATCGAGCTGGAAACCCGGGTCCCCACCCCCGGCTGACGTGTCAGCCGCCCGGACTGACGTGCCAGCCGCCGTGTCAGCGGGGCCTGCCCCCTGTCCCCTCCGGCTCCGAGGCGCGTAGGTTCGCGGACTTACGTTCGGGGCCGCCCTGGCCCGCTCCCTGCACAAGGCCCACGGCAATCAGATTCCGTCCCCACCAGGAACGCCATGGAAGCCATCCTCAACCAATTGAAGTCGCTGGCCCTCACGGAAGCCCTCCCCTTCATGCTCAAGGCCGTGGGCGCGTTGGTGCTGTGGTTCGTGGGCCGCACCATCATCACGGGCTTCCGGCGCGTGCTGAACCTGGGCCTGCAGAAGCGCCAGCTCGACGCCACGCTCATCCGCTACATCGAGTCGCTCTTCGCCGGCTCGCTCACCATCCTCCTGCTGCTGGCCATCCTGGGGATGATGGGGGTGGAGACCACCTCGTTCGCCGCGCTGCTGGCGGCCGCGGGCATCGCCATCGGCACGGCCTGGTCCGGCCTGCTGTCCAACTTCGCCGCGGGCGTCTTCCTGCTCGTGCTGCGCCCCTTCCGCGTGGGGGATGAGATCTCCGCGGGGGGCGCTACCGGCATCGTGCAGGAGATCGGCCTGTTCGCTACCACCCTCGACACCTCCGACAACCTGCGCATCTCCGTCGGCAACAACCGGCTGTTCGGCGACAACATCGTCAACTTCACCCACCACCCCCACCGCAAGCTCACCATCAAGGTGCCGCTGCTGCACGGCGTGGACGTGCCCACGATGATGCGCGCCCTGGCGGAGCGCGTGGCGGTGGTGCCCGGGGTGCTGCCGCAGCCCGCCACCGACGTGGAGGTGGTGGAGTTCACCGCGCTCGGGCCCGTGCTGGGCGTGGGCGTGTACTGCAAGCCCACCCAGGCCACGGCCATCCAGGCCGCCACCGCCCAGGCCGTCGCGGAGATCCTCATCGCCTCCGGGTACGTCGTCCCCCAGCAGACCGCCCAGCAGTTGCTCGCCGCCAAGGCCAGCTGAACGCCCCCCGAGCACGTCCGGACCCGGGGGACAACCCCCGGCCTGGCGGGCGGGCCCTCCACCGCCCCAGTGTGTGAAGTGGACGGAATAAAGGGTGGCATCCACCCCGCATGAAGCACTTCCTCACGCGTAGGTGGGCGCTGCCCTGGCTGGTCCTGCTGGTGTCCCTTCCCGCGCTCGCGGGGCCACACCCCGGCCTCTTCTTCGAGGCCTCCCAGGTCGAGGCGCTGCGCCAGAAGGCCCAGACGACCCACCAGGCCATCTACCAGCCCATGCTCAAGGGCGCGACGAGCTACCTCGGCAGCACCGTCTCGCCCTCGGGCCTCGTCACCTGGAAGGCGACCGGAAAGACGTTGCAGCTGGAGCGCCGCGAGATCGGCAACCTGCTGGTGGTGCTCGCCTTCGTGGGGCAGCTGTCCACCGAGCCCCAATACCTCGAGCTGGCCAAGGGCTGGCTGCTGACGGTCTCCTCCTGGGGAAACCTGGACCTCGACGGCACGCATGACCTCATCCAGGCGCACCTGCTCGGAGGCGCCGCGGTGGCCTACGACCTGGTGGCCCCGAAGCTCTCCGCCTCCGAGGCCTCCCGCGTCCGCGCCACCCTCCAGCAGAACGCCAACGCCCTGATGCAGTCCTCCAAGGGCGGCGAGTGGTGGGCCGACGAGTACCTGCAGAACCACAACTGGGTGAACCACGCCGCCCTCGGGCTCGCGGCGCTCGCCACCCGGGGAGACCTGCCCGACAGCACCACCCAACCCTGGCTGGAGCTCGCCACCGGCAACGCGCGCAAGGTGAAGCGGGTGCTGGACCTGGTCACCGATGGCCTCTGGCACGAGGGCTTCGGCTACGTCACGTACGGGCTGAGCTGGCACCTGCCCTTCGTCAGCGCGCTCGAGCGCGTCACCGGCACGGACGTGGGCGACCTGGCCCTGGTGAAGGCGATGCCCCGCGCCCTGGCCGCCACCCAGCTGCCGGAACGGCCCTACCAGTCCCTGCTCCTCCACGGGAACTTCTACGCCATCAGCAAGGACATGGGGCTGATGCCCCTGCGCTACGCCGCGACGCGCTACCGGGATCCGGTGGCCCAGGGCACGGCGGACACCTGGCTGCGCGGCACCACCTTCAGCAGCTACGCGCCCGAGCACAACCAGCGCGTCTTCGAGTTCCTCTTCTACGACGCCACCCTGCGCTCGGCGGAGCCACGCGCCCTGCCGCTGGACTGGTATGGCGACAACCAGCAAGTGGCGGTGTTCCGCGGCGGCTGGGACAAGGGCTCGCTCCTGTTCGCGCTCAAGAACGGCCCGTATGGCGGCATGGCCGGGTGGCAGTGGCTCAAGAGCGGCATGGAGCCTCGCGGCACCCTCAACATCAGCCACGACCACGCGGACGACAACGGCTTCTACCTGTACGGCCAGGGCTCGTGGCTCGCCCCCGAGGCCCCCGGTTACTACATCGGCCACTCGGGCTCGCCGGGGCCCGCCGCCAACCAGACCGTCTTCCACAACTCGCTGACCATCGACGGCGTGGGCCAGCTCGGCGAGGGCGTGCGCGACCGGAGCGACTCCGCCGCCTCCTACAACTGGTACCTCGAGCGCAAGGGCGGCATCCCCTTCTTCGGCTCCAGCGAGCACTTCGGCTACACCATCGGCGACGGCGCCTCGCTCTACGCCTCCTCCTTCGGGCTGCGGCGCTGGGACCGCCATGCCCTCTTCCTCGACCGCAAGTGGGTGGTGCTGCGCGACGTGGTGCAGGCCTCGCGCTCGCACGTGTACCGGTGGTCCTGCCACTTCATGAATGGCGCGGCCCGCGAGGGCGGCTGGCTCCACGGGCGCGGCGAGAACGGCCAGGCCCTGGGCGTCGCGGTGGTGGCCCCCGAGTCCTTCGACGTCTCCTTCACCGAGCAGCGGCCCGTCCACGTCCAGAAGTTCAACCCCACCGGCTCCGTCACGAACGCCGAGGTGAAGCCCACCACCGCCGCCGCCAACGTCACCTTCCTCACCGCCCTGGTGCCCACGCCCGAGTCAGCCTGGGCCTCGCGCCCGGCGGTGAAGGCGCTCGATGCGCGAAGTCCCGACGCCGGACTGAAGCTGACGGAGGGGAGCGCCACCAGCTACGCCCTCTTCAACGACCTCCCCGGACAGAGCCGTGACGCGGGAGGCTTCCGGCTGACGGGCCTCGCCGGAGTCGTGCGCTACGAGGGCTCCACGCCCACCCGCGTGCTGCTCGTCCAGGGCACGAGCCTCTCCGATGCCTCGCGCACGCTCATCAGCCAGCCGGACGCCACGGGGGTGCTGGAAGCGGACGGGCTCGCCTCGGACACACTGCGGCTGTCTGGAACCGGCCAGGGCTCGCCCCGCGTCCATGCGCCCCTCGCCACCCGCGTCCTCTGGAACGGCGTGGAGGTCCCCTTCCATCGCGAGGGTGACGCCCTCGTCGTGGGGAAGCTCGCCGCGCCGCTTCCCATCACGTCTCCGGAGGCCACTGGGCCCCTGCCCCCGGCCGTCCTCGAGCCCTCGGCTTCCGACGCCAGCGAGTCCGCGCCTCCGCAGGGCGCCGGCTCCGCGATGCCGCCCCTGGAGGAGCCGGAGCCCGAGGCCTCGCGCTTCCGGGTCGGTGCATCCTGTGCCACGGGCGGAGGGCAGCTCGCCTTCACCTGGAGCCTGCTCGTCCTTAGCGGAGTGCTGGCCCGCTGCCGTCGCCGTCGGACGCGCCCGCCCGCGCGCTGAGCCTGGGAGCGGGCGAGGAGGCGCCCGGCGGGACGGTGGCTGCGCGCCTTTTCCGCACCGTCTGCTGGGACGCCGACGTCCCATCCTCGCGATAGGTACCCGCTCACCTCGGAGGTGACGGGCACGCACGAGCGCCGAGGCCAGAGCGCGTGTCAGCGGCACCTCACGGGGCCGCCCGCCCTTGGGGAGATTGACGTGCCCCTTCCAGTCCGAGCGCTGCACCTTGAGCAGCCCGCGCTTGAGGTCCACGTCGCTCCACTCCAGCGCGATCATCTCGCCCATGCGGAGGCCCGCGTCACCGCCGAGCAGCACCACGAACTGCGGCGCCGGTCCGAGCTTCTCGGCGGCCTGCGCCAGTCGCTCGTAGTCCTCTACCTCGTAGAAGTCGACGGTACGGTCCGCCGCCTTGAGGTGCTCGACCTCCACCGGAATCCGGTCGATGACCTTCCACTTCACCGCGACCTTCAACATCGTCGAGAGCGTGGAGAGGCAGTTGTTCACCGTCTTCACGCTGCGGTCCTCAAGGGCCGCCTTGAGCTTCTGCACGTCCTCGTCCGTGAGGGCGTCCAGCCTCTTCTTCCCGAACCGGGGCAGCAGGTGGTTGCGGAAGTGTGACTCCTTGCTGTCCACGTAACCGGGGCAAGCCCAGCTCCTGCGCGAGCTCGCGCGAGGGAGCGTCTCGTTGCACCTACGTCACGCCTCTGCTCGCCCACCGATCTCCGGGAATCGCTCATAGGCTCGCTTGAGCGCCTCAAGGTGGGTGGGCTTGTCCAGGTCGAGCGGCGCCTCGGTGAGGCTCACCACCCACCCACCCGACGCCGTCCTCCGGGCCCGCGCCAGCAGCTCGGCATCGCGGGATGGGTCCGGGAAGCCGATGGCCTCCGCGGCCGCCGCGGACCAGTAGTTGATCCACCCAAGGTACCTAGGAACCTCGGGCGAGCGGATGTTCCACGGGAGCTTGAGCATCGGCAGGCCAAGAGGGGGGACTTCCGGCCCCCCCGACTTCGGCCCTACTTGCGCTGCAATGACCTGTCTCACGGGACCGGGCGCCACGGTTCCCCACCTGGCGCGCACGCCCTCCGCGACGTTCTCCAGCATGTCCATTGCCGCAGCGACAACGGGCTCGTCCTGCGGGAGCTTCGCATGGACGATAAGCAACGGCTCGCCCCCCGGACTCGCGATCGCGCTCTCTCGCTGCCCATCCATCATGATCGGGTTGCTCTCGTCCCCATTGCACAGCAACCCAAACTCGCCATCTGCGGCCGACTTCGCTAGCCACGCCGCGCGGTGCGGAAGCGCGACGGGCCGCCCCGCGCCCGAGACCCGCCACGCCAACCGCAAGCCGGGGAGTGCACGCTCCATCCCTTCAACAGCCGCGAGCGGGCGCCCGTCGTCGCTCGTGAGAGCTGGCGCGAAGACGTGCAGATGTAGGCGAGCCCGAGTGGTCGTCATTTGCACCCTGTGACGACGATATCAAAGCTGTCGTCCTCCTCCAGTAGAGCGGCCTTGTGGGCCTCGCTGATCACCCCGACCTTGAAGGCATACCCGCAGGCCAGAGCGATCGCCCGGTACTCCCTGAACTCCTTAACCTCCTTTTTGACCGTGATCCCCTTGATGAAGTCGGTGTACCCGTCGAAGTACTCGACCTTGATCTCCCACAGCACCCGCACTCCCACCTGAAGCGCGTCGAAGTTCTTGCCGTCTACCTGTGCGTCCTTCCCGGGCCAGCGGTTGGGCGGATACCAGTCGGCGCACGTGTTGTGCGCCTTTTTACCGCCCCTATGAGGCACTGGGATGGCCTCGCACTTGCGGTCGCGCTCCCTGTCGGTGGGCGCGGGGCCCGGCCCTGGCGGCCAGTCCTCTCCGGCGGGCTCCGGCTTGGGACGCCGCTTCTTCTTGAGCTCCGGCGGAGTCGGCTTCGTCTCTGTCACCGGCCGCGCTTCCGGCACCGGCCGTGTTTCCGGCACCGGCAGCGTCGGCGGTGGCCGCACCTGGGGACGGCCCCGCTTCTCGTACGCCTCCAGCGCCTCTGAAATGGCGAAGCCCACCACCATCACGCCCACGACGACCACCGCGCCCACGACCAGCTCCGGCGCCGCGAGGACACAGAGCCCGATGCCCAAGGCCCCGGCGCCCGCGGACGCGACCGAGCACCGTCCCGTGGTGTCCCTGAACCGCACCCGCTCGTGGTCGAGCGCGTGGTAGCACCGCTCCACCAGGTCGGCCCATGGCTGGCCCGCCTCCTCAACGACGCACCGGCCTCCGTCCGTCCAGGGCAGCTTCGCCGCGCGCCGGAGGTTGGCGAGCACCAGATCCTCGCGTAGCTCCTCGGCCGCTACCCGGGCACGCCCCTCGCGCCGCCAGCTGCGCGCCGTGCCGGTGAGCGTCCTGCCCATGGGGTAGCTCGTCGCGCACGCCAACTGCAACCCGAGCACCACCGCAAGCACCGCGCGAACAGCGCGCATTGCCTGGCCCGACGAGCTCCACCAGGACACGGGCTGCGTACCGCCGCCCTCCCCCACCGCAGGACTCGGATGCTTATAAAACATGGCGCCGGCCTCCCCCTGGAGCATCAGTCCCGAAGGATAGGATGCGGGACGGCCAACCCTACAGGGGGCGGGCGCGCAACACCCCACAGTCCGAGCCCCCTCTACGGTGGGACCCTGGACGTGCGCCGAAAACGGCCGTGCTCCGAAGACGGAGTGCCAGACGTCGGAGGTCGGTTTCAGCGCCCTACTCGGAACGAGAGTTACTCCCAGAGCCCCTTCCGCGCTGGCCCCCTGGCAGGTGCCTGGGGTGGGGACAGCTCGGGCAGGAGCAGGTGGCGAAGAATGCGCCGGATGACGCGGCCCTGGGTGAGCTACGCCAGCACCCGCTGCCTTCCTCCGCTCCTCGGGCAGCAGAAGACGTCCACTGTGAACCTCTTGCTCAACAGCCCCGCCCACTCCAGCCCTGGGATCGCGGGCACTGACGTCCGCAGCCCCGGCGTGCCCTGTCCCATCACCCGCCGCGGCACGTCGCCGGGCCGGGCCCCGAGCGCCACGCGGATGCCAATCCGGCACACGCCGCTTCCACTTGGGGTACACCGCGGTCCATGACATCTACACCCGCGCCTTCGCGCGAAGCCCTCTGTGGAGAGGCGCACGCACGACCTCTCGACGCAAGAGCGCAGATCGCCGCTGCCTACGCTTGTGACCGGGACGGCGTCGAGGAGGAAGCGGTTGTCTTCTACGATGCGGCCTGGAAGCTCGGTGTGCCCTCCGAGCAACGCGCCGAATTCCTCATCGGCTATGGCTCTACCCTCAAGAACGTGGGTCGGCTCGACGAGTCCCTGCGCATCCTGGGGCAGGCAATCACGGACGGTGCATTCCCCAGCGCGGCCAGGGCCTTCCTCGCCTTGACCCTGCAGGCATCCGGCCGCTCACCCGAAGCGATCGCGGAACTCTTGAGCCTTCTCCTGGAGGTGGGGGCGCAGGACGCCGGCCTGATTCGTTATCGCAGGAGTCTCGCCTGGTACGCCGACCAACTCCGGGCCTCCGCTGAACCCGGGCCCGAAAAATAGCCGGCCTACGAGAGCAGGATGCGGAGGAGGGTCACAGCCCGAGCCGGAGAAGCCCAGCAATCCCGGTGCGCGACTGCCCGCCCTCCACCGCGGCCCGCTCCCGTCCGTCAGGGCGTGTCCGCGCAGAACTCCTCCAGGAACGCCGGGCGCGAAGGCGCCTACACACTTCGTCAGGGGCGGAGCGTGCGCTTCAGTGATAGGCCATGCTGCCATGTCCGGCGACTCACCCATTCCTCCCCCCGGCGGCTTGCCTACCCTGCATTTCCCCCCCGAGCTCCCCATCTCGAGCCGGGTGGAGGACATCACCGCGGCCATCACCGCCCATCAGGTGGTCATTGTCGCGGGGGCCACCGGCTCGGGGAAGACGACACAGTTGCCGAAAGTCCTGCTCGCCATGGGGCGCGGCCGCCCGCGCCAGATTGGCGTCACCCAGCCCCGGCGTATCGCCGCGACGAGCGTGGCGGCGCGCGTGGCACGCGAGCTCGGCACGGAGCTGGGCACGGACGTCGGCTACCAGATTCGCTTCGAGGACCGCTCGTCCCGGCGGACGGCCGTGAAGTTCATGACCGACGGCGTCCTGCTCGCGCAGATTCACAGCGACCCGCTCCTGCGCCGTTACGACACCATCGTGCTCGACGAGGCCCACGAGCGCAGCCTCACCATCGACTTCCTGCTCGGGTGGCTCAAGCGCATCCTCCCCAGGCGCCCCGACCTCAAGGTGGTGGTGAGCTCGGCCACCATCGAGACCGAGCGCTTCTCGCAGTTCTTCGGGGGGGCTCCGGTCATCCAGGTGGAGGGCCGGACCTTCCCGGTGGACGTGCTTTACGAGCCGCCCCCCGAGGACGCCGAGCTCGCCGACTCCGTCGCCGATGCGGTGGCGGACGTGCTCTCGCTCGACCCGGACGGGGACGTCCTCGTGTTCCTCCCCGGGGAGCGGGAAATCCGCGAGGCCGAGAATGCCCTGAACGCACGCGAGCTCCGCGGCACGGTGGTGCAGCCCCTGTATGCGCGCCTGTCGGCCGCCGAGCAGTCGCGCGTCTTCTCCACCATCCCCCAGCGCCGGGTCATCCTCGCCACCAACGTCGCGGAGACGTCGGTCACCATCCCGGGAATCGTGTACGTCGTGGACACGGGGGTGGCGCGCCTGTCGCGCTACGAGCCGCGCTCGGGCACCACGCGCCTGCACATCGAGCCGGTCTCCCAGGCCAGCGCCGACCAGCGCAAAGGGCGCTGCGGCCGCGTGCGCGAGGGCATCTGCGTGCGCCTCTACGACGAGGCGGGCTTCACCACGCGGCCCGCCTTCACCGACCCGGAAATCAAGCGCACCGGGCTCGCGGGGGTCATCCTGCGGATGAAGTCCCTCGGCCTCGGTGACGTCGAGGACTTCCCCTTCCTCGACCCGCCCCAGCCGAAGGCCATCGCCGAGGGCTGGCGGGTGCTCGAGGAGCTCGGGGCCATCGAGGGCAAGGAGCGCACCTTGACGCCGCTCGGCAACCAGCTCGCGCGATTCCCGGTGGACCCGCGCATCGCGCGGATGATTCTCGCTGGCGCCGAATACGGGTGCCTGGACGAGGTGCTCATCGTCGCCGCGGCGCTCAATCTGCAGGACCCGCGCGAGCGGCCACGGGAGCTCGCGCAGAAGGCGGACGAGTTGCACCGGCGCTTCCGTGACGAGCACTCGGACTTCACGGGGCTCCTCAAGCTGTGGGAGTTCGTGCGCGAGGCCGAGGGCCGGGGGACGTCCCATCTGCGGCGCGTGTGCCGGGACAACTTCCTGTCCTTCCTGCGGGTGCGCGAGTGGCGGGACGTCCAGCGCCAGCTCGAGGAGACCGTCCGCGAGCTGCGCCTGCCGCGCAAGGGCCGGGGCGCCCCGTCGCGCGGGGACGCCCTGCACCAAGCGCTCCTCACCGGGCTGCTGTCCCGCATTGGCCAGTGGAATCCGGAGCAGCGCCACTATACGGGCGCGAAGCAGACGCGCTTCATGGTTCACCCCTCGTCGGCGCTCTCGAAAAAGCCCCCTGCCTGGGTGATGGTGTTCGAGCTCGTGGAGACGTCCCAGTTGTTCGCGCGCACCGTGGCGAAGCTCGACCCGGAGTGGCTCGCGGCGGCGGCCCCCCACCTGCTCAAGCGCAGCTACTCCGAACCGCACTGGTCGGAGAAGTCCGCGCGCGCCGTGGTGAAGGAGAACGCGACGCTCTTCGGGCTTCAGGTCTTCAAGGAGCGCCCCGTGGCCCTGGCCAGCATGGACCCCGCCCGGGCACGGCTGATGTTCCTCGAGCATGCCCTGGTGCGCGGCGAGTACCGCACCCGGGGGGCGTTCCAGGAGAAGAACCGCCAGGTGCTCGAGCGCGTGGCGCGCCTGCGGGACAAGGCCCGGCGCAGCGAGCTGCTCGACAGCGAGGCGCTGCTGACGTTCTTCGACCAGCGCCTCCCGGAGGACGTGACGGACGGAGCGAGCTTCGAGGTCTGGCGCCGCAAGGCCGAGGCGGCCGACCCCGACGTGCTCGTGCTCTCGATGGAGGATGCCCTCTCGGACGACCCGGGCCTGTCCCCGGCACACTACCCGGACACCCTCACCCTGCACGGCGCGTCCGTGCCGGTGACGTACACCTTCGACCCCGCGGCCGAGGACGACGGCATCACCCTGAGCGTGCCGCTGTTGCTGCTCGCACAGGTGGTCCCGGGTGAGCTCGACTGGACCATCCCCGGGTGGCAGCGGGAGAAACTCACCGCCCTGCTCGAGCAGCTCCCGCGCGCCCAGCGCAAGCAACTGGGGCCGGTGCCGGACCTGGTGGAGCGTCTCGAGAAGGAACTGGTGCCCTTCCGCGGGCCGATGATTCCAGCGCTCGCGCGTGCGGTGTCCCGGCTGTGCGGCGTGGACGTGCCCGAGGAATCTCTCCGGGCGGATGCCGTGGCGCCGTACCTGCGCATCACGCTCCGGGTGCTCGACGAGCGGGGAAAGGAGCTCGCGCGGAGCCGCGACGCCGACGCGCTGCTCGAGCAGTACGGGGGACGTGCACGGGCGGTGCTGCGCAGCGTGGCACCGGCTTCGGACTGGGAGCGCAAGGGGCTGACGGCCTGGACCTTCGGCGAACTGCCCCCCGTGGTCACCCGGCGGGTCGGCGGGCTCGAGCTCCGCAGCTACCCCGCGCTCGTCGACCGGGGCGCTGCCGTGGACCTGGTGCTGCTCGAGACCTCCTCCGCCGCCGACGCGGCCACGCGCACGGGGGTCCGCCGGCTGCTGATGCTCGCCGCGCGCGGACACGTGGCCGTCAGCGCCGCGCGCATGCCGCCGCCCTTCCCGTCCCTGGACGGCGCGCCGCCCGCGCGGGGCCAGGCCGACGCCTTCCGGGCGCTCGTCCTCGCACGCAGCGTCGACGATGCGTTCAAGCTCGCACCCGGTGCGCCGCTGCCCCGCACGCAGGCGGCCTTCGAGGCGCTGGTCCGTGAGGGCTCACCGCGCATCGAGCGCACGGCCCGGGACTGGGCGGACGCCGTCGCTGACACCTCCAGGGAGCTCGCCGCGACGCTCGGTGCACTCAAGACAGCATCCAAGGGGCCGAGCGGCGCGGCGGCCGTGCGGGACATCCGCTCGCAGCTCGGGCACCTGTTCCCCGCGAACCTCATCGAGTGGATTCCTTTCGTGCGCCTGCTGAACTACCCGCGCTACCTCCGCGCGGCCCAGGCACGGCTGTCGCGTGCGGTGGCGAACCCCGGCAAGGACGCAGGGAAGGCCGAGCCCTTCACCCCCCTGTGGGAGAGCTTCCTCGCCAGGCGCGCCACCGTGCGTGACCAGGAGGCGGCGCAGGAGCTGCGATGGGCCTTCGAGGAGCTCCGCGTGGCCATCTTCGCTCCGGAGGTGACGACGCCCGTGTCGGTGACGGTGACGAAGGTCGGCGCAGCCCTCGCGGCGCTGCGCTAGAAGCGAGTGGCTGTACGTCCACGACGAGACACGCGCATCACAAAACCGCTCCCCGTGCTCAATCCGGGCGAAACACATCACAACCCGGGAGCCAGCACATGAAGGTCAAGACGAACATTCGCGGTGGCCTCAATCCTCAACCGGAGCCGCCGGGTTGACGGCCCGTTCCCGTGAGCCGGGCCATCCACCGGGTTCCACCCAGGCGGCGCTGTCCTCGCGCGTCTTCGAGCGGAGTGTCATGTCCTGCGATGGCCGCTGAGCCACCGTATTGACGGCTTCACGTACGGCGAAGTAGTCACCGCGCCCCACCACACGAAGGGGGCATTCATGAAGCGTACGATTCTGGTGTGCGTCACGGCCGTCGCGCTCTCGGGCTCTGCCTGGGCTCAGAACAATCAGAACAAGGAGAAGAAGCCCGCGGAGCACAAGCCCGCTGCCGCTGCCATGTCCGAGCAGGCGCCCGGGATGGACATGACGAAGATGGGCCCGGGGGCTCGCAAGCCCACCAACGAGAAGCAGACGAAGAAGGAGGTCACGGAGTTCTTCAAGCAGCAGGAGGAGCTCGGGAAGAAGGGCGACATGGAGGCCGCGCTCGCGGCGTACGACTTCCCGGTCTACATGGTGACCGATGACCTGAAGGGCGTGCCCGAGTCCAAGGAGTACAACCGCGAGGAGTATGTCGCGATGATGACGCCCTACTACGAGAACATGCCGAAGGACTTGAAGATGACCCACAAGCCGACCATCTCCGTCCTCTCGGACTCGCTGGTGAGCGTGATCGACGACTTCACGATGACCCAGGGCAAGCAGAAGGTCACCGGCCGCAACACCTCCCTGCTCGTGAAGCGTGACGGCCAGTGGAAGTGGAAGGTGATGGTCGAGGCCGGCTACGGCGGAATGCCCGCCCCCCAGGGCGCCAGCGGCGGTGCGCAGACGCCTCCCGAGGGCAAGAAGTAGAAACGCTCGGAGGGTGGAGGGGGGCTCTCGACAGCCCCCCTCAGTCCAGCAGGTTCGCCAGACCCGCGTACGTATTGGTTCCGGGGATTCCGTCAATCGGGCCCGTGTAACCGCCTCGGCTCGCCAGGGACTGGAGCACCTTATAGGTGTTCGTTCCCGGTACCCCATCGATGGGCCCCGTGTACCCAGCGCCGCTCAAGAAGGTCTGGAGGCCCCTCCACGAGTTCACCCCCATCACGCCATCGACGGGACCCATGTACCCGCCCAGGCGCGCGACCCGCTGGAGCGCCGCGTACGAGTTGGTTCCCATGACGCCATCAATGGGGCCTGTATATCCAAAGCCCCGAAGAACGGTCTGCACGCCCATCCAGGAGTTGGTTCCCATGACGCCATCAATGGGGCCCGTGTAGCCGCCCTTCGCCGCGAAACGCTGGACCCCCTTCCACGAGTTGGTTCCCATGACGCCATCCACGGGCCCCGAGTAGCCGTAGCCGCCGAGGACCTGCTGGACTCCCTTCCACGTGTTCGTGCCGGGGACGCCGTCCAGGGCGCCCGTGTACCCGCCCGCTCGAGCCACCCGCTGCAGCGTCACCCCCTGGCTGTTGGTGACGGGAGGCACGCCGCCACCCGACCCGTTCAGGTACGCCTGGATCCCGTTATACGTATTGGTCCCAGGGATGCCATCGATGGGGCCCGTGTAACCACCGTCCTGGGCAAGCAGTTGCAATCCCTTGTAGGTATTGAGGCCTGGATCGCCGTCGACAGGCCCGTCGTAGTACCCCAGCTCGCGAAGGACCTTCTGCACTCCGAGCCAGGTATTGGCTCCCGGGACGCCATCAACGGGGCCTGTGTAGCCGCCCCGCTGGGCCAGCTTCTGCAGGATGATTCCCTGTTCGAGGGTGATGGCGGGATCGCCGCCGCCCGAGCCACCCCCGGGGATGGCCGTCGGCGGAGGAGGCGTCTCGCCATTCGGCGGCTGCGCCAGTCCGGTGAACGCGGACAGCCTGGCGACATTCAAATCGAGAGGAATTCCATTCTGGTTGCCGGACGAGGTGTACTGATGAATGTCCCACGACGGAAAGGCCGAGCCGATCGTCGGATTGCCCGGCGTGCCCGTGTAGTGGGCGATCCACAGTTTTGAGCCAACGGCCCGGGTCTGGGTCCAGGTGTTGGACGTGAGCAGGCTCGAATAGGTGTACAGGAACGGGGCCTTGCCCAGGCGGGTCTTGACCGCTTGCATGAAGGTCGCGGTCATCGAATCGTTCCAGAAAATGCCCGCGTCGATCGCCTCGTTGTCGAGCACCAGGAGGTCGCCTGGCCGATGGTCATACAGGTGATCCATGAAGTACTGAGCGTCACCCGCGGGATTGGTGGAGCCCGCCATCCAGTAGTGCCCGACAAGCAACCCGGCAGCGCGAGCCCGGGCGACCTGCTGGGCATAGTAGGGCGCGACGTAGAGGGGTGAGACATTGGAGCCGCCTGCTTTGACAATCGCGAACTGATAGCCGGCACTGCGAATGGCGTTGAAGTCCAGATCCCGCTGGGTCGTGCCGACATCGATTCCGTAGACACCGCTCATCCCCGCCGGTGGAGGTGTCGCGGGGTCCTGGGCCAGCCAGGTGTTGAGGCCCAGATAGGTATACTGTCCCGGAAATCCATCCACGGGTCCCGTGTAGCCACCCAGTTGTGCGAGCCTCTGGACCCCTTTCCAGGTGTTCTCACCCGGGATGCCATCGATGGGGCCGGAGTAGAAGCCACGATTCGTGATGACGGTCTGAACGCCTTTCCACGTATTGACGCCAGGGACGCCATCCACCGAGCCCGTGTAGCCACCCCGCTGGGCCACGCGCTGGAGTGTCTTTCCCTCCTCGATGCTGATCTGGATTCCCCCGGAACCGCCACCGGTGCCGGTGCCTCCGCCCGTTCCAGTGCCGAGCACGTTCCGGATGAGGGGAGCGGGATCGCTGACATATTCGCCAAATGCACAGCGATCCGTGGAGCCTCGGGTCATGTGGAGGTGCGGCCCGGTCCACGCCGACCCATGATCATCCCCGTAGCCTGCCGCATAGGCGATGATGTCACCCTGCTGGACGAAATCTCCCACTGAGACTCGGGTCCGGATGACGTGGGCGTACCCGGAAAAGTCGCCCGGCGCGGACTCCACGGCGATGGTGTGTCCCACGATGGATGAGTACTGCACGCGGCGGACGATGCCGGAGCGCAGCGCGGGAATCGCTTGACCGCTGCTGGCGGCAATATCGAGACCCCGGTGGCCAGCGGGGCCGTAGTAGGGGCCAGTGACCCCGAAGAGAGTGACCCACTGCCCTTCCGCGTAGAACGCTTGCACATTCGACGGCGCGGTGAGCGGCATGTCTCCTTGTACTGAGACAGCGTCCTGGACCTCGGAGCCCTCCAGGTCCATCCCACCACAGCCGGTCAGCACGGCCATGGCGGACACCAGCATCACGGTGGTTGCGAAGAAACTCCGGAACAAGCTTTTCGAAGTGGACCTACGGGTCATACGGCTCCAAAGGGGGGGTCAGCGATCCTGGGAATGATTGTCGTGGCGTCCGTTGTGGAGTTGCGCCCGGATTTCCCAGATTCCGCTTTGTGGAGACGCTTTGAAAAAGCCGGCGCGGTAGGATGGAGGCATGAGCCTCTCGGACCATGCAGGTGGAGCAAAGGACGCGGAATCGATTCTGAAGGCGCTCGAGCCGTGGCGGAACGCGCGCAGGCGCGCCGCCTGGCTCCCCGAGGTGAAGGACGGGCCCGGGCCTGCCGCCGGCTCGCGGTTCGGCGGACTGCCGTGGCTCCCGAACGGCGAGCGCCACCCGGAGTGTGGCAACTGCAAGCAGCCGCTCCGGCTCCTCGTCCAGCTCGACCTGCAGTCACTGCCCGAGGAAGCGCGTCAGCGCCTCGGGCGGGGGCTGTTGCAAGTGTTCTACTGCGAGCGCGACGAGTGCGAGCAGGAGTGCGACGGGTGGTTTCCCTTCAGCCAGGCGCACCGGGTCAGCATCATCGACGCACCCCACGGGCACATGGCGGCCCCGGCCGGAAAGCCGTTTCCGCCCAAGGAGATTTCCGGCTGGAAGCGGGCCGACGACTACCCCTCCCCCGCCGAGCACGAGGAGCTCGGGCTGGACTTCGACTACGACTTCGAGAAGGACACGGTCCGGGTCCGTTGTCCGGAGGTCGGGCTCGACTCCCCGCCCATCGGCATCCACGACCTGGAGGCGGAGACCGTCTCCAGCGCGCTGACGGGGGACAAGCTCCTGGGCTGGCCGCACTGGATTCAGGGCGTGGAGTATCCGCAGTGCCCCGAGTGCAAGGCGCGGATGGAGTACGTGTTCCAGATTGATTCCCAGAACAACCTCCCCCTCATGTGGGGCGACATGGGCACCGCCCACGTCACGCGCTGCCCCACCCACCCCAACGTCCTCGCGCTCGGTTGGGCGTGCGGCTGAAACACGAGAGGCCGCCCCTCCATGCGAGGTGGCGGCCTCCGTCCTTCCCGAGCCCGGGGCACGGACTGGCCCTAGAGCTTGATGTTCTTGAGCACCGCCAGCCGCGGGTCCACGAACGTCGTGTCGCAGCCGCACTGCTTCTCGTTGAGGTTCTGGCCGCACTTCACGCACAACCCGCTGCAGTCCTCGCGGCACACGGCGTTCATCGGCAGCGCCAGCAGCACCTGCTCGCGGACGATCGGCTCCAGGTCGATCACCTTCCCGTCGAACAGCTCCTCGTCCGCCCGCTCCAGCGTGAACGAGCCGCCGCTCTCGCCATGGCCCTTGTCGTCGTCATCCTTCTCGTCCTTGTCCAGCAGGCCCTCGCCGCGGGCGAGCGACTCGGGAACGAGGTTGAGGGAGAAGGACACCGGCAGCTCCAGCTTGGACTCCGTGAGGCAGCGCTTGCACTCGGCCACCACGCGCGAGGTGAACTTGCCCTCGAGCAACACGCCCCCGCTCACCTTGCGCAGGTTCGCCGAGACGGTCAGGGGCTCGAGCGGCCGGAAGCCGGACCCCTCCATGGCGGCTCCGAGCGACTCCAGGCTCATCTCTTTCGTCGTCTGGAGCCCTGCGTCGCGAATTTCTTCAATCTTTACGCGCATCTACCCGAGTTCCTATCCAAAGGGGGCGCGCATCATGGTGAGGCTCCCCCCCGCAGTCAACGCGCCCGAACCTCTATAGATGTCACCGGGCCTTGACCGTTGCGCGAGTCTCCTCGCGGTAGAGGGGTGCCTGACCGTCTGCTAGGGTAGGTGCCAATGTACGTCCGGCGGTATCGCGTGGTGGCCAGCATCGTGGTGGCGAGCCTGCTGTCCCCCGGCGCCTCGCTCGCCCGGCCTCTTTTCCCCCAGCCCCTGCTCTTCCAGGTGGCCCCGGCGCGCCCGGAGATCGCCCGGGCGCAGCAGCAGCTCAGCGACGGCGACTTCGAGGAGGCGGTGAAGACGCTGGAGGCCGGCCTCGACGCCCCCGACGTCACCGATGATCAGCTGGTGGAGCTCTACCGGCTGCTCGGGCTCACCTCGCTGTACCTGGGGGACGAGGCGCGGGCACGCGAGGCCTACGAGATGCTCCTGCAGGCGCGGCCGGACTATGAGCTGCCCCGCACCGCGCCCCCGAAGATCCGCACGCTCTACGCGCGCATCAAGGAGGACATCAAGAACCGCCGCGTCCGGCCCGTCACCCTCCAGGTGGACCCCATCCCGGACGCCCCGGGGGGCACGCCGGTGAGGGTCGAGGCCCGCATCGAGGACATGGCGCTGGGGGCGCGGGCGCGGCTCTTCTACCGGCGCGCGGGGGCCCAGGCGTACAGCTCGGTGGACTTCACGCGCGAGGACCGGGCGCGCAAGGAGCTCTTCACCGCCACCCTCCCCGCCTACGAGCTGCCCGCCTCCGCCTCCGCCTACGAGGTGGAGTACTACTTCGAGGTGGCGGACGCGGCGCAGCGGCGGCTGGCGGGCCGGGGCGATGCCTTCAACCCGCTCGTCTTCCAGGTGGCCCCCGAGCAGGGCACGGTGGCCACGCCCGGCGAGCGCCCCTGGTACAAGAGCCCGTGGCTCTGGGTGGCGGTGGGCGCGGTGGCCGTGGCGGGCACCGCCGGCGCCGTCGTCTACGCCACCGCCGAGGAGCGGGGCCGCGTCCCCATCACCATCCGCGTCAATCCATGAGCCCGCGTCCCTCCCTTCTCCTCCTGCTGGGCTCCACCCTCGCCGCCGGCTGCGGGGCGGAGCCGCCCTCGTCCGGAAACCGCCTCGGCCTGGAGCTGAGCATCTCGCGCGCCGTCGCCAGCGAGGTGGGCGCCTTCCAGGTGGTGGTGCTGCCCGAGGGCCAGTCGCGCCGGTGTGCGGACATCCAACGCACCTGCCTCAACCAACTGGTGAAGCCGCAGGAGGCGCTCGTCCTCCAGGGGCCGGACGGCACCAAGGCGCGCGCCCTGCGCTTCGAGGCGGGACTGCAGAGCGGCGCGCAGGAGCTGGCCGTGGACATCCCGGTGGGCCGCGACTACGTCGTCGTCATCGAGGCGCTCACGCGCGCCAACCCGCCACGCTTCCTGGGCAGCTCCTGCAACTACCTGGAGTCCGTGAGCGCCGCCCGCAACGAGCCGCTCATCGCCGCCGCCATCACCCTGACGGCCGTGGAGTGCGATCCCTCCTTCGCTCCCTGAGCGCGGGCGGGCAGACGGACGAGCCCTGTCACAGAGGCGTCACGTGCTCGTCATTCAACCGCCACCACCAATCTGGTAGGCCACGGGTGTTCAACCGGGGGGCTCGGAGGAACGATGGCGCGCATCCTGATCATCGAAGACGAGCAGGACCTGTCCGGACTGGTGGAGTACAACCTGCGGGCGGCGGGGTTCGAGGCCGAGGTGGCGGGCACCGGCGCGAGCGGGCTGGCCCGGGCGCGTGCCAACACGCCGGACCTGGTGCTGTTGGACCTGATGTTGCCGGACCTGGCGGGCAGCGAGGTGCTGCGCATGCTCAAGAGCGACACCGAGCTGCGCAAGGTGCCCGTCATCATCGTCAGCGCCAAGGGCCAGGAGTCCGATCGCGTCCAGGGCCTGGAGCTGGGCGCGGATGACTACGTGGTGAAGCCCTTCTCGGTGCGCGAGCTGCTGCTGCGCGTCCGGGCGGTGCTGCGGCGCGCGGACGTCGACGAGAGCCCCGCCGCCCAGCTGTCCGCCGGCGACATCCAGCTGGACACCTCGCGCCACCAGGTGCGCGTGAAGGGCCAGGAGGTGGTCCTCACCGCGCTGGAGTTCCGCCTGCTGCGCACCCTGCTGGAGCGCGCCGATCGCGTGCAGACGCGCGAGGTGCTCCTCTCGGACGTGTGGGGCATCCAGGCGGAGATCCACACCCGCACGGTGGACACGCACATCAAGCGCCTGCGCGAGAAGCTCGGCCCCGCGGGCGACATCATCGAGACGGTACGCGGCGTGGGCTACAAGCTCAGCCCTCCGCCGCGCTAGAAGCCCATGCCCCTGCGCCTCTTCCTCGTTCCGCTGCTCGCCCCCGCGCTGGCGGCGCTCGTCCTCTTCCTGCTGCTGGGCTGGAGGCTGGACGCCCTCTTCGTGTCGCTCGCCACGCTCACCGGCTCGCTGCTGACGCTGGGGGCGGCCCGGGGCGCGCTCAAGCGGCAGCTCCGCGTGCTCGCCCGCCAGGTGCGCACCCGCGCCGAGGGCTCCCCCGCTCCCGGCAGCCGCGAGGACGAGCGCGACCGGCTCGAGGAGGTGGCCAACCTCCAGGGCGCCATCGACTCGCTCCACCATCAGCTGTCGGCGCGCAACGCGGGGCTCAACCAGGAGTCGCGCACCCTCACCGCCGTGCTGGACGGCATGGCCGAGGGCATCTGGGTGACGGACGCCGAGGGCACGGTGGTGCGCCACAACGACGCCCTGCGGAGCATGCTGCAGACGACGGGAAACATCATCGGCCAGCGGCCCCTGGCGCTCCTGCGCAACGACGGACTCAACGAGGCCGTCATCCGCGCCTGCCGCGAGGGCGCCTCCACCCAACTCGAGCTGACACTGGAGGGCGTGTTCCCCCGCACACTCGCCATCCGGGTGACGCCGCTGGGCAGGGACTTGCCCGGCAGCGCCGCCGTCTTCCACGACGTCACCGAGCTGCGCCACCTGGAGAAGGTGCGTAAGGACTTCGTCGCCAACGTCTCCCACGAGCTGCGCACCCCCATCACCGCCATCCGCGGCTACGCCGAGACGCTCCAGGGCGGCGCCCTCCAGGACGCCGTCATGGCCCCCAAGATGGTGGACATCATCCATCGCCAGTCCGAGCGCCTCTCGGAGCTCGTCGAGGATCTGCTCGAACTGTCCCGGTTGGAGTCACGGGAAGTGAAGTTGAAGGTGACGGACGTGCCGCTGGCGGTGGCCGCCTCCCGGGCGGCCGAGGTGGTGCGGCACAAGGCCCAGGGCAAGAAGATTACGGTTGAGCTGAACGTCCCCCCGGGGCTGATCGGCCGGGGAGACGAGCGGGGGCTGGAGCAGGTGCTGCTCAACCTGCTGGACAACGCGGTGAAGTACACGCCGGAGGGCGGCCGGGTGCTGGTGACGGGCGCTCTAGAGGAGGGGCGGTGCGTGGTCCACGTCCGGGACACCGGCGTGGGCATCGAGCCGAGGCACCTGGCGCGCATCTTCGAGCGCTTCTATCGGGTGGACAAAGGGCGGAGCCGGGACATGGGGGGGACGGGCCTGGGCCTGTCCATCGTCAAGCACCTGATGAGCGCCATGGGGGGCGAGGTCCGGGTCGAGAGCCAACCAAACGAGGGCTCTACCTTCACGATTTTCCTTCCAGCGGCGGTGCCCTCGGCGTCGGCGACGGGTTAGGATGGGCCGGCCATGCGGGTCGCCATCCTCGCCGACATTCACGGGAACCTCCCCGCCTGCGAGGCCGTCCTCGAGGACATCGCCCGCGTTGCGCCCGACTACATCGTCGCCGCCGGGGACCTCGCCCTGCGCGGCGCGCACCCGCGCGAGACGGTGGAGCTGCTCTTCGATCGCTGCGATTCGATCCTCATGGGCAACACCGACTGCTACCTCGCCGGCCACTACCTGGGTGGGGCCTACCGCGAGCGCGACCACTGGAAGACGGAGCTGCTCCAGTGGACGAGGGATCAGCTCGGCGAGCCCTGGCTCAAGAAGCTGGGCGCCCTGCCCTTCTCCCAGCGCTACTCGCCGCGCAAGGGGCAGGACCTCTTCGTCTGCCACGCCAACCCGCGCAACCTCGAGGACTCGCTGGATCCGACGTTGGA
Organism: Archangium gephyra; assembly: GCF_042230915.1. Classification (GTDB taxonomy): domain Bacteria; phylum Myxococcota; class Myxococcia; order Myxococcales; family Myxococcaceae; genus Archangium; species Archangium gephyra_B. The sequence continues at coordinate 4,330,000 of NZ_CP102578.1, read as the reverse complement.
CGAGGCCACCGTCCGGCGCTACTTCCAGAACCTGGACGCGGCGGCGTGCGCCTTTGGCCACCTGCACTTCCCCTACCGCCGCCGCGTGGGCCGGCTGCTGATCGCCGACGTGGCCAGCGCGGGCATTCCGCGCGATGGCGACCTGCGCCCGGCCTACGGCGTCTTCACGTACACGCCCAAGGGCTGGCGCGTGCAGATCCGCCGCGTGCGCTACCCGGTGCGCAAGGCCACCCAGGCCCTCACGGCGCGCCGCGTGCCGGGCGGCCCCCTGCTCATCCACAAGCTCGTCGAGGCGCGCTACCGCCACCACAAGGCGCTGATGGAGGCCGCGCGCCGCCACTCGGGGCTGCCTCCGCCGGGCCCGGTGCTGCGCCCGCCTCCGGGGGCCAACATCCCCCACACGCCCACGCCGCTGGAGCTGCCGGTGGTGGCCCCGCCCATGCTGCTCAAGCAGGCCGCGGGCGACGAGGAGCACCACCACGCCGCCCCCGTCGAGGAAGAGTCGACGCAGATCTCCAGCGTGCTGGACCTGGACGGCTGACGCGGGAACGTTGCTTGCCTCGCTGGCCCCCGCGGCCTAGGCACGCGGCCCGCCATGTCTCCTCACCAGATGCCCCTGCTGCTCGTCCGCCATGCGGTGGCCGAGGACGCCCACCCCCTGGGTGACGAGGCCCGTGCCCTCACCGTCGAGGGCCGTGCCGCCTTCCGCACCCATGCGCGCAAGCTGGCGCGCCTCACGCCCATGGCGGGCATCGTCACCAGTCCGCTGGTGCGCGCGGTGCAGACCGCGGAGCTCCTCGCCGAGGCCTTCGGGCTGGCGCGCGTGGAGGTGCACCCCGCGCTGCTCCCCCGCCACAGCGCCCCCAAGCGCATCCTCCACCTGGCGCGCGAGCTAGGCGCGGGGTGGATGCTGGTGGGACACAACCCCTCCCTCACCCGCGCCGGCGCGCTCGCGCTGGACCTGGACGAGCTGCCTGGAAAATTGCGCAAGGGCAGCGCGCTCGCGCTCTACCCCGAGGGCAAGCACTTCTCCCTCGCCTGGCTGGCCGCGCCGGGCCGGGCCCTTGTGCGTTACAACAATTCCCAGTCTGAGTGACAGATGTTACAGAGTTGTCGCAAGCACGCCACCCCAGCGCAAACGCCGGGGTCCAGAGTGCGCCGCCGCCATGCCCCACGTCCTCATCGTCGATGACGAGCGCGACCTCGCCGAGCTCATTGATTTCAATCTCCGCGCCGCCGGGTTCTCCACCCGCGTGGCTCCCACCGGCGAATCGGCGCTGTCCGCCGCCCGGGAGCAGCGCACGGACGTCATCCTCCTGGATGTGATGTTGCCGGACATGTCCGGCGTGGAGGTCTGCCGTCAGCTGCGCTCCGCCGCCAACACCCGTGACGTGCTCATCGTCATGCTCACCGCCAAGGGCGAGGAGTCCGATCGCGTCCGCGGCTTCGAGGTGGGCGCCGACGACTACGTCACCAAGCCCTTCAGCGTGCGCGAGCTCGTCCTGCGGCTCAAGGCGATCCTCCGCCGCAGCGCCCCGGCCAAGGACGAGTCCGCGCCCATCAAGCTCGGGCCCCTCACGCTCGACACCTCCGCCCACCGCTTCTTCGTGGACGGCAAGGAGGTGATGCTCACCGCGCTCGAGTTCCGCCTGCTCGAGTACCTGATGACGCGCACGGGCCGCGTGCAGTCGCGCGAGCAGCTGCTCGAGGAGGTGTGGGGCCTGTCCAGCAACCTGGAGACGCGCACCATCGACACGCACGTCATGCGCCTGCGCGACAAGCTGGGCCCGGCACGCGCCTACCTCGAGACGGTGCGCGGCGTGGGCTACCGGATTGTCGAGCCGGGCCTGGCCTGAGCGTCGTTGCGCATTTGTCACGCCCCGTCCGTCAAACAGCCACGGACGCCGCATAGAGGATGCCTACCGTTGTTCCACACCGAGTGGAACATCCCGGGAGACATCCACATGAAGACGTTCATCGCTTCTCTGGCCGCGGTGCTGCTGCTGGCCCTGCCCGGCGCGGCGCGCGCGGGCACCGTCACCGTCAAGGGCTCCGACACCATGGTCATCCTCGGCCAGCGCTGGGCCGAGGAGTTCATGAAGAAGAACCCCACCACCCGGCTGCAGGTGACGGGTGGCGGCTCGGGCACGGGCCTGGCGTCCCTCATCAACGGCACCACGGACATCGCCATGTCCAGCCGTCCCATGAAGAAGGAGGAGGAGGACAAGCTGCGCGGCGCCAAGGCGGCCCCCACGCAGCTGTCCGTGGCCAAGGACGGTGTGACGTTCTACGTCCACGAGTCCAACCCGGTGAGCGCCCTCACCCAGGAGCAGCTCAAGGGCATCTACCTGGGCGACATCACCAACTGGAAGGAAGTGGGCGGCAAGGACGCCCCCATCGTCATCTACTCGCGTGAGAACTCCTCGGGCACCTACGTGTTCGTGAAGGACCACGTGCTCGGCGGCGAGGACTACGCCTCCAGCGCCCAGACGCTGCCCGGCACCGCCGCGGTGGTGAACGCCGTCTCCAAGGAGAAGAACGGCATCGGCTACGGCGGCGCCGCCTACGCCAAGGGCATCAAGGAGCTGAAGGTCAAGAAGGGCACCGAGGAGATCGAGCCCAGCGAGGCGAACATCAAGAGTGGCAAGTACCCGCTCTCGCGCGACCTCTACTTCTACCTGCGCAACGCGCCGGCCGGCGAGGCGAAGGCCTTCATCGACTTCGCCCTGTCCGCCGAGGGCCAGGCCATCGTCACCAAGGTTGGCTACTTCCCGGTGAAGTAGTCCTCCAGGGTGAAGCCCCGCGCGCGTCACCAGATTGTCACACGAGGCTCGAGAGCAATGATGGATAGACAGGTGGCCATGCAGAGTCAGGGTCTCGTGGAAACGGCGGCCGTGGCGCCGCGGCTCTCCTCCGCCGCCCGCCGCAGGCAGCTCCGGGAGAAGGTCATCGCCGGAGTCATCACGGCCACGGCCTTCACGGGAATCGCCGCGCTGGTGCTCATCCTCGTCTTCATCGCGAAGGAGGCCCTGGCGCTCTTCCTGGACGCCCACGCGCGCGAGGAGGCGAGCCTCTCCAAGATGTTCCTGCCACAGGTGGTGCGGCAGGGCCGCCCGGCGGCCTTCGTGTGGCAGCCGGTGTCCAATGTGCCCAAGGTGAGCATGATTCCGCTCTTCATCGGCACGCTGAAGACGACGCTGGTGTCCATGGCGGTGGCGGTGCCGGTGGGGGTGGCGGGAGCGCTGTACGCGGCCGAGTTCGCGCCCCGGCGGCTGCGCGAGGTGCTCAAGCCCACCATCGAGCTGCTGGCGGGCATTCCCTCGGTGGTGCTGGGCTTCTTCGCGCTGATGGTGCTCGCCACCTTCCTGCAGGACCACTTCGGCCTGCCCACCCGGCTCAACGCGGTGGTGGCGGGCCTGGCCCTGTCGCTGGCCATCGTCCCCGTCATCTTCACGGTGTCCGAGGACGCGCTCACCGCGGTGCCGCGCAGCTACCGCGAGGCGTCGCTCGCGCTGGGGGCCACCCCCTGGGAGACGGCCTGGAAGGTGGTGCTGCCGGCGGCGGCCCCGGGCATCCTCGCCGCGTGCGTGCTGGGCTTCGGCCGCGCCATCGGCGAGACGATGATCGTCCTGATGGCCTCGGGCAACGCGGCCATCTCGTCGTGGAACTTCACGGACTCGGTGCGCTCCATGTCCGCCACCATCGCCGCGGAGATGGGCGAGGTGGTGGTGGGCAGCCCGCACTACTCACTGCTCTTCTTCATCGGCGTGGAGCTGTTCCTCTTCACCTTCATCCTCAACATGGTGGCCTCCACCTGGACCCGGCGGGTCCTCAGGCGGCTGACGGGAGCGGGAGCGTGAAGCACACCATGCGCCGGGCCGTGGGCGGAGCGCTCACGTCCCTCACCGGACTGGCCGCGCTGCTCATCGTGGCCATGCTGGCCCTCATCCTCTTCGACGTCGTCCGCGGGGGCCTCGGGCACATCTCCTGGACGTTCCTCTCCCAGCCGCCCTCCGAGGGCATGATGGCGGGCGGCATCTTCCCCGCGCTCTACGGCACGGCGGCGCTCACGCTGCTGATGACGCTGGCGGTGATGCCGGTGGGCGTGCTGACGGCGGTGTACCTGCACGAGTACGCCCCCGCGGGCTCCCGGCTGGCCGCCGCGGTGCGCATCGCCGTGGCCAACCTGGCCGGCGTGCCCTCCATCGTCTTCGGCCTCTTCGGCCTGGGCTTCTTCATCCACTTCGTCGGGGGCAGCATGGACCGGCTGCTCGGCTACCAGGAGCTGAACTGGGGCCAGCCGGGCATCCTCTGGGCCTCGCTCACCCTGGCCGTGCTGACGCTGCCGGTGGTCATCGTCTCCACCGAGGAGGCGCTGCGCGCGGTGCCCCTGGACCACCGCACCGCGAGCCTCGCCCTGGGGGCCACCCAGTCCCAGACGCTGGCCCGGGTGGTGCTGCCGGGCGCGCTGCCGGGCATCCTCACCGGCGCCGTGCTGGCGGTGTCCCGCGGCGCGGGCGAGGTGGCGCCCATCCTCTTCACGGGCGCGGCCTACTTCCTCCCGGATCTGCCCGACAAGCTCAACTCCCAGTTCATGCACCTGGGCTACCACACCTACGTGCTGGCCACGCAGTCCCCGGACGTGGAGGCCAGCCGGCCCCTGCTCTACGCCACCGTGCTGGTGCTGCTCGCGCTCACCTTCGCCCTCAACCTCGTCGCGGTGCTCATCCGCGCCCGCACCCGCCGGCGCGCCTCCGCCGCACACTGACCCCGAGCCATGTCCCTCTCCTCCGCCGTCCCCGCGCGCATCAAGATGGAGGCGCGCCAGCTCTCCCTGCTCTACGGCTCCAAGGTGGCCGTGAAGACGGTGAGCCTCACCCTGCCCGAGCACCAGGTCACCGCCCTCATCGGCCCCTCCGGCTGCGGCAAGTCCACCTTCCTGCGCTCGCTCAACCGGATGAACGATCTCATCCCGGGCTCCAGCCACCAGGGCACCGTGCTGCTGGACGGCACCAGCATCCATGACCGCCACGTGGACGTGGTGGACCTGCGCCGCCGCGTGGGCATGGTCTTCCAGAAGTCCAACCCCTTCCCCAAAACCATCTTCGAGAACGTGGCCTACGGCCTGCGCGTGGGGGGGATGAAGGACAAGACGGAGATCGCCGCGCGCGTGGAGAAGTCCCTCCGGAACGGAGCCCTCTGGGACGAGGTGAAGGACCGCCTCAATGACAGCGCCCTGAGCCTGTCCGGCGGCCAGCAGCAGCGCCTGTGCATCGCGCGCGCCCTGGCCGTGGAGCCCGAGGTGCTCCTCATGGACGAGCCCGCCAGCGCCCTGGATCCGATCGCCACGGCGAAGATCGAGGAGCTCATCCACGAGCTCAAGGCGCGCTACACCATCGCCATCGTCACGCACAACATGCAGCAGGCGGCGCGGGTGAGCGATCGCACCGCTTTCTTCTACATGGGCGAACTGGTGGAATGCGGGCCCACCGAGCAGATCTTCACCAACCCTCGCGAGCGGCGCACCGAGGACTACGTCACCGGGAAGTTCGGGTAGGCGCGAGGGAGAGCGGGCATATGCCGTCGACACATACGGACAAGGCATTCGAGGCGGACCTCAGGGACCTGCGCGAGAAGCTGCTGGCCATGGGTGCCAAGGTGGAGGCGCACATCGCGGACAGCGTGCGCGCGCTCACCGACCGGGACACGCCCCTGGCCGAGCGCGTCATCCAGGCGGACAAGGAGGTCAACCGCCTGGAGGTGGAGATCGACGAGACGTGCCGCCGCATCCTCGCCCTGCGCCAGCCGGCCGCGAGCGACCTGCGCCTCATCACCACCGCGCTGAAGATCGTCACCGACCTGGAGCGCATCGGCGACCTGGCGGTGAACATCGCCGAGCGCGCCAAGGACCTCAACGAGGCCCCACCCCTCAAGCCCTACGTGGACACGCCCCGGCTGGCCGAGCTGGCCCAGCAGCAGGTGAAGCGCGCCCTGGATGCCTTCGTGTCCTCGGACGTGGCCAAGGCCGAGGCGGTGCTCAAGGAGGACGAGCACCTGGACAGCCTCTACCTGAAGATCTTCAACGAGCTGCTCAGCTACATGATGGAGGACTCCAAGAACATCCGCCGTGCCACGGCGCTCATGTTCATCGCCAAGCACCTCGAGCGCATTGGCGACCACGCCACCAACGTGGCGGAGATGGTCGTCTACATGGTGCGCGGCACCGACATCCGCCACCCGCGCAGCCGCAACCTGACGACCACCTCCTGACCCCCCGCTTCCTGACGCGGGAGGTCATGTCCGGGCGCTGTCACTGAAATTTCTCCGGGGTGACGAGCAAGCGTCACCTGGGGATTTTGGGCTTCGCGAACGCAGCGGGTAGGATGCGCCCCCGAACGCGCCCCACGCTTCAGGAGACAGCCCGCGCCCATGACCCACGCGCTCAGCCTCACCCTCCTCACCCTCGCTGGCATCGGAGCCTTCGTCCTCGGCGTCCAGCTCTTCTTCGTGCTGCGACGGCAGTGGAGCCTCGCCCAGGCCCCCGCTCCGGTTTCCAGCGGCAGGACTCCAGCGGGCATCTCCATCCTCAAGCCCCTGTGCGGCGTGGATGATGACCTGGAGGCCAACCTGGCGTGCTTCGCCACGCTCGGCTACCCGGCCTATGAGGTGATCCTCGGGGTCAAGGACGCTCGCGACCCGGCCTATCAGGTAGCCCAGGCGGCCGTCGCCCGATGGCCCCAGGTGATGCGCCTGGAGCTGCAGCACGGCGAGCCCGGCCTCAACCCCAAGGTGAACCAGCTCATCACCCTGGCCGGCGTGGCCCGCTACGACATCCTCCTCATCAGCGACTCCAACACCCGCGTGGAGCCGGACTACCTGCATGAGATCGCCCGCACCTTCGAGGATCCGGACGTGGGCTGCATCTCCCACCCGGTGAGCGGCATTGGCGAGCAGACGCTGGGCTCGCTGATGGACAACCTGTACCAGAGCACCACCACGGGCGCGGGGCAGATCGCCGCCAAGCAGGCCGCGGACCAGGACATCGTGGTGGGCAAGTCCATGGCGCTGCGCCGCGAGGTGCTGGAGGCGCTGGGGGGCTTCTACTCAGTGCGCAACGTGCTGGCCGAGGACTTCGTCATCGGCCGCTGGGTGACGCGCGGGCTGGGCAAGCGGGCCGTGGTGGCGCGCGCCCCCGTGTACAACGTGTCGCAGAAGAAGAGCGTCAGCGCCTTCTTCAAGCGCTACCTGCGCTGGTGCATCATCCACCACTCCTGCATCCCCACGCCGCTCTACCTGGCCCAGTCGCTGCTCAACCCGCTGCCGTATGCGCTGCTGGGCGCCATGCTGGAGCCCTCGCTCCGGGCGCTCGGGGTGGTGGCTGGGGTGACGGTGGCCAAGCTCATCCACGACGTGGCGGTCTTCCGGGCGCTGCGGCCCGGACAGCCCACCCCGGCCATGACGGTGCCGGCCGTGCTGCTCAAGGACGTGCTGCTCTTCGTGGCCTGGGCGAACGGGCTCTTCGCCCGCTCGGTGGACTGGCGCGGCAACAAGCTGCGCGTGATGGCCGGCTCGCGGCTGGTGCCTCCCACGTCCGCCCCGGTGCAGTCGCTGCCTGGCGCCGAGACCGCCTCGGGCGCCAAGTCCGAGTCCGAGTCGGACTCCAACGAGCTGCTCGCCGGCTGACGGTTTCACCGCGAAGTCACCGGGCTCCCCCAGAAGGTTCACCGGGGAGCCATTCGGGTGTTTCAGCGGCTGGGTACTTCAAGCGTACCCATGCTCCTCCGCACGCTGGCACACCTGTCGGACCTGCACCTGGACCTCACCCGCGAGAGCGACGCGACGGCCACCGCGCTCGTGGAGACCCTCCTCGCCGAGCGCGTGGACCACGTGGTGGTGACGGGAGACCTCACCCACCAGGGCAGCCGGAGCGAGTACCGGCGCTTCCGCGAGCTCTTCGCTCCGCTGCTCGAGACCGGACGGCTCACCTTCATCCCCGGCAACCACGACCGCACCGGCGAGGACGCCGGCGGCCAGTGGATGAATGGCCAGAAGGTGCGGGTGGAGCGGCACGAGGACCTCTTCCTGGTGTGCGTGGACTCCACGGGCCCGCACAACCGCAACTACTTCGCCTGCCATGGTGAGCTGACCCGGGCGGTGCTGGACGAGGTGGACTCGGGCCTGAGCGCCGCGCCGACGGGGGCGCTCACCGCCGTGCTGCTGCACCACCACGTGCTGCCCCTGCCCGAGGAGAGCCTCCCGGAGCGCTTCGCCACGCGCATGGGCTGGCCCCATGCCTCGGAGCTGGCGCTGGGCGCCGAGCTGGTCCGCCGCGTCCAGGGCCGGTGCGATCTCATCCTCCACGGGCACCGGCACGTGCCGCGCGAGTTCGACCTGGGCCCCCACCAGGGCCGCGGGCTGCGCATCTACAACTCGGGCAGCTCCATCGAGCTCGGCCGTTTCCGCCTCTTCCAGCACGCGGCCGGCCGGCTGGTGGGCGAGCCCCTCTGGCAGCACACCGCCCTGCCCCCGGTGCGCAAGCGCTCGGCCCCCAACGTCATGCCCGCCCTGCAGTACCTGGCCAGCCAGCTGACCATGTCCCTCCTCTGAGGGGCGCTCGCTGGACCCGCCCGCTCTCCTGCCCTCCAGCCGTCCCTGTTGCCTTGGTGAATGCCAAGTTGCCGCCAAGGCGTTGTCCACACGGACCAGGAGGAGACTTGGGGCGAAGGCCATCCGAGGACGACGGACGCAAAGTGCTGGTCGTGGACGACGACGCGGACTGGCGGGAGTTTCTCCGGCTGTGTCTCGAGGATCTCGGCTACGAGGCCATCGAGGCCTCCAACGGCCAGGAGGCACTCGACTCGCTGGCGCGGCAGCACTACGGCGTGATGCTCCTGGACCTCAACATGCCCGGCATGAATGGCTTCGAGGTGCTGGAGCGGATGCCTCGCAACGGCACCCCGCCCCGGGTGGTGTTCCTCACCGCCGCGGCGGCGCAGGAGGTGGGCGGGGCGCTCCGGACCGGACCGCACTACTACCTCCCCAAGGGCGCCAGCCGGGATCAGCTCTCGCTCCTGCTCCAATCGCTGCACGCTTGAGGCGGCCTGCCTGCTATAGGTCGATGCCCGGAGGGTAGACGGTCATCGCGACGGAATTCGCCATCATCCTGGTGTTGATCCTCGCCAACGGAATCTTCTCCGGGGCGGAGCTCGCGCTGCTGTCGGTGCGCAAGACGCGCCTGAGCGAGCTGCTCGAGGAGGGCGACCGCGGCGCCCAGGCCGTGCAGGCCCTGCGCAACAACCCCGAGCGCTTCCTGGCCACGGTGCAGATCGGCATCACCGTGGTGGGAGCCAGCGCGGCGGCCTTCGGTGGCGCCTCCATCGCCCAGCGGCTGGTGGGACCGCTCACCGGGTTGGGGTTGAAGGCGGAGACCGCCGAGAGCCTGGCCTTCGCGGGGGTGGTGGGACTGGTGTCCTATCTGTCGCTCGTCCTGGGCGAGCTGGTGCCCAAGTCCCTGGCCCTGCGCTTCTCCGAGGGCTACGCGCTGTTCATCGCCCGCCCGCTCCTGGGAGTCTCCTGGCTGGTGCAGCCGCTGGTGTGGTTCCTCACCGCCAGCTCCAACCTCATCCTGCGCTTCTTCGGAGACAAGACGAACTTCACCGAGTCGCGCCTGTCCCCGGACGAGCTGCAACAACTGGTGGAGGAGGCGGCGAAGTCGGGCTCGTTGGATCCCCGGGCCGGGGAGATCGCCTCGCGGGCCTTCGACCTGGGCACCATCCCCCTGTCCGCGGTGATGGTGCCGCGCAGCCGCATGGTGGCGCTGCGCCGGCACTCGGGGGCGGAGGAGATCAAACGCGTGCTGCTGGAGCACGGGCACTCGCGGATGCCGGTGTACGACGGCTCGCTCGACAACATCGTGGGCTACGTCATCGCGAAGGACTTGCTGGGGGTGGCGTGGGAAGGCCCGCTCATCGTGCTGGAGGACGTGATGCGGCCGGCCTGGTTCGCCTTCGAGTCGATGCGGGCCATCGACGCGCTGAAGGAGCTGCAGCAGCGGCGGATGCAGCTGGCCATCGTCGTGGACGAGCGCGGAGGCGTGGCGGGGCTGGTGACGGTGGAGGATCTGGTCGAGGAGCTGGTGGGGGAGATCGCCAGCGAGTTCGACAAGCCCGAGGAGCTCTTCAAGCGCGAGAGCCCCACCACGGTGGTGGTGCAGGGTACGGCGGCCATCCGGGACGTGAACCGGGCGCTGGGGCTGGAGCTGGAAGAGGGCCAGGGCTGGTCCACGGTGGGAGGCCTGTGCTCGGCGCGTGCGGGGACCATCCCCGGGCCGGGCACGAAGCTGACGCTGGAGGACGGGACGGTGCTGGAGGTGCTGGACGCCAGCCCCCGCCGGGTGCGCACGGTGCGCATCCACCTGCCACCCCAGGAAGCATCCAAGGGCTGAAGCGCGCAGCGGGCCAGCACGGGGGGGCCGGTGGCACCCGCCCGGACACCTCGCCTATGGTTGGCCCCATGCTGCTCCAAGACGCCCTGCACCCTTCCCTGACGGATCCAATCCTGGACGTCATGAACTTCTTGAACGAGGTCGCGCTCCGCTTTCCGGATGCGATCTCGTTCGCGCCCGGCAGGCCTCACGAGCAGTTCTATGACCCCCAGCAGCTCACGACGTACCTCGACGCGTACATCCGCCACCTCAGCCAGGAGCGGGGGCTCACCGAGGCGCAGATCCGGACCAACCTGTTCCAGTACGGCCGGACCAACGGACACATCCACGGGCTGATCGCCCGGATGCTGGAGAAGGACGAGGGAATCAAGGCGGCTCCCGAGTCCATCGTCGTCACGGTCGGCTGCCAGGAGGGGATGTTCATCTCCCTGCGCGCGCTGTTCTCCAAGCCCACCGATGTCCTGCTGGTGGGGATGCCCTGCTACATCGGCATCACCGGCGCGGCCAAACTCCTGGGCATCGACGTCGTCCCGGTGGCCGAGCGGGAGGATGGCCTGGACCTGGGTGAGCTCGAGCGGACGCTGGAAGCGCTCCAGGCGGAAGGGAAGCGGCCCCGGGCGCTCTACCTCGTCGCGGACTTCGCCAACCCGTCCGGGCGGAGCCTCCCGGAGCCCGCGCGCAAGCGCCTGCTGGAGATCGCCGCGCGCGCCGACATGCTCATCATCGAGGACAACCCCTACGGGTTCTTCTTCCGGGAGGGCCCCCGCAGGCCCACCCTCAAGTCGATGGATGAGCGCGGACAGGTCATCTACCTGGGCTCGTTCTCCAAGTCCGCCTTCCCGAGCCTGCGCGTGGGCTACGCCGTGGCGGATCAGCGCGTCCTCGGCCCGGCGGGCGAGCAGCACCTGCTGGCGGAGGAGTTCTCGAAGATCAAGAGCATGCTGACCGTGAACACGTCGTCCATCTGCCAGGCCCTCATCGGCGGCATGCTGGTGATGAACGACTGCAGCCTCCTCGAGGCGAACCACGAGGCGATCCGCTTCTACAAGGAGAACATGGACGCGACGCTCCAGGCCCTGGAGCGCCACTTCCCCCGAAGCGAGGCCTGGGCACGCGACGTGACGTGGAACGTCCCGGACGGCGGCTTCTTCCTCGTGGTGAAGCTGCCCATCGAGGCGGACGAGGCCCTGCTCGAGCAGTCCGCGCGGCACCACCAGGTCATCTGGACGCCGATGCGGTACTTCTACCTCGGCACCGGTGGCGAGTATGAGCTCCGGCTCTCCTGCAGCTACCTCACGCCGGCGAAGATCGAAGAGGGCGTGTCCCGTCTGGCCCGGCTGATCAAGTCGGCGCTGGAGCAGCGCGGCGCGCGAGCCCTCCAGGCGGGTTGAGCGGACCGGCGGGCGCCGGGTGCTACCCGGCGTGGGCCTTGCGCTCCTTGCGCATCATCTCCTGCTCCACCGACTGGTAGAGGGCACGGATGTTGGCCGTGCCGAACCCCCGCGCCTCCTTGCGCTGGATGACCTCGAAGAAGAGCGTGCGCCGGGGGTGCACCGAGCGGGTGAAGACCTGCAGCAGGTACCCCTCGCCCTCGCGATCCACCAACACGTTGCCCGCGCGCAGCTGCTCCACATCCTCGGCCAGCTCGCCGACCCGCGCCGGGAGCGCCTCGTAGTAGCCGGGAGGGCTGTCCAGCAGGGGCATCTGGCGCTCGCGCAGCACGCGGACGGATTCGAGGATGTCGTTGCTGAGGAAGGCCAGGTGCTGCGCCCCCGCCCCCCGGTGGCTGCCCAGGAAATGGTCGATCTGCCCCGGGCGCTTGCCGGACATCGGCTCCATCAGCGCGAAGCACACCCCACCGGTGGCATCCTGAACCACCTTGGAGTTCATGCCCCCATACTGCGTCTCCACGTTCTCCTCGTGGCTCTGCTTCAGCCCCAGCACCCGCACGTAGGCGTCCACCGTTTCCTGGAGCGTGCCCGGAATCAGGCACAGGGCCACGTGGTCCACCGCCACCAGGAGCTCGCGCTCCGCGGCGGGAGCCACCACGGGCTGGAAACGGCCCGGCCAGAAATCCCCCTCGGGCGCCTCGCGCTCGATGAAGGAGTGCACCATGTCCCCCACCGGGGAAGCCACCGTCGCCCGCACCAGCCGCCCGCGAGGACCCTCGTACACCCGCGGCTCGTGCACCGGCTGCGCGCCCCGCCGCACCGCCTCATGGAAGGCCGCCGCCGCGTCCTGCGTGCGGAACGCCACGTCCTTGATGCCGTCCCCGTGGACCGCCACGTAGTCCGCGGCCTCATCCGTGTCCACCAGGGGCTGCGTGAGCACCAGCCGGATGCGGCCCAGCTTGAGCAACAGGCTGCTGCGGCCCTGCTGCCCCGTCTCCGGCCCCGCACGGCCCGTCACCCGGAAGCCGAAGCCGGCGCAGAACACCTCCGCCGCCTCCTCCAGCTTGCTCACGTACAGCTCGAGATGATCGATCCCAGCGAAGTTCACGTGCAGCTCTCTTCCCCGATACCGCCGAGATATGGGCCCACCCCTCGATCGCAGACGCATTGCGAGGGTAACCGGGCTGCATTTTTCCATACTCAGGAAGAAAAGGGAATCCGCTTAAGACCGGTAGATGCGGGATGCGGCGATGTGCCCCAACGTGGGACGTCCGGCCAGCGCCAGGAGGGAGGCTCAGCGGTACCGGGAGGCCTGCAGCTCGTACATCGTCGCGTAGCCCCCACCACTCGCGAGGAGCTGATCGTGGTGCCCCTCCTCGACGATCTTCCCCTGGCTGAGCACGAGGATGCGATCGGCCATCCGCACCGTGGAGAAGCGGTGGGAGATCAGCAGCGCCATCTTCCCGGCCGTCAGCTCCCCGAAGCGGTGGAACACATCGAGCTCGGCCCGTGCATCGAGCGCCGCCGTCGGCTCGTCCAGGACGAGCAGCTGCGCGTCGCGCATGTACGCCCGCGCGAGCGCGATCTTCTGCCACTCGCCGCCCGAGAGATCGACGCCCCCATCGAAGCGGCGGCCCAGCATCTGCTCGTAGCCCCGCGGGAGGCGCTCCACCACCATGTTGGCCAGGCTCTTGTCCGCCGCCTCCTCGATGAGCGCCCGCTCGCCGTGCCGCTCGATGCGCCCCACGGCGATGTTGTCCGCCGCCGTCATCTCGTAGCGGGCGAAGTCCTGGAAGATGACGCCCACCTCGTGCCACAGGTCGTCGATGTCGTACTCGCGCAGATCCACGCCATCCAACAGGATCTGCCCCGACGTCGGGTCATAGAGCCGCATCAGCAACTTCACGATCGTCGTCTTGCCCTGGCCGTTCTCGCCAATGAGGGCAATGCGCTCGCCCGGTGCCAGCCGGAAGCTCGCCCCCTCGAGGACGGGCCTGGTGCGGCCGGGGTAGCTGAAGGTGACATCGCGGAACTCGAAGCCCTGGCGGATGGGCCGGGGCACCTTGAGCGCCTTCGGACCCGAGCGGATGGCCGGCTTCACCGCGAAGAACGCGAGCATGTCGTTGATGTAGAGCGCCTGGTCGGCCACCCCCACCGCGGTGGAGAACATGTCCTGGATGTTGCGGTTGGCCGCCGCGATCGCTCCCGCCAGGAACGTCAGCTCGCCCACGCTCAGCTCGCCGCGCGCCGTCTTGTACACGGCGAACGCGTAGGCGCCGTAGTAGCCGAGCGAGCCGAGGACAGACAGCAGCGAGAGGCCGCGGAACGCCCGCCCGAAGTGCGCCACCACGTCCTCGAGGATCTCCCCCGAGAGCTTCTCGTAGCGGCTCTTCAGGAACGGGCTCAGCCCGAAGATCTTCAGCTCCTTCGCGCTCTCCCGGCTCGCGCCGAGCTGGCGCAGGTAGTCGAGCTCGCGCCGCTTCGGCGTGTGCCGGAAGCTCATCGCGTAGAACTCGGCCCCGAAACGGCCCTCGACCAGGGCCGCCGGCACCAGGCAGCTGATGATGCCCAGGAGGATCCACGGGGAGAACACCAGGATGCCCACGCACAGGCTCGCCACGGTGATGAGCTGCTGCAGGAAGCGGGCGATCGCCTCGACCATGACGATGCGATCCGTGGCCTGCACGCGCGCCCGCTCCAAGCGATCATGAAAGGAGGGATCCTCGTAGGTCGCGAGATCCAGCCGCGAGGCATGGTCGATCAACATCAGGCTCACGTGCCGGGTGTATTTCTCGGCGAGCACGACGTTGAGGTAGAGGATGGCGCGGGCGAGGATGGCGCCGACCGTGGCGAGGGCGAACTCCAGGCCGACCAGCCCCCACAGGTGCCGCGACATGCCCTGCCCCGCCCCGCCCATCACGCCATCGATGATCCACCGCGCCACGACCAGCACGGCCACCGGGACCAGCGCCGCGGCCGTGCGCAGCACGAGGTTGGCCAGCACCGTCCCGGGACCCGAGTCCCAGACCATGCGCAGCACCGGCAGGATGTTCTTGAGCGAGGCCAGCCGCCCCCGGGACTCGTTCTCCGACTGAGGCATCGCGCCCGGCTCCATCACTGAAGATCCTTCGTTTCGTAGACCAGCCCTTCCACCCAGGCCGTCTGCCAGTGCCGGTGGAAGTGCTGGACCAGGATGTCGTCACACGTCAGGTTGGCCACGGCCGCCAGGGCCATGGCCTGGTCACGCGCTCCACCCGTACGGGTGTCCGCCAGGCGCTGCAGGTCCGCGGCCACGCGCTCGGGCCGGAAGCGCAGCGCGGGCGCGGGGAGCTGCGGCGCGCCGTTGCCGGCATTGACCGCATCGAGCGCGGCCTGTCCGAGCAGCGACGCCGGAGGAAACCAGAGGAACAGGGTGGGCAGCAGGTGCTCGGCGAGCGCGTCGTGCGGGAGGGAGATGGCACCTTCCGCGCGCAGCCGCTGGTCCGACGCGGTGAGCGCCAACCAGTGGCGGAGCGGGACCTGCCTCCGGGCGATCGCCACGAATCCGGCCAGCATCGCCCCCGAGGTGAGCAGCCCATGGTGCGCGCCCTCGAGCGCCCCGGACCCGGCGTCGTAGCCGGTGTGGAACAGCCCGGCTTCCCCATCGTAGAGGAACGAGAAGTCCAGCTCCTCGCGCAGCGCCCGCGCCCGCGCCTCGGCCTCGCCGAGCCGCACCCGCAGCGCTTCGTCGGTGCAGACCATGCGCGAGGCCTGCAGCCCCCGCTCGACGATCACCAGCGACGCGGCCAGCACGCCGCTCTCCGCCGTGGAGATGCGCCGCGGCCCCAGCGGCCGCCGCTCCCGCGCCTCGTAGCGCTCGAACAGGTGCCCGCGATGGCGCTCCAGGCCCGCGATGACCGAGAGCGACTCGTCCAGCCTGGACACCAGCCCCTCCAGCCCGACGTAGCCCAGGTGGTAGGCGCTCAACGGAGCCACCAGCCCCAGGGAGAGATCCGTCGGCGAGAGCTCCGTCCGTCCCTCTTCCGAGCGCACGTACAGCTCCCAGAAGCCGCGCGCCAGGGTGCGCAGCCGCTCGGCATCTGGCGACTCCCTCACCCCTGGCGCGGAGCCGGGCTCACGCCGCAGCAGGTGCATCACGGGGTGGGGCAGCCAGAGGAGCAGCAGCGGACAGGCCCAGGGCAGCGCCCCGGGGTTGGACACGGCCAGCGCGCCCCCGACACCGAGCGCCAGCACCAGTGCCCCCCACACCTCGGGGAGCGTGAGCAGGTGGCGGAGCCCTCCGCCCTGGCGGCTCGACTGGGCGTGCGTCGTCCAGTCCAGCATCCGGCTCCGGTCGAACACGAGCCCGTACAGGGCGCGGCCGATGGCATCGAGCATGAGGCCGGTGGTCGGCAGCAGGATGGTGTGGTTCATGACGACGCCGAGGCTCATGCGCCCCACCTGCGCCACCACGAAGCCCAGGCTCGCGAAAGAAGGCGAGCGCCAGACGGCGCGCAGGGCGTCCACCGAGCCCATGATGAGGAGGCTGCGGCAGTTCCACAGCATCGCGCCCAGCGTCCAGGCCCCCGCGCTGCTGGCCGGCAGGCACAGCCACCCGAAGGCGAGCAGGCAGAAGGAGAGCGGGTGGGCCAGACTCCCGCGCATCGCGGACAGCAGCGCCCAGCGATCGAACATCGGCAAGGTGTTGCGAACGAGGCCGTGCTGCGACGGTACCCACGGGAGCAACCACGGCAGCACCTGCCAGTCGCCGCGAGTCCAGCGGTGCCAGATGCGGGCCTGGCTCGCCATCGTCGCCGGGGAGCGCTCGAAGAGCCTGACGTCGGAGACGTACCCGACGCGCGCGAACATCCCCTCGATCCTGTCGTGGCTCAGGATGAAGTTCTCGGGGAGCCGGCCCTCGAGGCTGCGCGCGAAGGCGGCCACGTCGTAGAGCCCCTTCCCGACGAAGGTCCCGCTGCCGAAGAGGAACTGGTGGACCGCGGCTGGGTCCATCCCCGTGCGGGGATCCCTCTTGTTCCGCGCGATGGACAGGGGCCAGCCCCCCGTGGACAGCCACGCCGCCTTCGTGGGGCCATCCGCGATGGCGGGCTGCAACATCGAATAGCCGGCGACCACCCGCTTCCCCGCCGCATCGAAGCGCGCCCGGTTCAACGGATGGTGGAGCGTCGCCACCAGACGGGCGGCGGCACCGGGCAGCAGGTGGGTGTCCGCATCGAGCGTGAGGACATAGCGCACCGTGCGCACGACGCCGGGCACGGGGCCCGTGTAGCTCGTGTCCTCAGCGCCCAGCACCAGCCGGTTGAGCTCCTCCAGCTTGCCGCGCTTGCGCTCCCACCCCATCCACCGGCGCGCGACGGGATTCCACCGCCGCTCCCGGTGGAGATAGAAGAAGCGCGGCTGCTCGCGGTAGCCGTGCCGCTCGTTGAGCTCACGGAGGCCCCGCTCCAGCCGCTCGCGCAGCCCACCATCCGCCGGCATGTCCTTCTCGGGCGCGTCCCGGAAGTCCGTCAACAGCGCGAAGAACAACTCGGGCTCCACGTTGCCCAGGTAGTTGATCTCCATCATCCGCAGTTGGGAGTCGATGTCCTCCGCGCTCGCGACCAGCAGGGGCGTGACGACCAGGGTCCGGGTGTCCGGAGAGAACACCCGCTCGGGCTCCAGCCTCGGCAGCGGCTCCAGGTGGCGCACGAGGCGGGAGGCGAGCAGCTCGAAGCGCTCCTGGAGGAGGTCGAGAACCTGCGGGGCGAGAATGGCCACCAGGAGCAGGCGGTGGAGCGGCTGCATGCCTCTCGTGGCGAGCAACCGCTCGATCCCCAGGGCGAGGAGTGCCGTGACCAGCAGGAGGGAGCCGACATAGAGGCCCTGGCTGTGCCGCCGGGCGAACCGGGCGGCCCGCGCCCTCCAGGGCAGCTTGCAGCCCAGCGAGGCCTCGAGCCGGGCACGCCCCTCGGCGAGCAACCATGCGCCTACGTGGCGCCCTCGCGGTTCACCGGCGTCGTGTTCCTCGCTCAGCCGGAGCGCCTCGTGGGCGGCCTCCGAGGGAGTCCGGCCCGACCACGCCGCCACCTCCTGGCAGGCCCGGCGGTACCGCTCGCGTGTCGCCTCGTCCATCGCGCCGTAGGCCCCCGAGGGATCCCGTTCGAGGATTGGATCGAGCGGCTCGGACGTAGCGGCCTTTCCTGTTTTTTCAACCTGGTTGCGAGAAGACACGAAACCAGCTTGCCACAGCCGCCCGCATCCACTCCATGCACCCCGGCTCCTAGCGAGCAGGCCGAGCGCCAACTCCGAGGCAGGAGGGGCGCTTGCTGACGCAGCCAGTCAACAAGCAGCCCACCTGAATCGGCTGCATCCCCGCTTCGTTGGAGAAGCCACGCACTGGTACCATCGCGCACTCGCAGCGTGGGCAGGTTTGACCGCGACTGAGACCCTCGAGCCCCCCCGCAGACGCCCCACACCATGAGAACCGCCAAGCACGTGTCCACCTCCTCCACGCTGCTGGATCTGCTCGAGGAGCGCGCCGCGCACCTCGCGGATACGCCCCTCTTCCACTTCGTGGAGGACAGCGATGGGGAGGAGAGCACCCTGCCCTACTCCGGGCTGCTGCAACGCGCCCGCTCGATCGGCGCCGCGCTCCAGCAGTTCACTTCACCGGGAGAGCGGGCCGTCCTGCTCTACCCCCCGGGCCTGGAGTACGTCACCGGCTTCTTCGGCTGCCTGGCCTCGGGCGTCGTCGCCGTCCCGGCCTACCCGCCGGATCCCTCGCGCCTGGAGCGCACCCTTCCCCGCCTGCGCGCCATCATCCAGGACTGCCAGGCCTCGGTGGTGCTCACCACCTCCTTCATCCTCTCCATGGCCGAGGTCCTCTTCGAGTCCGCTCCGGACCTCCGGGCCTTGCGCTGGGTGGCCACCGACGAGCTGCCCGTGGAGGCGGCGCCCTCCTGGCAGCGGCCCGCGCTCGGTCCCGGCTCGCTGGCCTTCCTGCAGTACACCTCGGGCTCCACCGGCACGCCCAAGGGCGTCGAGCTCACGCACGAAAACCTGCTGCACAACCTGCGCCTCATCCACGGTGCCTTCCGCATGCACCCGGAGAGCGCCGGCGTCATCTGGTTGCCGCCCTACCATGACATGGGGCTCATCGGCGGCATCCTGGGCACCGTCTACGGAGGCTTCTCCACCAGCCTCCTCTCGCCGCTCACCTTCCTGCGCCGTCCCCTGCGCTGGTTGGAGGTGCTCTCGCGCACCCGCGCCACCATCAGCGGTGGGCCCAACTTCGCCTTCGACCTGTGCGTGCGCAAGACGACCGAGGCCGAGCGCGCCGCCCTCGATCTGAGCCACTGGGAGGTGGCCTTCTGCGGCGCCGAGCCCATCCGCCCCGAGACGCTCGAGCGCTTCACCGAGGCGTTCGCCCCCAGCGGCTTCCGCCGCGAGGCCTTCTACCCCTGCTATGGCCTGGCCGAGGGCACCCTCATCGTCTCGGGCGGTGAGGTGGCCGCGCCTCCCGTGCTCCAGGCCCTCGACACGCACCGGCTGCGCGAGGGCCATGCCACGCCGGCCCAGGCCGGACAGCCGAACAGCCAGACGCTGGTGGGCTGCGGGCGCTCGCTGCAGGAGCAGCAGGTGCTCGTCGTGCATCCGGAGACGCGCGCGCCGCTCGCCGCTGGCGCGGTGGGAGAGATCTGGGTGAAGGGTCCCAGCGTGGCCCGAGGCTACTGGAACCGGCCCGAGGACACCGCTCGCGACTTCCACGCCCGCACCTCCGATGGCCAGGGGCCCTTCCTGCGCACCGGAGACCTGGGCTTCCTCCAGGGCAGCGAGCTCTTCGTCACCGGCCGTCTCAAGGAGTTGCTGATCGTCCGCGGCCGCAACCACCACCCGCAGGACATCGAGCTGACGGCGGAGCGGAGCAGCCCCGCGCTGCGGCCCGGGTGCGGAGCGGCCTTCTCGGTGGAGGTGGAGGGCGAAGAGCGGCTGGTGCTGGTGTACGAGGCGGACACGCGCCGCCAGCCAGTGGCGGTGGAGGAGGTGGCGCGCGCCATCGGCCAGCAGGTGGCCTCGGCGCACGAGCTGCCCCTGCACGCCCTCACGCTCATCGCCCCGGGCAGCCTGCCCAAGACGTCCAGCGGGAAGATCCAGCGCCGGGCCTGCCGGGAGGCCTTCCTCGCGGGTGAGTTGCAGGAAGTGGCCTCCTGGCGCTCGCACCAGGCCGAGGCGCCGGTCTCCAGTGAGCCGCCCCCCGCCACCGCGCCCGAGGAGCGGCCAGCAACCCCCGAGCAGCTGGAGGACTGGCTGCGGGCCCGCTTCGCCCGGCGGCTGAAGGTGGCTCCGGAGCAGTTGGAGCGGGACGAGCCGCTCACAAGCTACGGCGTGGACTCGCTGGCCGCGGTGGAGCTGACGTATGAGGTGGAGACGGGACTGGGCATCGCCCTGCCCCTGCATGTGCTGCTGAGCGGGCCCACGCTGGCCGAGCTGGCCTGGCGGCTCCTGGACGCGGGGCGGGCCTCCTCCGCTTCCCCGCCCCTGCCGCGTGCCTCCCGTGAGCAGCCGCTGCCGCTCTCCTTCGCGCAGCAGCGGTTGTGGTTCCTCGACGAGCTGTCCCCGGGCAGCGCCCTCTACAACATCCCCGCCGCGGTGCGGCTGCGCGGCACCCTGGACGCTTCCGCCCTCGAGCGCACCTTCGCCGAGCTGGTGCGCCGGCACGAGTCGCTTCGCACCACCCTCCACTCCGAGCAGGGCCAGGCCTTCCAGCGCATCCACCCCGAGGGCCACGTGGAGCTCGTGCGGGTGGACCTGGGCGCGCTGCCCGCCGCCGAGCGCGAGTCCGAGGTGCTGCGCCTGGCCCACGAGGAAGCGCTCCGCCCCTTCGAGCTCTCGCGCGGACCCCTGCTGCGCACCACCCTGCTGCGGCTCTCCGAGACCGAGCACGTGCTGGTGCTCTGCATGCACCACATCATCTCCGATGGCTGGTCCATGGGCGTGCTGGTGCGCGAGGTGGCCGCCCTCTACGAGGCCTTCTCCCAGGGCCGGCCCTCGCCGCTGCCCGAGCTGCCCGTGCAGTACGCCGACTACGCCCTCTGGCAGCGCCAGTGGCCGCGGGGCGAGCCGTTGGAGAAGCAGCTCTCCTGGTGGAAGCAGCAGCTCGCCGGTGCGCCCGCGCACCTGGAGCTGCCCACGGACAAGCCTCGTCCCGCCATGCAGGGCCACCACGGCGCCAGCCATCCGGTGCGGCTGCCGGCCTCCACCTGGGAGGCGCTCAAGGCGCTCGCCCAGCGCGAGGGCGTCACCCCCTTCATGCTCCTGCTCGCCGCCTTCCAGGTGGTGCTGCACCGCCACTCGGGGGAGGAGGACATCAGCGTCGGCACCCCCATCGCCGGCCGCTCCCACGCGCAGACGCAGCAGCTCATCGGCTTCTTCGTCAACACGCTCGTGCTGCGCACCCGCATGGAGGGCAACCCCTCCTTCCGCGAGCTGCTCCAGCGCGTGCGCGAGACGACGCTGGGCGCCTATGCCCACCAGGACGTCCCTTTCGAGAAGCTGGTGGAGGAAGTGCGGCCGGTGCGCGACCTCGGCCGCAGCCCGCTCTTCCAGGTGATGCTCGTCCTGCAGCCGGACCCGCTGCCGGGCCTCACCCTGCCCGGGCTCACCTTCAGCCACGTGGAGCTGGAGAGCCGCACCTCCCGCTTCGACCTCCACCTGTCCCTCTCCGAGTCCGAGCACGGACTGGCGGGCGCCCTGGAGTACGCCACCGAGCTCTTCGAGCCCTCCACCGTGGCGCGGCTGGTGGGCCACCTGCACCTGTTGCTGGAAGGCGTCCTCGCCCAGCCCGAGCAGCGCATCGCCGAGCTTCCGCTGCTCACCGAGGCCGAGCGGCACCAGGTGCTGCGCGAGTGGAACGACACCCACGCGCCCCTGGCCGTGGACACCTGCATCCACCACCTCTTCGAGGCCCAGGTGCGGCGCACGCCCGGGGCACCCGCGCTGGGCTTCGAGGGCTCCTGGCTCACCTACCGCGAGCTGGACGAGCGCGCCAACCAGCTCGCCTGGCACCTGCGCTCGCTGGGCGTGGGCCCCGAGGTGCGTGTCGGACTGTGTGCCGAGCGCTCCCTGGACATGGTGGTGGGCCTCTTCGCCATCCTCAAGGCCGGCGGCGCCTACGTGCCCCTGGATCCCTCCTACCCTCGCGAGCGCCTGGAGTGGATGCTGGAGGACGCACGCCCCGCGGTGCTCCTGGCCCAGCCCTCGCTGCTGCCGCACCTGCCCGAGCGGCATGGGGCCTCCCTGGTGCCGCTGTCGCTCGAGGACACGCAGGTGCGCGCCCGGCCCACGCACGCGCCCGAGCCCCTGACCACCGCGGACAACCTCGCCTACGTCATCTTCACCTCGGGCTCCACCGGCCGCCCCAAGGGCGCCATGAATGCCCACCGCGCCGTCTGCAACCGCCTGCTCTGGATGCAGCAGGCGTACGGCCTGGGCGAGCAGGACGTGGTGCTGCAGAAGACGCCCTACAGCTTCGACGTCTCCGTCTGGGAGTTCTTCTGGCCCCTCATGGTGGGCGCCCGCCTCGTGCTGGCACGCCCCGGCGGCCACCAGGAGCCCGACTACCTGCTGCGGCTCATCTCCGAGCAGCACGTCACCACCGCCCACTTCGTCCCCTCCATGCTCCAGCCCTTCCTGGAGCAGCCGGGCCTGGAGCGCTGCGACAGCCTGCGGCGCGTGGTGTGCAGCGGTGAGGCCCTCTCCGCGGAGCTGGCGCAGCGCTGCCTGCGGCGGCTGCCGTCCGCGCAGCTGCACAACCTCTACGGCCCCACCGAAGCCGCCGTCGACGTGACGGCCTTCACCTGCCAGCGCGAGGACGGCCGGCGCCCGGTGCCCATCGGCCGCCCCATCTCCAACACCGTCATGCGCATCCTCGATGGGCACCTGCGGCCGGTGCCCGCGGGGGTCCCCGGGGAGATCTTCATCGGCGGTGTGCAGGTGGGCCGCGGCTACCTCGCCCGCCCGGAGCTCACCGCCGAGCGCTTCATCCCGGACCCCTTCTCCCCCGAGCCCGGCGCCCGGCTCTACCGGACCGGCGACAAGGCCCGCTGGCTGCCCGACGGCAACATCGAGTACCTCGGACGGCTCGACTTCCAGGTGAAGGTGCGCGGCCTGCGCATCGAGCTGGGAGAGATCGAGGCCACCCTGGAGCAGCATCCCCAGGTGCGCCAGGCCGTGGTGGTGGCGCGTGAGGACGCCTCCGGCGACAAGCGGCTGGTGGCCTACGTGGTGCCTCCCGCCTCGGAGCAGCCGCCCGGCGTCACCGCGCTGCGCGACGCCCTCAAGCAGACGCTGCCCGAGTACATGGTGCCCTCGGCCTTCGTCGCTCTGGAGGCCCTGCCCCTCACGGCCAGCGGCAAGGTGGACAGGAAGGCCCTGCCCGCTCCGGACTTCTCCCGCGCCGCGTCCTCGTCCACCTACGTCGCGCCCCGCAACGAGCTGGAGCAGCGCCTGTGCGGCATCTGGGCGCAGGTGCTCGGCCTGAAGCAGGTGGGCATCCACGACAACTTCTTCGAGCTCGGCGGCGACTCCATCATCAGCCTCCAGGTGGTGGCCCGTGCGCGCCAAGCTGGCCTCGCGCTGTCCGCCCGCCACCTCTTCCAGCACCAGACGGTGGCCCAGCTGGCCCAGGTGGTGACGTCCGCCTCCGAGCCCCTGGCCGAGCAGGGCCCCATCACCGGCCCCGTGCCCCTCACGCCCGTCCAGTTCCAGTTGCTGGCGCACGACGCGGCGCATGCCCACCACTTCAACCAGTCCCTGCTGCTGGCCTCGCGAGAGCCCCTCGAGCCCTCGCGGCTGGAGAAGGCGCTCGCGCAGGTGGTGGCCCACCATGACGCCCTCCGCCTGCGCTTCCGCCAGCACGAGGGCGCCTGGCTCCAGGACAACGCCCGCCCCGAGGAGACGCCCCTCCCTCTGCTCCAGGTGGACCTCTCCGCCACGCCCGCCTCCGAGCAGCCCAAGGCCCTGGAGGCCGAGGCCGCGCGCCTGCAGGCCAGCTTCGTCCTCTCGCAGCCGCCCCTGCTGCGCGCCGCCCTCTTCCAGCTCGGTAACGGCCAGCAGCGCCTGCTCCTCGTCGCCCACCACCTCGTCATCGACGCCGTCTCCTGGCGCGTGCTGATGGAGGATCTCGAGTCCGCCTATCTCCAGGTAGCGCTGCCGGCGAAGAGCACCTCCTTCCAGTCCTGGGCCCGCCGCCTGCAGGCCCATGCCCACTCCGAGGCCGCGCGAGCCGAGGCCTCGCTCTGGCTGGACGAGGCGCGCACGCCGGTGGCCCCGCTGCCCACCGACGCCTCCGGTCCCAACACGCACGCCTCCGAGCGCACCCTCTCCGTCTCCCTGGACGGCGAGGAGACGAAGCTGCTGCTCCAGGAGGTGCCCTCCGCCTGGCGCGCGCAGATCAACGATGTGCTGCTCACCGCCCTGGCCCAGGCCCTCTCCGAGTGGACGGGTCAGCCCCAGGTCCACGTCCACCTGGAAGGCCACGGCCGCGAGGAACTCTTCGGTGACGTGGACCTCTCGCGCACCGTGGGCTGGTTCACCTCCTTCACGCCCGTGCGGCTCGCGCTGCCTTCCGGCGGCTCGGCCGGTGAGTGCCTGCGCTCCGTGCGTGACTCGCTGCGCCGCCTGCCCCATCACGGCATCGGCTTCGGTCTGCTCCGGTGGCTGGGCCCTCCCGAGCTGGCGCGGCCACTCCAGGCCCTGCCCGCGCCCCAGGTCGCCTTCAACTACCTGGGCCAGCTCGACGCCGCGGCCTCCTCCCAGCGCCTCTTCTCGCTCACCCGCGACGCCGCGGGTCCTTCCGCCGCACCCGCGGGCTCGCGCCAGCACGTACTGGAGGTCAATGGCTCCGTGCTCGGCGGACAGCTCCAGCTGTCCTTCGGCTACAGCGCCCACCTCCACCACGCTTCCACCATCGAGTCACTGGCCGGGCGCTTCCTGCACCACCTGCGCGCCCTCATCTCCCTGCGCTCCTCCGAGGACGCCCGCCGCTTCTCGCCCGGTGACTTCCCGCTCGCGGCGCTCTCCCAGGCCACGCTCGACGCGCTGCTGCGGCAGACCGGGCCGGACGTCGAGGAGCTCTACCCGCTGTCTCCCACCCAGCAGGGCATGCTCTTCCATGCGCTGCTGTCTCCCGAGTCCACCGTCTATTTCATGCAGCACTCCTGGGCCATCCACTCCGCCCTGGACTCCGCTGCCCTCCGTCAGGCATGGCAGGCCACCACCGAGCGCCTTCCCGTCCTTCGCACCTCCTTCCACTGGCAGGGGCTCGACGCTCCGCTCCAGGTGGTGCACGCGCGACTCCCCTGCGCCTTCGAGGAGCTGGACTGGCGCGCGCTCTCCGCTTCCGAGCAGCAGGAGCGCTACCAGCGCTTCCTCCTCGAGGAGCGCCAGCGTGGTTTCGAGCTGAGCCGTGCGCCCCTCATGCGCATGGTGGCCTTCCGCTTCCAGGACGCGGTGTGGCGCCTGCACTGGAGCCACTCCCACCTGCTGCTGGACGGCTGGAGCCTCGGCATGGTGCTCCAGGAGTTCTTCTCCCTCTACGACGCCTGCCGCGCCTCCCGGTCCGCGCCGCCCGCCGCGCGTCCCGCCTTCCGCGAGTACATCGCCTGGCTGCGCCAGCGTGACGGCGCCTCCGACGAGTCATTCTGGCGTGGCTACCTGGAGGGCATCACCGCTCCCACGCCCCTCCCGGCCGATACCCATGCCTCGCCCCCGCCGGGACAGGCCCCCACCCATCCCTTCCACGAGCTGTACCTGTCCGCCGAGGCCAGCACCGCGCTGCAGGCCTTCTCGCGCCAGCACCAGCTCACCCTCAACACGCTGGCCCTCGCCTCCTGGGCCCTCGTGCTCTCGCGCTACAGCGGCGAGCACGACGTCCTCTTCGGCACCACCTTCTCCGGCCGGCCCGCCGAGCTTCCCGGCTCCGACGCCATGGTGGGCATCTTCATCAACTCGCTGCCCACGCGCGTCCGCGTGCCCGCGGAGGGCTCGCCCCTGCTGCCCTGGCTCCAGTCGCTCCAGGCCCAGCAACTCGAGCTGCGCCAGTACGAGCACTCCACGCTCGTCCAGGTGCAGTCCTTCAGCGCCCTGCCTCGCGGCGCCTCGCTCTTCGAGTCCCTGCTCGTCGTCGAGAACTACCCCATCGACGCCTCGCTGCGTCAGCGCACCACCTTCCTCGACGTGCGCGACGCCATCGCCGCCGAGCGCTCCAACTATCCGCTCGCCCTGGCCGTCATCCCCAGCCCCTCCTCGGTGCGGCTGCTCCTCTCCCACGACGAGCCCCGCTTCCCCGCCGACGCCATGCGGCGGCTGCTCGCGCACTGGCGCTCCGTCCTGGAGGGACTGATCGCCCGGCCCGAGGCCCGCCTGGAGGAGATCTCGCTGCTCTCCGGCGCCGAGCGCGGCCAGGTGTTGGAGGAGTGGAGCCGCACGCCGGGCAGCCTGCCGCACCAGTCCGTGCTCCAGCTCATCGAGGCCCACGCCCGCCTCACCCCGGACGCTCCCGCCGTGCGCTTCGGTGACGAGCAGCTCTCCTACGCAGAGCTCAACTCCCGCTCCAACCAGCTCGCCCGCCACCTGCGCCGCCTCGGCGTCGGCCCCGAGGTCCTCGTCTCCCTCTGCCTCGAGCGCTCCCTCGAGCTCGTCGTCTCCATGCTCGCCACCCTCAAGGCCGGTGGCGCCTGGCTCGCTCTGGACCCTTCCCTCCCCTCCGAGCGCCTGGACTTCATCTCCTCCAACGCCCTGGCCCCCGTCCTCCTCACCCACTCCTCCCTCGAGCACCTGCTCGACAGGCGCGGCTACGTCTTCCTCCTCGACGAGCACTGGGAGCGCGTCGAGCGCGAGTCCGAGGACAATCTCCACATTCCCGTCGATGGCGACCACCTCGCCTACGTCATCTACACCTCCGGCTCCACCGGCCGTCCCAAGGGCACCCTGCTCACCCGCTCCGGCCTGGCCAACACCGCCCGCGAGGCCGCCCGTGCTCACGGCTACCGGCCCGACAGCCGCGTCCTCCAGTTCGCCAGCACCAGCTTCGACGCCTCCGTCTGCGAGGTGTTCTCCACGTTGGTGGCTGGCGCCTGCCTCGTCCTCGCCAACAAGGAGCAACTGCTCCCCGACGCCGCCCTGCGCTCCCTGCTGGAGTCGCAGTCCATTACCGCGGTGACGCTCACCCCCTCCGTGCTCGCACAGCTCGAGCCTCATGGTTTGGCGCGCCTGGAAACCATCATCTCCGCCGGTGAGGCCTGCTCGCCCGAGCTGGCCCGCCGCTGGTCCTCCGGCCGCACCCTGCTCAACGCCTACGGCCCTACGGAAGTCACCATCTGCGCCACCATCAGCGGCCCGGTGGACTCCCAGCGCCTGAGCATCGGCCGCGCCCTGCCCAACGCCCAGGTGTACGTCCTCGACTCGCGCCTGCTGCCGGTGGCCGTCGGCGTGCCCGGTGAGTTGTACGTCGGCGGCGCCGGTGTGGCCCGCGGCTACCTCGGCCAGCCCGCCCTCACCGCCGAGCGTTTTGTCCCCCACCCCTTCTCCTCCGAGCCCGGTGCCCGCCTCTACCGCACCGGTGACAAGGTGCGCTGGCTGCCCCATGGCGAGCTGGAGTTCCTCGGCCGCCTGGACGAGCAGGTGAAGCTGCGCGGCTTCCGCATCGAGCTGGGCGAAGTCGAGTCCGCCCTGCGCGAGCTGCCCTCCGTGCGCGAAACCGTCGTGGTGCTGCGCGAGGACGCTCCCGGCGACAAGCGCCTGGTGGCCTACGTCGTGCCCCAGCCCGGTGAGCTGGTGGAGCCCTCTTCCCTTCGCTCCTCCCTCCTCTCTCGCCTGCCCGAGTACATGGTGCCCTCCGCCTTCGTCTCCCTCGAGGCCCTGCCTCTGACGACGAGCGGCAAGGTGGACAGGAAGGCCCTTCCTTCTCCCTCTGGCTCCGGCTCCGCCTCCTCCTCGGAGTACGTTGCCCCCGTCTCCGACACCCAGAAGCGTCTGGCCTCCATCTGGAGCGAGGTGCTCCATGTCGACCTGGTCGGCCTCCACGACGACTTCATGTCCCTGGGCGGCCACTCCCTTCTCGCAACTCAGGTCATCTCCCGCATCCGCTCCTCCTTCGGCGTCGAGCTCCCTCTTCGCTCCCTCTTCGAGTCCACCACCCTCCAGGCCCTGGCCGAGCAGCTCGACGCCGCGAACGCCTCGCAGACGAACCAGCTCCCGCCCCTGCGGCCCGCCTCGCGCCAGCAGCCGCTGCCCCTGTCCTTCTCCCAGCAGCGCCTGTGGTTCCTCGAGCAGCTCGAGCCAGACCGCGCCACGTACAACACGCCCGCTACCATCCGCATGACGGGCAGGCTCGACGTCGCGGCCCTCGAGCGCAGCTTCACCGAGCTGGTGCGCCGTCACGAGGTCCTGCGCACCACGTATCAGGCGCAGCAGGAAGGCGCGGCCCTCCAGGTCATCTCCGCCCCCACCGGGCACTCGCTGTCGCTGGTGGAGTTGGGTGCCCTGCCCGATGCCCAGCGTGAAGCCGAGGCCCGGCGCCTGGCCCGCGAGGACGCCCAACGCACCTTCAATCTGGAGCGCGGTCCGCTGCTGCGCACCACCCTGCTGCGGCTCTCGGACACCGAGCACCACCTGATGGTGGTGCTGCACCACATCATCTCCGACGGCTGGTCCGTCACCGTGCTCATCCAAGAGATGAGCGCCCTCTACGAGGCCTTCTCCCAGGGCAAGCCCTCGCCGCTGCCCGAGCTGCCCGTGCAGTACGCCGATTACGCCCTCTGGCAGCGGCAGTGGCTGCGGGGCGAGGAGTTGGAGCGGCAGCTCTCCTGGTGGAAGCAGCACCTCGCGGGCGCCCCCAGCCTGCTGGAGCTGCCCACCGACAGGCCCCGCCCCTCCGTCCAGAGCTTCCGCGGCACCTCGCTCCCCGTGCGCTTCTCCCGGGAGTTGTCCGAGTCCCTCAAACAGCTGGCCCAGCGCGAGGGCGTCACGCCCTTCATGCTGGTGCTGTCCCTCTTCCAGGTGCTGCTGCACCGCTACTCGGGGCAGGAGGACGTCTGCGTCGGCTCGCCCATCGCCGGCCGCCGGCTCGCCGAGCTGGAGGGCCTCATCGGCTTCTTCGTCAACACACTCGTGCTGCGCACCCGCATGGAGGGCAACCCGTCCTTCCGCCAGCTGCTGCAGCGCGTGAGGGAGACGACGCTCGGGGCCTACGCCCACCAGGATCTGCCCTTCGAGAAGCTGGTGGAGGAGCTCCAGCCCGAGCGCAACCTCAGCCACAGCCCGCTCTTCCAAGTGTGGTTCGTGTTGGACAAGCCCCGGCTGGCGGACTTCAGCAGCGCGGGCCTGAAGATGAGCGCCCAGGAGCCCGACACCGGCGTGTCCCGGTTCGATCTGGCGCTCTTCCTCTCGGACACGTCCGAGGGGCTGGCCGGAAGCCTCGACTACAACACCGATCTCTTCGACACCTCCACCATCGCCCGCATGGCCGAGCACCTGCGGATGCTGATGCAGGGCGTGGTGGATGCGCCAGACGCCGGCATCTCCGAGGTGCCACTGCTCACCGCCACCGAGCGTCAGCAGGTGCTGGTGGAGTGGAACCAGGCCCGACGCGAGCTGCCCGAGTCCCCGCTCGTCCATCGCCTCTTCGAGGCCCGGGTGCGCGGCGCTCCCGATGCCCCCGCCTTGCGCTTCGGCACGGAGGAGCTCACCTACGGCGAGCTCAACGCCCGCGCCAACCAGCTCGCCCGCCACCTGCGCCGCCTCGGCGTCGGCCCGGACGTCCTGGTGGCCATCTGCCTGGAGCGCTCCCTGGACCTGGTGGTGTCCATCCTCGCCACGCTCAAGGCCGGCGGCGCCTGGGTGCCGCTGGATCCCTCTCTGCCCTCCGAGCGCCTGGACTTCATCGCCTCGGATGCCTCCGCCCCCGTCCTCCTCACCCACTCGTCCCTGGAGCACCTGCTCGATCGCCGCGGCTACGTCTTCCTGCTCGACGAGCACTGGGAGCGGGTGGAGCGCGAGTCCGAAGAGGACCTCGACGTTGACGTGCACGGCGGCAACCTCGCCTACGTCATCTACACCTCGGGCTCCACCGGCCGTCCCAAGGGCACCCTCCTGCAGCACCGCGGCCTGTGCAACACCGCCCTGCAGACCGTCGACTTCATGGACCTGCGGCCCGGCCGCCGCCTCCTCCAGTTCTTCTCCTCCGCCTTCGACGCCTCCGTCTCCGAAATCTTCCCCTCCCTGCTCTCCGGCGCCTGCCTCGTGCTCGCCTCCCGTGACGAGCTCATGCCCGGTGCACCCCTGCTCCAGGTGGTGCAAGCGCAGTCCATCACCACCCTCAAGCTCACCCCCTCCGTCCTCGCCCAGCTGCGGCCCGAGGACTTGAGTGGCGTGCAGACGCTCATCACCGCTGGCGAGGCCTGCTCCTCCGACTTGGTGGCCCGCTTCCAGCCGGGGCGCCGCTTCGTCAACGCCTACGGCCCCACCGAGTGCACCGTCTGCGCCACCGTCAACACCTCCGTCGACGCCCGGCGTGTCTCCATCGGCCAGCCCTTCCACAACGTCCGCTCCTACGTCCTCGACTCCCGCCTGCACCCGCTCCCCGTCGGCGTTCCCGGTGAGTTGTATGTCGGCGGCGCCGGCCTGGCCCGCGGCTACCTCGGCCGTCCGGAGCTCACCGCCGAGCGCTTCCTCCCCAACCCCTTCTCCTCCGAGCCCGGCGAGCGCCTCTACCGCACCGGTGACAAGGTGCGTTGGCTGGCCGATGGCTCCCTGGAGTACCTCGGCCGCATCGACTTCCAGGTGAAGCTGCGCGGCTTCCGCATCGAGCTGGGCGAGGTGGAGTCCGCCCTCTGCCTTCACCCCTCCGTGCGCGAGTCCGTCGTCCTGCTGCGCGAGGACTCCCCTGGCCTCAAGCGCCTGGTGGCCTACCTCGTGCCCACCTCCCCTCTCCCTTCGGGAGAGGGACGGGGTGAGGGTGTCACGCCCCCCGGGTTGAAGCCCGAGGAGCTGCGGACCTGGCTGCAGCAGAAGCTGCCCGAGTACATGCTGCCCTCCTCCTTCGTCGTCCTGGAGGCCCTGCCCCTCAACTCCAGCGGCAAGCTGGACAGGAAGGCCCTGCCTCCTCCTGACTCCTCCCGCTCCGAACTGAAGTCCTCCTTCGTGGCGGCTCGCAACGAGGTGGAGCAGCACCTGTGCGGCATCTGGGCGCAGGTGCTCGACCTGAAGCAGGTGGGCATCCACGACAACTTCTTCGAGCTGGGTGGCGACTCCATCATCAGCCTCCAGGTGGTGGCTCGCGCGCGCCAGGTGGGCCTCTCGCTCACCACCCGCGACCTCTTCCAGCACCAGACCGTCGCCAGACTGGCACAGGTCGTCCAGGTCTCCGCCCAGAGCGCCGACGAGCAGGGCCCCGTCACCGGCTCTGTGCCTCTCACGCCCGTGCAGCACCACCTGCTGGCTCACGACGCGGCGCACGCCCACCACTTCAACCAGTCCGTGCTCCTGGCTTCCCGCCAGCCCCTGGAGCCCGCTCTGCTGGAGAAGGCCCTCCAGCACCTGCTCTCCCACCACGACGCCCTCCGCTTGCGCTTCCGCCAGCACGAAGGCGCCTGGCTCCAGGAGAACGCCGGCCCCGAGGAGGCCCCCCTCCACCTGCTCCAGGTGGAGCTCTCCTCCCTCCCCGCGTCCGAGCAGCCCAAGGCCCTGGAGGCCGAGGCCGCGCGCCTGCAGGCCAGCTTCGACCTCTCCCAGCCGCCCCTGCTGCGCGCTGCTCTCTTCCAGCTCGGCAACGGCCAGCAGCGCCTGCTGCTCGCCGTGCACCACCTCGTCGTCGATGCCGTCTCCTGGCGTGTCCTGGTGGAGGACCTCGAGTCCGCCTACCAGCAGTTCCAGCAGAGCCTCACGGTGACGCTGCCGGCCAAGAGCACCTCCTTCCAGTCCTGGGCCCGCCGCCTGCAGGCCCATGCGCGCTCGGAGCGCCTGCTGGCCGAGGCGCCGCTCTGGTTGGACGAGGCCCGCCAGCACGTGGCCCCGCTGCCCACCGACACCTCCGGCCCCAACACTCAGTCCTCCGAACGCGCCGTCTCCGTCTGCCTCGACACCGAGGAGACGAAGGTGCTGCTCCAGGAGGTGCCTTCCGCCTGGCGCGCGCACATCAACGACGTGCTGCTCACCGCGCTGGCCCGCGCTCTCGGCGAGTGGACGGGTCAATCCCAGGTGCTCTTCAACGTGGAAGGCCATGGCCGCGAGGAGCTGTTCGAGGACGTGGACCTCTCGCGCACCGTGGGCTGGTTCACCTCCTTCACGCCCGTTCTGCTGCCCGTGCCTTCCGGCGGCTCGACGGGTGAGTGCCTGCGCTCCGTGCGCGACTCGCTGCGCCGCCTGCCCCACCACGGCCTCGGCTTCGGTCTGCTCCGCTGGCTCGGTACTCTCGACGTGGCCCAGCGGCTCCAGGCCCTGCCCGCGCCCCAGGTCGCCTTCAACTACCTCGGCCAGCTCGATGCCGCGACCACCTCCAGCCGCTTCTTCTCCCTGACGGATGAAGCCTCCGGGCCTCGCACCGCGCCTTCCGGCTCGCGCCTGCACGTGCTGGAGGTCAATGGCTCCGTGCTCGGCGGGCAGTTGCGGCTCGCCTTCAGCTACAGCGCCCACCTCCACCACGCCTCCACCATCGAGTCGCTCGCCGGCCGCTTCCTGCACCACCTGCGCGCCCTCATCTCCCTGCGCTCCTCCGAGGACGCTCGCCGCTTCTCTCCGGGCGACTTCCCCCTCGCGGCCCTTTCCCAGCCCGCGCTCGACGCCGTGCTGCGCCAGGCCGGCTCCGACGTCGAGGACCTCTACCCGCTCTCTCCCACCCAGCAGGGCATGCTCTTCCACGCCCTGCTCTCTCCCGAGTCCTCCACCTACTTCGAGCAGCTCTCCTGGACGGTCACCTCCTCGCTCGACCTGCCCGCCTTCCTGCGTGCCTGGAAGGCCTGCCTCCAGCGCCACACCATCCTGCGCTCCTCCTTCCACTGGGAAGGGCTCGATGTGCCCCTGCAGGCGGTCCACTCCCAGGTGGAGCTGCCCTTCGAGCTGCTCGATTGGCGTGAGCTGCCCGCCTCCGCGCAGCACGCCCGCTTCGAGCAACTGCTGCGAGAGCAACGTCAGCTCGGCTTCGATCCGCGCCGCGCTCCGCTGATGCGGCTGGTCGCCGTGCGACTGGCGGATGACGCCGTGCGCTTCATCTGGAGCCACCACCACCTGCTGGTGGACGGCTGGAGCCTCGGCGTGCTCATGAAGGAGATCTTCTCCCTCTATGACGCCTTCCGCTCTGGCCCCGCGCCCGAGCCCGCGCCCAGGCCGCCCTTCCGCGACTACATCGCCTGGCTGCAGCGCCGCGACGCCTCCGCTGACGCGTCGTTCTGGCGCGGCTACCTGGAGGGCTTCACCGCTCCCACGCCCCTGCCCGCGGACACGCACGCCGCTGCCGTGCAGGGCAAGCCCCCCGCGTATCAGACCTTCGAGCTGGACCTGTCCACCGAGGCCACGTCCGCGCTGCAGGACTTCGCCCGCCAGCACCAGCTCACCCTCAACACGCTCGCCCTGGCTTCCTGGGGCCTCGTGCTCTCGCGCTACAGCGGCGAGCAGGATGTCGTCTTCGGCAACACCGTCGCGGGCCGTCCTCCCGAGCTGCCCGGCTCCGACGCCATGGTGGGCGTCTTCATCAACTCGCTGCCCACCCGCGTCCGTTTCCCTTCGGGCGCCGCCCCGCTGCTGCCCTGGCTCCAGTCACTCCAGGCCCAGCAGCTTGAGCTGCGCCAGTACGAGCACTCTCCGCTAGTCCAGGTCCAGTCCTTCAGCCAGGTGCCCCGCGGCACCCCGCTCTTCGACTCCCTGCTCGTCTTCGAGAACTACCCTCTCGATGCCTCGCTGCTGGACTCGTCCTCGTCGCTCCAGGTGCGTGACATCCACGGTGACGAGCGCACCAACTACCCGCTCACCCTCTCCGTCCTGCCTGGACAGACGCTGCGCCTGCGGGCCGTCTACGACTCGCCCCGCTTCGAGCCCGCTTCCATGCAGCGGCTGCTCGAGCACTGGCGCTCGGCCCTGCTCTCCCTCGCCTCCGCTTCCCGCCTGAGCGACGTCTCCCTGCTCTCGGACGCCGAGCGGCAGCAGGTGCTCGTGCAGTGGAACGCCACCGCCGCCGACTTCCCCGCCACCTCCTGCATCCACCACCTCTTCGAGCAGCAGGTGGCTCTGCGCCCCGACTCCATCGCCGTCGAGTTCGGTGACGCACGCTTCTCCTACCGGGAGCTGGATGCTCGCTCCAACGCGCTGGCCCACCTGCTGCGCTCCCATGGCGTCGGCCCCGACGTACTGGTGGCGCTGTGCATGGAGCGCTCCCTCGAGCTCATCGTCTCCCTGCTCGCCATCCTCAAGGCCGGTGGCGCCTACCTCCCGCTGGATGCCTCCTATCCCGCCCAGCGCCTGTCCTTCATGCTCGAGGATGCTCCTCCCCTCCTCCTGCTCACCTCTCGCGCTCTGTGCTCCCAGCTTCCCGTCTCCTCTCACCTCCCCTCCCTCTTCGTCGAGGAGCTGAGCCTCGACGGCTTGCCCACGTCCGCCCCGCTCTCTGGCGTCTCCTCCCGCAACCTCGCCTACGTCGACTTCACCTCGGGCACCACCGGCCGTCCCAAGGGCGTCGCCATCGAGCACCGCTCCGTCCTCCGCCTCTTCCACGGCATCCACTACGCACACCTCGGCCCCGAGCAGACATTCCTCCTCCTCGCCCCCATCTCCTTCGACGCCTCCACCCTCGAGCTCTGGGGCCCCCTCCTCTTCGGCGGCCGTCTCGTCGTCTTCCCTCCCCACTCCCCCAGCGACCTGGAGCTGCTCTCCCAGGTGCTCACCCGCCACAAGGTGACGACGCTCCACCTCACCGCGGGCCTCTTCTCCCAGGTGGTGGAGCACAAGCCCGAGTGCCTGCGCGGCCTGCACCAGCTTCTCACCGGGGGTGACGTCGTCTCCGCTCCCCACGTGCGCCGCGTCCTGGAGTCCCTCGGCCTGCCCGTCACCGCCTGCTACGGCCCCACCGAGAGCACCCTCTTCACCTCCTGCTTCCGCATGTCCCGCCCGCAGCAGGTGGGCTCCTCCGTCCCCATCGGCTCTCCCATCGCCAACACCCAGGTGTACCTGCTGGACGCTTCCTTCCAGCCCGTCCCCTCTGGTGTCCCGGGTGAGCTCTTCATCGGTGGCGAGGGCCTCGCCCGTGGCTACCTCTCCCGCCCCGAGCTCACCGCCGAGCGCTTCCTCCCCAATCCCTTCGGCCCCTCTGGCTCTCGCCTCTACCGCACCGGGGACCTCGCTCGCTGGCGCAACGACGGCGTGCTGGAGTTCCTCGGCCGCCTCGACAACCAGGTGAAGGTGCGCGGTTACCGCATCGAGCTGGCCGAGGTGGAAGCCGCCCTCCTGGCCCACTCCTCCGTTCGCGAGGCCGTTGCCCTCGTTCGCGAGGACCTCCCCGGCGACAAGCGCCTGGTGGCCTACTTCACCTCCGACTCCCAGCAGCTCGACACTCCCGCCCTGCGCTCCTTCCTCCAGCAGCGGCTGCCCGAGTTCATGCTGCCCTCGGCCTTCGTCCGCCTCGAGGCCCTGCCCCTCACCTCCAACGCCAAGGTGGACAGGAAGGCCCTGCCCGCTCCCGACGGCGCGCTCTCCACGGGTACCGAGTACGTCGCTCCCCGCAGTGAGACGGAGCAACAGCTCGCCGCCCTCTGGAGTGAGGTGCTGCGTGTGGAGCGGGTGGGCCTGCATGACAACTTCTTCGAGCTGGGCGGCCATTCCCTGCTCGCCACCCAGGTCATCTCCCGCATCCGCTCCGCTTTCAACGTCGAGCTGCCCCTGCGCACCCTCTTCGAGGCGCCCACCCTCGAAGCGCTCGCCCTCGCCATCGGGTCCGCCGCCCGCGCCACCCAGGCCCCCGCCCTGCCGCCCCTGCGGCCCGTGTCGCGCCAGCAGCCCCTGCCGCTGTCCTTCGCCCAGCAGCGCCTGTGGTTCCTCGATCAGCTCGTCCCCGACAGCGCGCTCTACAACCTCCCCGCCTGCCTGCGGCTGAAAGGCGTGCTGGACACCGCCGCCCTGGAGCGCGGCCTCACCGAGCTGGTGCGCCGTCACGAGGTGTTGCGCACTTCCTTCCCCTCCGAGTCCGGTCAACCCCTCCAGCGCATCGCGCCTCCCGCGCTCCTGCCCCTGGAGCGCACCGACCTGAGCGCCCTGCCCGCCCACGAGCGCGAGACCGAGGCCCACAAGCTCCTCGCGGAGGAGAGCCGCAAGCCGTTCTCGCTGGCCCACGGCCCGCTGCTGCGCGCCCTCCTGATCAAGCTCGCGGACACCGAGCACATGCTGGTGCTCAACATGCACCACATCGTCTCGGATGGCTGGTCCATGGGTGTGCTGGTGCGCGAGGTGGCGGCCCTCTACGAGGCCTTCTCTTCGGGCCAGCCCTCGCCCCTGTCCGAGCTGCCCCTGCAGTACGCCGACTACGCCGCCTGGCAGCGCCAGTGGCTCCAGGGCGAGACGCTGGAGGCCCAGTTCTCCTACTGGCGCCAGCAGCTCGTGGGCGCGCCCCAGTTGCTGGAGCTGCCCACCGACAAGCCCCGCCCCGCCACGCAGTCCTACCGGGGCGCCACCCTCTCCCGTGTCATGCCGCGCGCGCTGTCCCAGGCGCTCGAGGTGCTCTGCCAGCGCGAGGGCGTCACCCCCTTCATGGCGCTGCTCGCCGCCTTCCAGACCCTGCTCTCGCGCTACTCTGGCCAGACGGACGTCGTGGTGGGCACGGACATCGCTGGCCGCACCCATGCGGACACCGAGGGCCTCATCGGCTTCTTCGTCAATCAGCTCGTCATGCGCGGCGACCTCTCCGGCGACCCCTCCTTCCGCGAGCTGCTGCGGCGCGTGAAGGACACGACGCTCGGGGCCTACGCCCACCAGGACGTGCCCTTCGAGGAGCTGGTGCGCGTGCTCAACCCCGAGCGCAGCCGCGCCCACGCGCCCCTCTTCCAGGTGAAGCTCGTCCTGCAGAACACGCCCACCACCGAGCTGCACCTGCCCGGCCTCACCTTCCGGAGCGTGGAGGGCAACACGGGCGTGGCGAAGCTCGACCTCACCCTCTTCGTCCACGAGGGCACCGAGGGCCTGGGCTGCGTCCTCGAGTACAGCACGGACCTGTACGAGGCGGGCACCATCGCCCGGATGTTCGACCACCTGCAGGTGTTGCTGGAGTCGGCCTCCGCCAACCCCGACGTGCGCCTGTCCGCCCTGCCGCTGCTCACCAGCACCGAGCGCCAGCAGGTGCTCGTGGACTGGAACGACACGGCCACGGACTTTCCCGCCGACGCCACCGTCCACCAGCTCTTCGAGGCCCAGGCCCGGCTCACCCCGGACGCCCTCGCCGTCCACCTCGGTGCGCAGCGCCTCTCCTTCCGCCAGCTCGACGAGCGCTCCAACCAGCTCGCCTGGCACCTGCTCTCCCTCGGCGTCGGCCCCGACGTCCGCGTCGGCCTGTGCCTCGAGCGCTCCCCCGACATGGTCGTCGGCCTCCTGGCCATCCTCAAGGCCGGCGGCGCCTACGTCCCCCTCGACCCCTCCTACCCCTCCGAGCGCCTGGCCTTCCTGCTCAGCGACTCCCTCACGCCTCTCCTCGTCACCCAGGAGCACCTCGCCGACGAGCTCCCCGTCCAGAGCCAGCTCCTCGTCCTCGTCGACTCCGAGTGGGACTCGCTCATTGCCCACCAGCCCACGCACTCGCCAAAGGTGCCGGTGGCTCCCAACAACCTCGCCTACGTCATCTACACCTCGGGCTCCACCGGCCGCCCCAAGGGCGCCATGCTCGAGCACCGCGGCGTCGTCAACTACCTGCACTGGTGCACCCAGGCCTATTCCATTGCCCAGGGCAACGGCTCTCCCGTCCACTCCTCCCTCTCCTTCGACCTCACCGTCACCAGCCTCCTGGCTCCTCTCACCGTGGGCCGCCCCGTCCTCCTCGTCCCCGAGTCCCAGGGTGTCCAGGGCCTCGGCCAGGCCCTGCTCTCCGGCGACAACTTCAGCCTGGTGAAGCTCACCCCCAGCCACCTGCGTCTGCTCGAGCAGCAGCTCCCCGCTGACAAGGCCTCCGGCCTCACCCGCTCCTTCATCATCGGCGGCGAGGCCCTCACCTCCGACATGCTCGCCTTCTGGCGCCAGCATGCTCCTGACACCCGGCTGGTGAATGAGTACGGCCCCACCGAGACCGTGGTGGGCTGCTGCGTCCACACCGTCCAGCCCCACGACGCCTCCACCGGCTCCGTCTCCATCGGCCGCCCCATCGCCAACACCCGCCTCTACGTCCTCGACGCCCACCTGCGCCCCGTCCCCACGGGCGTCCCCGGTGAGCTCTTCATCGGCGGCGCCCAGGTGGGCCGCGGCTACCTCGGCCGTCCCGAGCTCACCGCCGAGCGCTTCATCCCCGACTCCTTCTCCTCCGAGCCCGGTGCCCGCCTCTACCGCACCGGCGACAAGGCCCGCTGGCTGCCCGATGGCTCGCTGGAGTACCTCGGCCGGCTCGACTTCCAGGTGAAGCTGCGCGGCTTCCGCATCGAGCTGGGTGAAATCGAGTCCGCCCTGGAGCTGCACTCCGAGGTGCTCCAGTCCCTGGTGCTCGTGCGCGAGGACTCTCCGGGCGACACGCGCCTGGTGGCCTACGTCGTGCCGCACTCCGGCGCGCAGCCTCCCTCCTCCACCACCCTGCGCGACTTCCTCCAGCACAAGCTGCCCGAGTACATGGTGCCCCAGTCCTTCGTCTCCCTGGACACCCTTCCCCTCACCTCCAACGGCAAGGTGGACAGGGCCGCCCTGCCTCCTCCCGGTACCCCGGGAACGGAGGGGATCGACTCCTACGTCGCCCCGCGCACGCCCACCGAGCAACTGCTGGCCTCGCAATGGAGCGTGCTGCTGGGAGTGGCCCGCGTCGGTGCTCGCGACAACTTCTTCGAATTGGGCGGCCACTCGCTGCTGGCCACCCAGGCCATCTCCCGCATCCGCTCTACCTTCGGCGTCAACCTCCCCATCGGCGCTCTTTTCGAGTCGCCCACCCTCGAGGCCCTCGCCGCCGCCATCGATGCCCTCTCGCGTGAGGGCCACGGGCCGAAGCTGCCGCCTCTGCGCCCCGTGGACAGGACGGAGTCGCTGCCCCTGTCCTTCGCCCAGCAGCGCCTGTGGTTCCTCGACCAGCTCATCCCCAACAGCGCGCTCTACAACGTGCCCACGCCCCTGCGGCTGGTGGGCACGCTGGACACGGCCGCCCTGGAGCGCGGCCTCACCGAACTGGTGCGCCGTCACGAGGTATTGCGCACCTCCTTCCCGGAGGAGTCCGGTCAACCCCTCCAGCGCATCGCACCTGCCGCGCCCCTGCGACTGGAGCGCGCCGACCTGAGCGCCCTGCCCGCCGACGAGCGCGAGGCCGAGGCTCACAAGCTCCTCGCCGAGGAGAGCCGCAAGCCCTTCTCGCTGGCCCACGGCCCGCTGCTGCGTGCCCTCCTGATCAAGCTCGCGGACACCGAGCACATGCTAGTGCTCAACGTGCACCACATCATCTCGGATGGGTGGTCCATGGGCGTGCTGGTGCGCGAGG
Organism: Archangium gephyra; assembly: GCF_042230915.1. Lineage (GTDB taxonomy): Bacteria > Myxococcota > Myxococcia > Myxococcales > Myxococcaceae > Archangium > Archangium gephyra_B. The sequence continues at coordinate 4,290,498 of NZ_CP102578.1, read as the reverse complement.
TGGCGGCCCTCTACGAGGCCTTCTACTCGGGCCAGCCCTCGCCGCTGCCCGAGCTGCCCCTGCAGTACGCCGACTACGCCGCCTGGCAACGCCAGTGGCTCCAGGGCGAGACGCTGGAGGCCCAGTTCTCCTACTGGCGCCAGCAGCTCGCGGGCGCGCCCAAGGTGCTGGAGCTGCCCACCGACAAGCCCCGTCCCGCCGTGCAGTCCTACCGCGGAGCCACGCTCTCCCGCGTCATGCCCCGCGCGCTGTCCCAGGCGCTCGAGGTGCTCTGCCAACGCGAGGGCGTCACCCCCTTCATGGCGCTGCTGGCCACCTTCCAGACCCTGCTCTCGCGCTACTCGGGACAGACGGACGTCATGGTGGGCACGGACATCGCTGGCCGCACGCATGCGGACACCGAGGGCCTCATTGGCTTCTTCGTCAACCAGCTCGTCATGCGCGGCGACCTCTCCGGCGACCCCTCCTTCCGAGAGCTGCTCGGCCGCACGCGGCAGGTAGCCCTCGGGGCCTACGCCCACCAGGACGTGCCCTTCGAGGAGCTGGTGCGCGTGCTCAACCCCGAGCGCAGCCTGGCCCACGCCCCCATCTTCCAGGTGAAGCTCGCCCTGCAGAACACGCCCACCCCCGAGCTGAACCTGCCCGGTCTCACCTTCAAGGGCGTGGAGGGCAGCACCGGCGTGGCGAGGTTCGATCTCACCCTCTCCGTCCACGAGAGCGCCGAGGGCCTGAGCTGCATCTTCGAGTACAGCACGGACCTGTACGAGGCGGACACCATCGCCCGGATGTTCGACCATCTGCAGGTGTTGCTGGAGTCGGCCTCCGCCAACCCCGACGTGCGCCTGTCCGCGCTGCCGCTGCTCACCGAGTCCGAGCGGCGTCAGGTGCTCGTGGACTGGAACGACACGCGCGAGGACGTCCCCGCCGGTGTCAGCATCCACCAGCTCTTCGAGGCCCAGGCCCGGCACACGCCGGATGCCCTCGCCGTCCAGGTGAGCGATCAGTCGCTGACGTACCGCCAGCTCGATGAGCGCGCCAATCAGCTCGCCTGGAACCTGCGCTCCCTCGGCGTCGGCCCTGACGTCCGCGTCGGCCTGTGCTCCGAGCGCTCCCTGGACATGGTGGTGGGCCTCTTCGCCATCCTCAAGGCTGGCGGCGCCTACCTGCCCCTCGACCCCTCCTACCCCCGCGAGCGTCTGGAGTGGATGCTCCAAGATGCCCGCCCCGCGGTGCTCCTGGTCCAGCCCGCCCTGCTGCCACACCTCCCCGAGCAGCACGCTGCCTCCGCGGTGCCGCTGGACCTGGGGAACGAGCAGCTTCGTGGCCAGCCCACGCACTCGCCCCAAGTGCCGGTGGCTCCCGACAACCTCGCGTACGTCATCTACACCTCCGGCTCCACGGGCCGGCCCAAGGGTGTCCAGGTGCCCCACCGCACCGTGGCCAACTTCTTCTCCGGCATGGATGCCTGCCTGCGCCCGGCCCAGTCCCAGCCCGGTGTCTGGCTCGCCGTCACCCGCATCTCCTTCGACATCTCCGTCCTAGAACTGCTGTGGACAATGGCTCGCGGCTTCTCTGTCGTCGTGCAGCCCGACACCCTGGGTACCTCCTGGCTGCCCGAGGCCCTTCGCCAGCACTCCGTCTCCCACTTCCAGTGCACGCCCTCCATGGCGCGTGCCCTGCTGCTCGACGCCGCCTGCGCCGACGCCCTGCGCTCGCTCCAGCACATGCTCGTGGGCGGCGAGGCCATGTCCACCGACCTGGCTTCCGAGCTGCGCCAGCTCGTCCCCTCCCTGCTCAACATGTACGGGCCCACCGAGACCACTGTCTGGTCCTCCTCCTTCTCCGTGCCCGCTCAGCTCCACGGCCCCGTGCCCCTGGGCAGCCCCCTCTCCAACACGCAGCTCTACGTGCTCGACGAGCACCTGCGGCCTCTTCCCCTCGGCGTCCCCGGCGAGCTCTTCATCGGCGGTGACGGTGTGGTGCGCGGCTACCTCGGCCGCCCGGAGCTCACCGCCGAGCGCTTCGTCCCTGACCCCTTCAGCTCCACCCCCGGTGCCCGCCTCTACCGCACGGGAGACCGCGTACGCCGGCTCGCCGACGGCTCCCTGGACTTCCTGGGCCGCATCGACTTCCAGGTGAAGGTGCGCGGCTTCCGCATCGAGCTGGGTGAAATCGAAGCGGCCCTCGAGCAGCACCCCGAGGTGCGTCAGGCCGTCGTGGTGGCGCGCGAGGACTCCCCGGGCGACAAGCGCCTGGTGGCCTACGTGGTGCCTGCCTCCTCCGAGCAGCCCCCCACCGTCACCTCCCTGCGCGAGCTGCTCAAGCACAAGCTGCCCGAGTACATGGTGCCCTCCGCCTTCGTCTCCCTGTCCTCCCTCCCGCTCAACTCCAGCGGCAAGGTGGACAGGAAGGCCCTCCCGGCTCCCGACTCGGCCCTCGCCGCCACCTCCGAGTACGTGGCCCCGCGCACGCCCACCGAGCAACTGCTGGCCTCGCAATGGAGCGTGCTGCTGGGGGTGGCCCGCGTCGGTGCTCGCGACAACTTCTTCGAATTGGGCGGCCACTCGCTGCTGGCCACCCAGGCCATCTCCCGCATCCGCTCCACCTTCGGCGTCAACCTCCCCATCGGCGCTCTCTTTGAGTCGCCCACCCTCAAGGCCCTCGCCGCCGCCATCGAGGCCCTCTCGCGTGAGGGTCACGAGCCGAAGCTGCCGCCTCTGCGCCCCGTCGACAGGACGGAGTCGCTGCCGCTGTCCTTCGCCCAGCAGCGCCTGTGGTTCCTCGACCAGTTCGTCCCCGACAGCCCGCTGTACAACATGCCCATGCCGCTGCGGCTGATGGGCACGCTGGACACGACTGCCCTGGAGCGCGGCCTTACCGAGCTAGTGCGCCGTCACGAGGTCCTGCGCACCTCCTTCCCCTCCGAGGATGGCCAACCCCTCCAGCGCATCGTGCCCGCCGCGCCCCTGCGCCTGGAGCGCGCCGACCTGAGCGCCCTGCCCGCCGACGAGCGCGAGGCCGAGGCCCACAAGCTCCTCGCGGAGGAGAGCCGCAAGCCCTTCTCGCTGGCCCGCGGCCCGCTGCTGCGCGCCCTGTTGCTGAAGCTGGACGAGCAGGAGCACGTGTTGCTGCTCAACATGCACCACATCATCTCGGATGGGTGGTCCATGGGCGTGCTGACGCGCGAAGTGGCGGCGCTCTACCAGGCCTTCTCCCAGGGCCAGCCCTCGCCCCTGCCCGAGCTGCCCCTGCAGTACGCCGACTACGCCGCCTGGCAGCGCCAGTGGCTCCAGGGCGAGGCAATGGAAGCCCAGCTCTCCTACTGGCGCCAGCAGCTCGCGGGCGCGCCCAAGGTGCTGGAGCTGCCTACCAACAAGCCCCGTCCCGCCACGCAGTCCTACCGGGGCAACAGCCTCATGCGGCTCATGCCCCGCGCGCTGTCCCAGGCGTTCGAGGTGCTCTGCCAGCGCGAGGGCGTCACCCCCTTCATGGCGCTGCTGGCCGCCTTCCAGACCCTGCTCTCGCGCTACTCGGGGCAGACGGACATCGTGGTGGGCACGGACATCGCCGGCCGCACGCACGCCGACACCGAGGGCCTCATCGGCTTCTTCGTCAACCAGCTCGTCATGCGCGGCGACCTCTCCGGTGACCCGACCTTCCGCGAGCTGCTCGGCCGCACGCGGCAGGTAGCCCTCGGGGCCTACGCCCATCAGGACGTGCCCTTCGAGGAGCTGGTGCGCGTGCTCAACCCCGAGCGTAGCCGCGCGCACGCACCTCTCTTCCAGGTGAAGCTCGCCCTGCAGAACGCTCCCGCATCCGAGCTGCACCTGCCCGGCCTCACGCTCAAGGGTGCGGAGGGCAACACGGGCGCGGCGAGGTTCGATCTCACCCTCTTCGTCCACGAGGGCGCCGACGGCCTGAGCTGCGTCCTCGAGTACAACACCGACCTGTACGAGGCGGACACCATCGCCCGGATGTTCGATCACCTGCAGGTGTTGCTGGAGTCGGCTTCCGCCAACCCCGATGTGCGCCTCTCCGCGCTGCCGCTGCTCTCCGAGGCCGAGCGGCGCCACGTGCTCGTGGATTGGAACGACACCCGCGTGCCCCTGGCCGTGGACGCCAACATCCACCAGCTCTTCGAGGCGCAGGTGCAGCGCACGCCTGACGCGCGAGCACTCTGCTTCGAGGGGTCCTGGCTCACCTACCGCGAGCTGGACGAGCGCGCCAACCAACTCGCCTGGCACCTGCGCTCCCTCGGCGTCGGCCCTGACGTCCGCGTCGGCCTGTGCTCCGAGCGCTCCCTGGACATGGTGGTGGGCCTCTTCGCCATCCTCAAGGCTGGCGGCGCCTACCTGCCCCTCGACCCCTCCTACCCCCGCGAGCGTCTGGAGTGGATGCTCCAGGACGCCCGCCCCGCGGTGCTCCTGGTCCAGCCCTCGCTGCTGCCGCACCTCCCCCAGCAGCGCGGCGCCTCCGCGGTGCCGCTGGACCTGGGGACCGAGCAGCTTCGCGCTCAGCCCACGCACGCGCCTCCTGCCCTGGCCACCGGGGACAACCTGGCCTACGTCATCTACACGTCCGGCTCCACGGGCCGGCCCAAGGGTGTCCAGGTGCCCCACCGCACCGTGGCCAACTTCTTCTCCGGCATGGACGCCTGCCTCCACCCGGCCCAGTCCCAGCCCGGCATCTGGCTCGCCGTCACCCGCATCTCCTTCGACATCTCCGTCCTGGAGCTGCTGTGGACCATGGCTCGCGGCTTCTCCGTTGTCATGCAGCCCGACACCCTGGGCACCTCCTGGCTGCCCCAGGCCCTTCGCCTGCACTCCGTCACACACTTCCAGTGCACGCCTTCCATGGCTCGCGCCCTGCTGCTCGACGCCGCCTGCGCTGACGCCCTGCGCTCGCTCCAGCACATGCTCGTGGGCGGCGAGGCCATGTCCACCGACCTGGCTTCCGAGCTGCGCCAGCTCGTCCCCTCCCTGCTCAACATGTACGGGCCCACCGAGACCACTGTCTGGTCCTCCTCCTTCTCCGTGCCCGCTCAGCTCCACGGCCCCGTGCCCCTGGGCAGCCCCCTCTCCAACACGCAGCTCTACGTGCTCGACGAGCACCTGCGTCCTCTTCCCCTCGGCGTCCCCGGCGAGCTCTTCATCGGCGGTGACGGCGTCGTGCGCGGCTACCTCGGCCGCCCGGAGCTCACCGCCGAGCGCTTCGTCCCTGACCCCTTCAGCTCCACCCCCGGTGCCCGCCTCTACCGCACGGGAGACCGCGTACGCCGGCTCGCCGACGGCTCCCTGGACTTCCTGGGCCGCATCGACTTCCAGGTGAAGGTGCGCGGCTTCCGCATCGAGCTGGGTGAAATCGAAGCGTCCCTCGAGCAGCACCCCGAGGTGCGTCAGGCCGTCGTGGTGGCGCGCGAGGACTCCCCGGGCGACAAGCGCCTGGTGGCCTACGTGGTGCCCGCCTCCTCCGAGCAACCCCCCACCGTCACCGCCTTGCGCGAGCTGCTCAAGCACAAGCTGCCCGAGTACATGGTGCCCTCCGCCTTCGTCTCCCTGCCCTCCCTCCCGCTCAACTCCAGCGGCAAGGTGGACAGGAAGGCCCTCCCGGCTCCCGACTCGGCCCTCTCCGCCACCTCCGAGTACATCGCGCCCACCAACGACACGGAGCAGCGGCTCGCCACCATCTGGGGCGAGGTGCTGCGCGTCGAGCGCGTGGGCATCCACGACAACTTCTTCGAGCTGGGCGGCCACTCGCTGCTGGCCATCCAGGTCATCTCCCGCATCCACTCCGCATTCAGCGTGCAGCTCTCCCCGCAGGACTTCTTCGAGGCGCCCACCGTGTCGGCGCTCGCCCTCAACATGCTGCGGCTCACCGCCCAGGACGTGGGCGATCTCGAGTCGATGATGGCGCAGCTGGAGCAACTGGACGACCAGGAGGTGCAGAAGCTCCTGACCTCCGACGCACCGTCCGCGGACGATGTGGAGCCCCAAGAGTGAAGAACACCACCATGACCACTCCTAGGAATGCCGCCCTTCCCCCCGGCTCCAAGCGCCACTGGCTGCTGGGCAACGGCCTCGGGCAGTTGAAGGATCCACTGGGCCAGCTCATCCAGGGACGCCAGAAGCACGGGGACATCGTCTACTTCCAGCTGCACCACGGCCCGAGCTGGCTGCTGTCGCACCCGGACCACGTGCAGCAGGTGTTGGCGGACAACGTCGGCAACTACCTCTACATGGTGGGGGATGCGCCGGATCCACTGCTGGGCCGGGGCCTGTTCGCCAGCACCGGAGACTTCTGGCGCCGCCAACGGCGCATGGTGCAGCCGTCCTTCCATCGCGCGCGGCTGGCGCGGATGGTGGAGGGGATGGTGCGGGACGTCCAACAGCTCGCCGAGCGCTGGACGCCCCAGGCCGGCACCGGTGAGCCGATGGAGCTGCTGGCGCAGATGCGCAGGCTGACCATCACCATGCTCGGCACCTCCATCTTCTCGGAGGACGTGTACGAGAGCCGGGATCCGCTGCGCGCGGGCATGGACCAGCTCGGGAAGATGATGCATGGGCCACCCATCTCGATTTTCAGGGCACTGGCGGGGCTGCTGGGCCTGAACGGCTCGCAGACGAGGCTCTTCTTCGGCGCCATCGAGCAGCTCAACACCGCCATGTACGGCCTCATCGCCGAACGCCGTCAGTCCCCCTCCGGCAAGGACGACATGATGGCGATGCTGATGGAGGCCCAGGACACGCAGGGCGTGGCCATGACGGACACCGAGCTGCGTGACGAGCTGGTGAATCTGTATGTCGGCGGGTACGAGTCCACGGCCGTGGCGCTCACGTGGATTCTGTATGAAGTGATGCGCCACCCCGAGGCGGAGCAGCGCCTGCGAAGCGAGCTGGCCACCGTGCTGGGAGGACGGCCGCTCACGGCCGAGAGCCTCCAGTCCCTGCATTACGCACGGGCGGTGGTGGAAGAGACGCTGCGCCTCCACCCTCCCGCGTGGAACATCGTGCGGCGGGCGGTGGGGGAGGATCAGCTCGGCGGCTACACGGTGGCCCCGGACACCAAGATGCTCATTCCGCCGTACATCCTGCACCGGCATCCCGAGTTCTGGCCGGAGCCCGAGCGCTACCTCCCCGAGCGCTTCCTTCCCGAGCAGAAGGAGCGGCAGCACCGCTATGCGTACATGCCCTTCGGCGCGGGCCAGCGGCAGTGCGTGGGCCACGGCTACACCCTGACGCTGTTGACGATCACCCTCGTCACGCTGCTGCAGCGCTACCAGTTGCGCCTGGAGCCGAAGCACCGGGTTGTCGCCATCGCCGCCTCCACCCACCGCCCCGTGAAGGGCGTCCTGGCCACGCTGCACTCCGCGCCCCAGGCCGCTTGAGCACCCGCCCCCTCTTTCCTCCAAGCCCCTGCCCATGAGCGACATCCTCAAGCGTCTGGCCAGCCTCTCCCCTGAAAAGCGGGACCTGCTGCTCAAGCAGCTCAATGCCAAGGCGGCCCGTGCGCCCCAGGCCCCCGCCATCCCGCCCCTCGAGCCGAGGCCGGGGGGAGAGGCGGCCGTGCCCCTGTCCTTCGCCCAGCAGCGGCTGTGGTTCCTCGAGCAGCTCGAGCCGGGCACCGCCCGCTACAACGTGCCCATGGCCGTGCGGCTGCGGGGGACGCTCGAGACCGCGGTGCTCGACCGCGTCTTCACCGAGTTGCTGCGCCGCCACGAGCCCCTGCGCACCACCTTCCGCGTGGAGGCGGACACGGCGGTGCAGGTCATCGCCCCCACGGCGGGGTTCCGGCTGCCGGTGGTGGACCTGACGGTGCTGCCCGCGGAGCGGCGCGAGGACGAGGCCCGGCGCCTGGCCACCGAGGAGGCCCAGCGTCCCTTCGAGCTGGAGCGCGGTCCACTGCTGCGCACCACGCTGCTGAAGCTGGACGCGCGCGAGCACGTGCTGCTGCTCACCATGCACCACATCGTCTCCGACGGCTGGTCCATGGGCGTGCTGGTGCGCGAGCTTGGACAGCTCTACGCGGCCTTCTCGCGGGGACAGCCCTCGCCGCTGCCCGAGCTGCCCGTGCAGTACGCGGACTACGCGCTGTGGCAGCGCCAGTGGCTCCAGGACAAGGCGCTGGAGAAGCAGCTGACCTTCTGGAAGGAGCAGCTCGCTGGAGCCTCGCCGGCGCTGGAGCTGCCCACCGACAGGCCGAGGCCGCCGGAGCAGACGTTCCACGGCGCCGCGCTGTCCTGGACGCTGCCGCGGGAGCTGAGTGACTCCCTCAAGGCCCTGGGCCAGCGCGAGGGCGTCACGCCCTTCATGCTGCTGCTGGCCGCCTTCCAGGTGGTGCTGCACCGCTACTCGGGCCAGGAGTCCTTCTGCATTGGCACGCCCATGGCCGGCCGCGATCAGGCCCGGCTCGAGGGCCTCATCGGCTTCTTCGCCAACACGCTGGCGCTGCGCACCCGCCTGGAGGGCAACCCCACCTTCCGTGAGCTGCTGCAGCGCGTGCGGGAGAGCACCGTCCGCGCCTTCTCCCACCAGCACCTGCCCTTCGAGAAGCTGGTGGAGGAGCTGCAGCCCGAGCGCGACCTGGGCCGCTCTCCGCTCTTCCAGGTGCTGTTCTCCTTCCAGAACACGCCCACGTCCGAGCCGGCCCTGGCCGGGCTGACGCTGCACCCCATCCACCTGGAGACGAGCGTCTCCAAGTTCGAGCTGGAGCTGAACGTCGGCGAGACGCCGGACGGCCTCCACGGCTCCTTCGTCTACAACACGGACCTGTTCGACGCCGCCACCATCTCCCGTCTGGCCGGGCACCTGCGCGTGCTGCTGGAGGGCGTGGTGGCCGCGCCGGAGTCGCGCCTCTCCGAGCTGTCGCTGCTCACCGCCGCCGAGCGCCGGCAGGTGCTGGTGGAGTGGAACGACACCGCCGCCAGCTTCCCGGCCGACGCCTGCCTCCACCACCTTTTCGAGGCGCAGGTAGAGCGCACCCCGGACGCGCCCGCCCTCGGCTTCGAAGGCACGTGGCTCACCTACCGCGAGCTCAACCAGCGCGCCAACCGGCTCGCCCATGCCCTGCGGGCCCTGGGCGTGGGGCCGGAGAGCCGCGTCGGCGTCCGCGTCCAACGCTCGGCGGAGATGGTGGTGGCCCTGCTGGCCATCCTCAAGGCCGGCGGCGCCTACGTGCCGCTGGATCCCACCTGGCCGGGCGAACGCCTCGCCTACATGCTGGAGGACTCCGGCGCTCGCGTGCTCGTCACGCAGGCGGCCCTGGAGGGGACGCCGTCCGCCTCGGACACGGCCGTGGTGCGCGTGGACGTGGACTCACCCGCCCTCGCATCCGGGCGTGATGAGAATCCCTCCAGCGGAGCGATGGCCGGGAACCTGGCCTACATCCTCTACACCTCGGGCAGCACCGGCCAGCCCAAGGGCGTGCAGGTGCCGCACCGCACGGTGTCCAACTTCTTCACCGCCATGGACGCCCGGCTCCAGGTGCCCGAGCGCGGCGTGTGGCTGGCCGTCACCAGCATCTCCTTCGACATCTCCGTGCTGGAGCTGCTCTGGACGCTCTCGCGCGGCTTCGCCGTCGTGGTGCAGAAGGACACGCTGGACACGGACTGGCTGCCCGAGGCCGTGCGCCAGTACGCCATCACCCACCTGCAGTGCACGCCCTCGTTGGCGCGCACGCTGGTGGCCGAGCCCCCGCAGGCCGAAGCGCTGCGCCACCTGAAGCAACTGCTGGTGGGCGGTGAGGCGCTCTCCACGGAGCTGGCGCGCGAGCTGCGCCGGTACGTGCCCTCGCTCCTCAACATGTACGGTCCCACGGAGACGACCGTCTGGTCCTCCTCGCATGACGTGCCCGCGCGGCTCGACGGCTCCGTGCCGCTGGGTACGCCGCTGGCCAACACGCAACTGCACGTGCTCGACGAGCGCATGCGGCCCGTTCCCCTGGGCGTGCCGGGCGAGCTCTACATCGGTGGCGAGGGCGTGGTGCGCGGCTACCTCAACCGCCCCGGGCTCACCGCCGAGCGCTTCGTGCCGGATCCGTTCTCCACCGGGCGCGGAGCCCGGCTCTACCGCACGGGAGACCGGGTGCGCCGGCGCGCCGACGGCTCGCTGGAGTTCCTGGGCCGCATCGACTTCCAGGTGAAGGTGCGTGGCTTCCGCATCGAGCTGGGAGAAGTCGAAGCGGCGCTGGAGCAGCACGCCGGGGTGAGCCAGGCCGTCGTCGTGGTGCGCGAGGACTCGCCGGGCGACAAGCGGCTGGTGGCCTACGTGGTGCCCGCCTCCGCCGAGCAACCGCCCTCCGTTGGCGAGCTGCGCGACGCCCTCAAGCAGAAGCTGCCCGAGTACATGGTGCCCGCGGCCTTCGTCGCCCTGAAGGCGCTGCCGCTCACCGCCAATGGCAAGGTGGACCGCAAGGCCCTGCCCATTCCGGATGCGACGCTCTCCACCGGCACGGGGTACGTCGCGCCTCGTAACGAGGTGGAGCAGCGCCTGTGTGACATCTGGGCGCAGGTGCTCGGCCTGAAACAGGTGGGCATCCACGACAACTTCTTCCAACTGGGTGGCGACTCCATCATCAGCCTCCAGGTGGTGGCGCGCGCCCGCCGGGCCGGCTTCGTCCTCGCCACGCGCCAGCTCTTCCAGCACCAGACGGTGGCGCAGCTCGCCCAGGTGGTGACGTCCGCCTCCGCGCCGCTGGCCGAGCAGGGCCCCGTCACCGGCCCCGTGCCGCTCACGCCCGTGCAGCACCACCTGCTCGCGCACGACACGGCGCACGCCCACCACTTCAACCAGTCCGTGCTCCTGGCTTCCCGCCAGCCCCTGGAGCCCGCTCCGCTGGAGAAGGCCCTCCAGCACCTGCTCTCCCACCACGATGCCCTGCGCTTGCGCTTCCGCCAGCACGAGGGCGCCTGGCTCCAGGAGAACGCCGGCCCCGAGGAGACGCCCTTCCTCCTCCTCCAGGTGGACCTCTCCGCCACGCCCGCCTCCGAGCAGCCCGCCGCGCTCGAGGCCGAGGCCGCGCGCCTGCAGGCCAGCTTCGTCCTCTCCCAGCCGCCCCTGCTGCGCGCGGCTCTCTTCCAGCTCGGCAACGGCCAGCAGCGCCTGCTGCTCGCCGCCCACCACCTCGTCGTCGACGCCGTCTCCTGGCGCGTCCTGGTGGAGGATCTCGAGTCCGCCTACCAGCAATTGCAGCAGGGCGTGGCGGTGACGCTGCCGGCCAAGAGCACCTCCTTCCAGTCCTGGGCGCGCCGCCTGCAGGCCCATGCCCACTCCGAGTCCCTGCTGGCCGAGGCGCCGCTCTGGTTGGACGAGGCCCGCCAGCACGTGGCCCCGCTGCCCACCGACACCTCCGGGCCCAACACCCACGCCTCCGCGCGCTCCGTCTCCGTCTGCCTCGACACCGAGGAGACGAAGGTGCTGCTGCAGGAGGTGCCTTCCGCCTGGCGCGCGCACATCAACGATGTGCTGCTCACAGCCCTGGCCCGCGCTCTCGGCGAGTGGACGGGTCAGTCCCAGGTGCTCGTCCACCTGGAGGGCCACGGCCGCGAGGACCTCTTCGGTGACGTGGATCTCTCGCGCACCGTGGGCTGGTTCACCTCCTTCACGCCCGTTCTGCTGCCCGTGCCTTCCGGCGGCTCGACGGGTGAGTGCCTGCGCTCCGTGCGCGACTCGCTGCGCCGCCTGCCCCACCAGGGCCTCGGCTTCGGTCTGCTCCGCTGGCTCGGCACTGCCGACGTGGCCCAGCGGCTCCAGGCCCTGCCCGTCCCCCAGGTGGCCTTCAACTACCTCGGCCAGCTCGACGCCGCGACGGCCTCCAGCCGCCTCTTCTCCCTGGCCACCGGAGCGTCGGGTCCTTCCGCCGCACCCGCGGGCTCACGCCTGCATGCGCTGGAGATCAACGGCTCCGTGCTCGACGGGCAGCTGCGGCTCGCCTTCGGCTACAGCGCCCACCTCCACCACGCCTCCACCATCGAGTCGCTCGCCGGCCGCTTCCTGCACCACCTGCGCGCCCTCATCTCCCTGCGCGCCTCCGAGGAGGCCCGCCGCTTCTCTCCCGGCGACTTCCCTCTCGCCGCCCTTTCCCAGCCGTCACTCGACGCCCTGCTGCTCCAGACCGGGTCCGATGTCGAGGACCTTTACCCTCTCTCTCCCACCCAGCAGGGCATGCTCTTCCACGCCCTGATCTCGTCCTCGGCGTACTACCAGCAGTACTCCTGGACGGTGACGTCCGAGCTCGATCTGCCGGTCTTCCTGCACGCCTGGGAGATCTGCCTCCAGCGCCACCCCATCCTGCGCTCGTCCTTCCACTGGGAGGGGCTCGACACGCCCCTGCAGGCGGTCCACACCCAGGTGGAGCTGCCCTTCGAGCTGCTGGATTGGCGCGCGCTCCCCGCCTCCGAGCAGCAGACCCGCTTCGAGCAACTGCTCTTCGAGGACAAGCACCGTGGCATCGATCTGCGCCGGGCGCCGTTGGTGCGCCTGACGGGCATCCGTCTGGGGGATGACGTCGTGCGCTTCCTCTGGAGCTACCACCACCTGCTGGTGGATGGCTGGAGCATCGGCCTGCTCATCCGCGAGGTCTTCTCGCTCTACGAGGCCTTCCGCGCTGGGCTCACGCCTCAGCTCACGCCGGGAGCGCCCTTCCGCGACTACATCGCCTGGCTGCAGCGCCGCGGCACCTCCGCCGACGCGTCCTTCTGGCGCGGCTACCTGGAGGGCTTCACCGCGCCCACGTCCCTGCCCGCGGACACCCGCGCCACGCCGCCTCAAGGCCAGCAGCCCCGGTATCCCATCCTGCGGCTGGATCTCTCCACCGAGGCCACGTCCGCGCTGCAGGCCTTCGCCCGCCAGCACCAGCTCACGCTCAACACCCTGGCCCTCGCGGCCTGGGCCCTCGTGCTCTCGCGCTACAGCGGCGAGCAGGATGTCCTCTTCGGCAACACCGTCGCGGGCCGGCCTCCCGAGCTGCCCGGCTCCGACACCATGGTGGGCATGTTCATCAACTCGCTGCCCACGCGCGTCCGCGTGCCCGAGGAGCGCGCGTCCCTGCTGCCCTGGCTGCAGTCGCTCCAGGCCCAGCAGCTCGAGCTGCGCCAGTACGAGCACTCTCCGCTCACGCAGATCCAGTCCCTCGCGCAGGTGCCCCGGGGCACTCCGCTCTTCGAGTCCCTCGTCATCCTCGAGAACCTCCCTGTCGACACCGCCCAGACGGGCAGGGACTCGTCGATCCAGGCGAAGGACGTCGAGAACCTCGAGCACACCAACTACCCGCTCCACCTCTCCATCCACCCGGGCACGGCGCTCCGCCTGCGCTTCGTGTACGAGTCGCCCCGCTTCGAGGCCGCCACGATGCAGCGGCTGTTGGAGCACTACCGCACTGCCCTGCAGGGACTGGCTTCCGCCTCGCGCCTGGAGGAGCTCTCGCTGCTCTCCAACGCCGAGCGCCGGAGGGTGCTGGAGGAGTGGAGCCGCACGCCAGGTGGCCTGCCGCACCAGTCCGTGCTCCAGCTCATCGAGGCCCACGCGCGCCTCACCCCGGACGCTCCCGCCGTGCGCTTCGGTGACGCGCAGCTCTCCTACGCAGAGCTCAACTCCCGCTCCAACCAGCTCGCCCGCCACCTGCGCCGCCTCGGCGTCGGCCCCGAGGTCCTCGTCTCCCTCTGCCTCGAGCGCTCCCTCGCGCTCGTCGTCTCCATGCTCGCCACCCTCAAGGCCGGTGGCGCCTGGCTCGCTCTGGACCCTTCCCTCCCCTCCGAGCGCCTGGACTTCATCTCCTCCAACGCCCTGGCTCCCGTCCTCCTCACCCACTCCTCCCTCGAGCACCTGCTCGACAGGCGCGGCTACGTCTTCCTCCTCGACGAGCACTGGGAGCGCGTCGAGCGCGAGTCCGAGGACAATCTCCACATTCCCGTCGACGGCGACCACCTCGCCTACGTCATCTACACCTCGGGCTCCACCGGCCGTCCCAAGGGCACCCTGCTCACCCGCTCCGGCCTGGCCAACACCGCCCGCGAGGCCGCCCGTGCTCACGGCTACCGGCCCGACAGCCGCGTCCTCCAGTTCGCCAGCACCAGCTTCGACGCCTCCGTCTGCGAGGTGTTCTCCACGTTGGTGGCAGGTGCCTGCCTCGTCCTCGCCAACAAGGAGCAGCTGCTCCCCGACGCCGCCCTGCGCTCCCTGCTGGAGTCGCAGTCCATTACGGCGGTGACGCTCACTCCCTCCGTGCTCGCCCAGCTCGAGCCTCATGGCCTGCCGAAGCTGGAAACCCTCATCTCCGCCGGTGAGGCCTGCTCGCCCGAGCTGGCCCGCCGCTGGTCCTCTGGCCGCACCCTGCTCAACGCCTACGGCCCCACGGAAGTCACCATCTGCGCCACCATCAGCGGCCCGGTGGACTCCCAGCGCCTGAGCATCGGCCGCGCCCTGCCCAACGCCCAGGTGTACGTCCTCGACTCGCGCCTGCTGCCGGTGGCCGTCGGCGTGCCCGGTGAGCTCTACGTCGGCGGCGCCGGTGTGGCCCGCGGCTACCTCGGCCAGCCCGCCCTCACCGCCGAGCGTTTCCTTCCCCACCCCTTCTCCTCCGAGCCCGGTGCCCGCCTCTACCGCACCGGTGACAAGGTGCGCTGGCTGCCCCACGGCGAGCTGGAGTTCCTCGGCCGTCTGGACGAGCAGGTGAAGCTGCGCGGCTTCCGCATCGAGCTGGGCGAAGTCGAGTCCGCCCTTCGCGAGCTGCCTTCCGTGCGCGAAACCGTCGTCGTGCTGCGCGAGGACGCTCCCGGCGACAAGCGTCTGGTGGCCTACCTCGTGCCCCAGCCCGGTGAGCTGGTGGAGCCCTCTTCCCTTCGCTCCTCCCTCCTCTCTCGCCTGCCCGAGTACATGGTGCCCTCCGCCTTCGTCTCCCTCGAGGCCCTGCCTCTGACGACGAGCGGCAAGGTGGACAGGAAGGCCCTCCCCTCTCCCTCTGGCTCCGGCTCCGCCTCCTCCTCCGAGTACGTTGCCCCCCGCTCCGACACCGAGAAGCGCCTGGCCTCCATCTGGAGCGAGGTGCTCCACGTCGACCTGGTCGGCCTCCACGACGACTTCATGTCCCTGGGCGGCCACTCCCTTCTCGCCACCCAGGTCATCTCCCGCATCCGCTCCTCCTTCGGCGTCGAGCTCCCTCTTCGCTCCCTCTTCGAGTCCACCACCCTCCAGGCCCTGGCCGAGCAGCTCGACGCCGCGAACGCCTCGCAGACGAACCAGCTCCCGCCCCTGCGGCCCGCCTCGCGCCAGCAGCCGCTGCCCCTGTCCTTCTCCCAGCAGCGCCTGTGGTTCCTCGAGCAGCTCGAGCCGGGTACCGCTCGCTACAACGTGCCCATGGCCGTCCGGCTGCAGGGGGCGCTCGACGCGCGGATCTTCGAGCGTGTCTTCCATGAGCTGATACGCCGCCACGAGCCCCTGCGCACCACGTTCATGGCCGGGGCGGACAACTCGGTCCAGGTCATTGCCTCCACGGTGGCGTTCGAGCTGCCGGTAACGGACCTGACGGTGCTGCCCGTCACCCAGCGCGAGGCCGAGGCCTGGCGTCTGGCCACCGAGGAGGCCCAACGCCCGTTCGATCTGGAACGCGGTCCGCTGCTGCGCGCCCGGCTGCTGAAGCTCGACGATCAGGAGCACGTGCTGGCGCTCAACATGCACCACATCGTCTCCGACGGCTGGTCCATGGGCGTGCTGGTGCGCGAGGCGGGGCTGCTCTACGCGGCCTACTCCCAGAATCAACCCTCGCCGCTGCCCGAGCTGCCCGTGCAGTACGCGGACTACGCGGTGTGGCAGCGCCAGTGGCTCCAGGGCGAGGAGCTGGAGCGTCAACTCTCCTATTGGAAGCAGCAGCTCGCCGGAGCGGCACCGGCGCTGGAGCTGCCCACCGACAGGCCGAGGCCCTCGGAGCAGACGTTCCACGGCGCCCTGCTGCCCGTGTCGCTCCCGCTGGAGCTGAGCAAGTCCCTCGGGGAGCTGTGCCAGCGAGAGGGTGTCACGCCCTTCATGCTCCTGCTGTCCGCCTTCCAGGTGGTGCTGCACCGCTACTCGGGGCAGGAGGACTTCTGCGTCGGCTCGCCCATCGCGGGCCGGGACGAGGCGCAGCTCGAGGGCCTCATCGGCTTCTTCGTCAACACGCTCGTGCTGCGTACCCGCATGGAGGGCAACCCCACCTTCCGTGAGCTGTTGCACCGCGTGCGCGAGACGACGCTGGGCGCCTTCGCCCACCAGCACCTGCCCTTCGAGAAGCTGGTGGAGGAGCTCCAGCCCGAGCGCAACCTGGGACGTTCTCCCCTCTTCCAGGTGCTGTTCGCCTTCCAGAACACGCCCACGTCCGAGCTGAACCAGCCCGGGCTCGCGCTGCGCCCCTTCCATACGAGCACGAGCGTCTCCAAGTTCGAGCTGGAGCTGGCCCTCAGTGAGACGCCAAACGGCCTCCAGGGCTCCTTCACCTACAACACGGACCTGTTCGACGCCGCCACCATCTCCCGCCTGTCCGAGCACCTGCGCGTGTTGCTGGAAGGCGTGGTGGCCTCACCGGAGTCGCGCCTCTCCGAGCTGCCGCTGCTCACCGCCACCGAGCGCCAGCAGGTACTGGTGGAGTGGAACCAGGCCCGGCGCGAGCTGCCCGAGTCCCCGCTCGTCCATCGCCTCTTCGAGGCCCAGGTGCGCCGTGCGCCCGACGCCCCCGCCCTGCGCTTCGGAACGGAGGAGCTCACCTATGGCGAGCTCAACGCCCGCGCCAACCAGCTCGCCCACCATCTGCGCCAGCTCGGCGTCGGCCCCGAGGTCCTCGTGGGCCTGTGCCTGGAGCGCTCGCCCGAGCTCGTCGTGTCCATCCTCGCCACGCTCAAGGCTGGCGGTGCCTGGCTGCCCCTGGATCCCTCTCTGCCCTCCGAGCGCTTGGACTTCATCGCCTCGGATGCGGAGCCGCGGGTGCTCATCACCCACTCCTCGTTGATGCAACGGGTGGGCGAGCGCGCTCCGGTGCTGCTCGTGGACGAGCACTGGGAGCGGGTGGAGCGCGAGTCCGAAGAGGATCTCGACGTTGACGTGCACGGCGGCAACCTCGCCTACGTCATCTACACCTCGGGCTCCACCGGCCGTCCCAAGGGCACCCTCCTGCAGCACCGCGGCCTGTGCAACACCGCCCTGCAGACCGTCGACTTCATGGACCTGCGGCCCGGCCGCCGCCTCCTCCAGTTCTTCTCCTCCGCCTTCGACGCCTCCGTCTCCGAGGTGTTTCCCGCACTGCTCTCCGGCGCCTGCCTCGTGCTCGCCTCCCGTGACGAGCTCATGCCCGGCGCTCCCCTGCTCCAGGTGGTGCAAGCGCAGTCCATCACCACCCTCAAGCTCACCCCCTCCGTCCTCGCCCAGCTTCGGCCCGAGGACTTGAGTGGCGTGCAGACGCTCATCACCGCTGGCGAGGCCTGCTCCTCCGACTTGGTGGCCCGCTTCCAGCCGGGTCGCCGCTTCGTCAACGCCTACGGCCCCACCGAGTGCACCGTCTGCGCCACCGTCAACACCTCCGTCGACGCCCGGCGTGTCTCCATCGGTCAGCCCTTCCACAACGTCCGCGCCTACGTCCTCGACTCGCGCCTGCACCCGCTCCCCGTCGGCGTCCCCGGCGAGTTGTATGTCGGCGGCGCCGGCCTGGCCCGCGGCTACCTCGGCCGTCCAGAGCTCACCGCCGAGCGCTTCCTCCCCAACCCCTTCGCCTCCGAGCCCGGTGAGCGCCTCTACCGCACCGGTGACAAGGTGCGCTGGCTGGCCGATGGCACTCTCGAGTACCTCGGCCGCATCGACTTCCAGGTGAAGCTGCGCGGCTTCCGCATCGAGCTGGGCGAGGTGGAGTCCGCCCTCTGCCTTCACCCCTCCGTGCGCGAGTCCGTCGTCCTGCTGCGCGAGGACTCCCCGGGCCTCAAGCGCCTGGTGGCCTACCTCGTGCCCACCTCCCCTCTCCCTTCGGGAGAGGGACGGGGTGAGGGTGTCACGCCCCCCGGGTTGAAGCCCGAGGAGCTGCGGACCTGGCTGCAACAGAAGCTGCCCGAGTACATGGTGCCCTCCTCTTTCGTCGTCCTGGAGGCCCTGCCCCTCAACTCCAGCGGCAAGCTGGACAGGAAGGCCCTGCCCGCTCCGGACGCCTCCCGCTCCGGGTCGCGGAACGCCTATGTCGCGCCCCGCAACGAGGTGGAGCAGCGCCTGTGCGGCATCTGGGCGCAGGTGCTCGGCCTGAAGCAGGTGGGCATCCACGACAACTTCTTCGAGCTGGGTGGCGATTCCATCATCAGCCTCCAGGTGGTGGCCCGTGCGCGCCAGGCCGGCCTCGTCCTCTCCACGCGCCAGCTCTTCCAGCACCAGACAGTGGCGCGGCTCGCCCCGGTGGTGAAGTCCGCCTCCGCGCCGCTGGTCGAGCAGGGTCCCATCACGGGCCCGGTGCCGCTCACGCCCATCCAGCAGCACGTGCTGGCGCATGACGCGGCGCACGCCCACCACTTCAACCAGTCCGTGCTCCTGGGCACTCGCCAGCCGCTGGACCCCGCTCGCCTGGAGACGGCCTTCGCGCAGGTGGTGGCGCACCACGACGCCCTGCGCCTGCGCTTCCGCCAGCACGAGGGCGCCTGGCAGCAGGAGAACACCAGCCCCGAGGAGGCGCCCTTCCAGCTCCTCCAGGTGGACCTCTCGGCCACGCTCGCCTCCGAGCAGCCCAAGGCCCTGGAGGCCGAGGCCGCGCGCCTGCAGGCAAGCTTCGTCCTCTCCCAGCCGCCCCTGCTGCGCGCCGCCCTCTTCCAGCTCGGCAATGGCCAGCAGCGCCTGTTCGTCGTCGCCCACCACCTCGTCGTCGATGCCGTCTCCTGGCGCGTCCTGGTGGAGGATCTCGAGTCCGCCTATCAGCAGTTGCAGCACGGCCCTCGCGCCGCACTGCCGGCGAAGACCACGTCCTTCCAGTCCTGGGCCCACCGACTGCAGGCCCATGCGCGCTCCGAGCGCCTGCTGGCCGAAGTGCCGCGCTGGTTGGACGAGGCCCGTCAGCACGTGGCCCCGCTGCCCACCGACGCCTCCGGCCCCAACACGCAGTCCTCCGAGCGCCTCGTCTCCCTTTCGCTCGATGCCGAGGAGACGAAGCTGCTGCTGCAAGAGGTGCCTTCCGCCTGGCGCGCGCACATCAACGATGTGCTGCTCACCGCGCTGGCGCAGACCGTCTCCGAGTGGACGGGCCAATCGCAGGTGCTCGTCAACGTGGAAGGCCATGGCCGCGAGGAGCTGTTCGAGGACGTGGACCTCTCACGCACCGTGGGCTGGTTCACCTCCTTCACCCCCGTGTTGCTGCCCGTGCCTTCGGGCGGCTCGACGGGTGAGCGCCTGCGCGCCGTGCGCGACTCGCTGAGCCGCCTGCCCCACCGCGGCATCGGCTTCGGCCTGCTCGAGTGGCTGGGCCCGCCGGATGTGGCCCAACGGCTCCAGGCCCTGCCCGCGCCCCAGGTCGCCTTCAACTACCTCGGCCAGCTCGACGCCGCGGCCGCTTCCAGCCGCCTCTTCACCTCGGCCACCGAGCCCTCCGGCCACGCCATGTCGCCCGCGGGCTCGCGCCTGCACGTGCTGGAGCTCAATGGCTCCGTGCTCGGCGGGCAGTTGCGGCTCGCCTTCAGCTACAGCGCCCACCTCCACCTCGCCTCCACCATCGAGTCGCTCGCCGGCCGCTTCCTGCACCACCTGCGCGCCCTCATCACTCTGCGCACTTCCGAGGACGCCCGCAGCTTCTCTCCGGGCGACTTCCCCCTCGCGGCCCTTTCCCAGCCCTCGCTCGACGCCCTGCTGCGTCAGGCCGGCTCCGATGTCGAGGACCTCTACCCTCTCTCCCCCACCCAGCAGGGCATGCTCTTCCACGCCCTGCTCTCTCCCGAGTCCTCCACCTACTTCGAGCAGCTCTCCTGGACCGTTACCTCCGCGCTCGACCTGCCCGCCTTCCTGCGCGCCTGGAAGGCCTGCCTCCAGCGCCACACCATCCTGCGCTCCTCCTTCCTCTGGGAGGGCCTCGACTCGCCCCTCCAGGCCGTCAACTCCCAGGTGGAGCTGCCCTTCGAGCTGCTCGACTGGCGCGAGCTCCCCGCCGCCGAGCAGCGCGCCCGCTTCGAGCAACTCCTCCGCGAGGACAAGCACCGTGGCATCGACCTGCGCCGGGCGCCGCTGGTGCGCCTGACGGGCATCCGTCTGGCGGATGACGCCATGCGCTTCGTCTGGAGCCACCACCACCTGCTGGTGGACGGCTGGAGCCTCGGCCTGCTCATCAGCGAGGTCTTCTCGCTCTACGAGTCCTTCCGCGCCGGTGTCACGCCGCAGCCCGCGCCCAGAGCCCCCTTCCGCGACTACATCGCCTGGCTGCAGCGCCGCGACGCCTCCGCCGACGAGTCCTTCTGGCGCGGCTACCTGGAGGGCTTCACCGCTCCCACGCCCCTGCCCGCGGACACGCACGCCACGCCGCCCCAGGGCCAGCAGCCGGCACACCCCACCCTCGAGCTGGGCCTGTCCGCCGAGGCCACATCCGCGCTGCAGGACTTCGCCCGCCAGCACCAGCTCACCCTCAACACGCTCGCCCTGGCTTCCTGGGGCCTCGTGCTCTCGCGCTACTCCGGCGAGCAGGATGTCGTCTTCGGCAACACCGTCGCGGGCCGTCCTCCCGAGCTGCCCGGCTCCGACACCCTGGTGGGCATCTTCATCAACTCGCTGCCCGCGCGTGTCCGCGTGCCCTCGGGCAGCGCGCCCCTGCTGCCCTGGCTCCAGTCACTCCAGGCCCAGCAACTCGAGCTGCGCCAGTACGAGCACTCTCCGCTCGTCCAGGTCCAGTCCTTCAGCCAGGTGCCCCGCGGCACTTCGCTCTTCGACTCCCTGCTCGTCTTCGAGAACTACCCTCTCGATGCCTCCATGTCGGGCACGGTTCCGTCGCTCCAGGTGAGCGATGTCCAGGCCTTCGAGCACACCAACTACCCGCTCACCCTCTCCGTCCTGCCTGGACAGACGCTGCGCCTGCGGGCCGTCTACGACTCGCCCCGCTTCGAGCCCGCTTCCATGCAGCGGCTGCTCGAGCACTGGCGCTCGGCCCTGCTCTCCCTGGCCTCCGCCTCCCGCCTGGGCGACGTCTCCCTGCTCTCGGACGCCGAGCGGCAGCAGGTCCTCGTGCAGTGGAACGCCACCGCCGCCGACTTCCCCGCCACCTCCTGCATCCACCACCTCTTCGAGCAGCAGGTGGCCCTGCGTCCCGACTCCATCGCCGTCGAGTTCGGAGACGCACGCCTCTCCTACCGGGAGCTGGACGCTCGCTCCAACGCGCTGGCCCACCTGCTGCGCTCCCATGGCGTCGGCCCCGATGTGCTCGTCGCCCTGTGCATGGAGCGCTCCCTGGAGCTCATCGTCTCCCTGCTCGCCATCCTCAAGGCCGGTGGCGCCTACCTCCCGCTGGATGCCTCCTACCCCGCCCAGCGCCTGTCCTTCATGCTCGAGGATGCTCCTCCCCTCCTCCTGCTCACCTCTCGCGCTCTGCGCTCCCAGCTCCCCGTCCCCTCTCACCTCCCCGCCCTCTTCGTCGAGGAGCTGAGCCTCGACGGCCTGCCCACTTCCGCCCCAGCCTCCGCCGTCTCCTCCCGCAACCTCGCCTACGTCGACTTCACCTCGGGCACCACCGGCCGTCCCAAGGGCGTCGCCATCGAGCATCGCTCCGTCCTCCGCCTCTTCCACGGCATCCACTACGCACACCTCGGCCCCGAGCAGACATTCCTCCTCCTCGCCCCCATCTCCTTCGACGCCTCCACCCTCGAGCTCTGGGGCCCCCTCCTCTTCGGCGGCCGTCTCGTCGTCTTCCCGCCTCAGTCTCCCAGCGACCTGGAGCTGCTCTCCCAGGTGCTGACGCGCCACCGCGTCACCACCCTGCACCTCACCGCGGGCCTCTTCTCCCAGGTGGTGGAGCACAAGCCCGAGTGCCTGCGAGGCCTGCACCAGCTTCTCACCGGGGGTGACGTCGTCTCCGCTCCCCACGTGCGCCGCGTCCTGGAGTCCCTCGGCCTGCCCGTCACCGCCTGCTACGGCCCCACCGAGAGCACCCTCTTCACCTCCTGCTTCCGCATGTCCCGCCCGCAGCAGGTGGGCTCCTCCGTCCCCATCGGCTCCCCCATCGCCAACACCCAGGTGTACCTGCTGGACGCTTCCTTCCAGCCCGTCCCCTCTGGTGTCCCGGGTGAGCTCTTCATCGGGGGCGAGGGCCTCGCCCGTGGCTACCTCTCCCGCCCCGAGCTCACCGCCGAGCGCTTCCTCCCCAACCCCTTCGGCACCACTGGCTCCCGCCTCTACCGCACCGGTGACCTCGCGCGCTGGCGCAACGATGGCGTGCTGGAGTTCCTCGGCCGCCTCGACAACCAGGTGAAGGTGCGCGGTTACCGCATCGAGCTGGCTGAGGTGGAAGCCGCCCTCCTGGCCCACTCCTCCGTTCGCGAGGCCTTTGCCCTCGTTCGCGAGGACGTCCCCGGCGACAAGCGCCTGGTGGCCTACTTCACCTCCGACTCCCAGCAGCTCGACACTCCCGCCCTGCGCGCCTTCCTCCAGCAGCGGCTGCCCGAGTTCATGCTGCCCTCGGCCTTCGTCCGCCTCGCGGCCCTGCCCCTCACCTCCAACGCCAAGGTGGACAGGAAGGCCCTGCCCGCTCCCGACGGCGCGCTCTCCACGGGTACCGAGTACGTCGCTCCCCGCAGTGAGACGGAGCAACAGCTCGCCGCCCTCTGGAGCGAGGTGTTGCGCGTGGAGCGCGTGGGCCTGCACGACAACTTCTTCGAGCTGGGTGGCCACTCCCTGCTCGCCACCCAGGTCATCTCCCGCCTCCGCGCCACCTTCGGCGTCGAGCTGCCCCTGCGCACCCTCTTCGAGGCTCCCACCCTCGAAGCGCTCGCCCTCGCCATCACGTCCGCTTCGCGTGCCACCCAGGCCTCCGCGCTGCCGCCCCTGCGGCCCGTGGAAAGGACGGGTGCCCTGCCCCTGTCCTTCGCTCAGCAGCGCCTGTGGTTCCTCGATCAGCTCGTCCCCGACAGCGCGCTCTACAACCTCCCCGCCTGCCTGCGGCTGGAGGGCGCGCTGGACACCGCCGCCCTGGAGCGTGGCCTCACCGAGCTGGTGCGCCGTCACGAGGTATTGCGCACGTCCTTCCCCTCGGAGTCCGGCCAGCCCTTCCAGCGCATCGCGCCTGCCGCGCCCCTGCCCCTGGAGCGCACCGACCTGAGCGCCCTGCCCGCCAACGAGCGGGAAGCCCAGGCCCGCAGGCTCCTCGCGGAGGAGTGCCGCAAGCCCTTCTCGCTGGCCCGTGGCCCGCTGCTGCGCGCCCTGTTGCTGAAACTGGACGAGCAGACGCATGTGCTGGTGCTCAACATGCACCACATCGTCTCGGATGGTTGGTCCATGGGCGTGCTGTCGCGCGAAGTGGCCGCCCTCTACGAGGCCTTCTCTCAAGGCCAGCCCTCGCCCCTGCCCGAGCTGCCCGTGCAGTACGCGGACTTCTCGGCCTGGCAGCGGAAGTGGCTCCAAGGGGAGACGCTGGAGGCCCAGTTCGCCTACTGGCGCCAGCAGCTCGCGGGCGCTCCCCAGTTGCTGGAGCTGCCCACCGACAAGCCCCGTCCCGCGGAGCAGTCCTACCGGGGCGCCACGCTCTCCCGTGCCATGCCCGCGGCGCTGTCCCGGTCGCTCGAGGCCCTCTGCCAGCGCGAGGGGGTCACCTCCTTCATGGTGCTGCTGGCCGCCTTCCAGACCCTGCTCTCGCGCTACTCCGGCCAGACGGACGTCGTGGTGGGCACGGACATCGCCGGCCGCACCCATGCCGACACCGAGGGCCTCATCGGCTTCTTCGTCAACCAGCTCGTCATGCGCGGCGACCTCTCCGGTGACCCCTCCTTCCGCGAGCTGCTGCGGCGCGTGAAGGACACGACGCTCGGGGCCTACGCCCATCAGGACGTGCCCTTCGAGGAGCTGGTGCGCGTGCTCAACCCCGAGCGCAGCCGCGCCCATGCGCCCCTCTTCCAGGTGAAGCTCGTCCTGCAGAACACGCCCACCACCGAGCTGCACCTGCCCGGCCTCACCCTGCGGACCGAGGGGAACGACACGGGCGCGGCGAAGTTCGACCTCACGCTCTCCATCAACGAGACGTCCGAGGGCCTGTTCTGCGCATGCGACTACAGCACCGACCTGTACGAGGCGGACACCATGGCTCGCCTCCTGGAGCACCTGCGGGTCCTGCTGGAAGCGGCCACCGCCAACCCCGACGCGCGCCTGTCCGCCCTGCCGCTGCTCACCGGCACAGAGCGTCAGCAGCTCCTCGTGGACTGGAACGACACCCGCGCGGAGTTCCAGGACACCTGCGCCCACCACCTCATCGAGGCGCAGGTGGAGCGCACCCCGGATGTCCTCGCGGTCGAGGGGGGCGGTCAGTCGCTGACGTACCGCCAGCTCGACGAGCGCGCCAACCAGCTCGCCTGGCATCTGCGCTCGCTGGGCATCGGGCCCGAGGTGCTCGTGGGCCTGTGCCTCGAACGCACTCCGGAGCTGGTGGTCGCCATCCTGGCCATCCTCAAGGCCGGTGGCGCCTGGCTGCCAATGGACCCCACCCTCCCGGCCGAGCGGCTGGGCTTCATGCTGCGCGATGCCCGTCCGCCCGTCCTCATCACTCAGGAGCACCTCGCCGACGAGCTTCCCGTGCAGAGCGAGCTGCTCGTCTGCCTGGATGCGGAGTGGGACGCCATCGCCACGCATCCGGTGCGGGCTCCCGGCGTCCGCGTACTGCCCGAGAACCTCGCCTACGTCATCTACACCTCCGGCTCCACCGGCCAGCCCAAGGGCACCCTGTTGCACCACCGGGGCCTGTGCAACACCGCCCGGCGGACCATCGAGGCCATGCGGCTACGGCCCGGCAGCCGCGTCCTGCAGTTCGCCTCCATCGGCTTCGACGCCTCGGTCTGGGAGATGCTGCCCACGCTGATGGCCGGCGGCCAGCTGCACCTCGGCTCGCGCGACGAGCTGATGCCCGGCGCGCCCCTGCGCCACGTGCTCCAGCAGCGGGCCATCACCGCGGCCACGCTCACCCCCTCGGTGCTCGCGCAGCTCGAGCCCCAGGGCCTGGAAGCACTGGAGACGATCACCTCCGCGGGTGAGGCCTGCACCTCCGAGCTGGTGGCGCGCTGGAAGCCGGGGCGGCGCTTCATCAATGCCTACGGCCCCACCGAGACGACCATCTGCGCCACGCTCGACACCGAGGTCGAGGCGCGCCGCATCACCATTGGCCGGCCCTTCCAGAACGTGCGGGCCTACGTGCTGGACGCGAGCCTGAGGCCGGTGCCAGCGGGGGTGCCGGGAGAGCTGTGCATCGGTGGCGTGGGCCTGGCCCGTGGCTACCTCGGCCGCCCGGAGCTCACCGCCGAGCGCTTCATCCCCGATCCATTCTCCGCCGAGCCCGGCGAGCGCCTCTACCGCACCGGCGACAAGGTGCGCTGGCTGGCCGACGGCCATCTGGAGTACCTGGGCCGCATCGACTTCCAGGTGAAGCTGAACGGCTTCCGCATCGAGCTGGGCGAGGTGGAGTCCGTGCTCACCTCGCACGCCTCGGTGCGCGAGGCCGTGGTGGTGCTGCACGACGGCGGGAATGACAACAAGAGGCTGGTGGCCTACGTGGTGCCCGAGGAGGGCCAGAGCGTCGAGACGGGCGTGCTGCGCACCTTCGCCGGAACCAGGCTGCCGGCGTACATGGTGCCTTCGGCCATCGTGATGCTCCCGGCCCTGCCGCTCACCTCCAGCGGCAAGGTGGACAGGAAGGCCCTGCCCGCTCCCGACGGCGCGCTCTCCACGGGTGCCGAGTACGTCGCTCCTCGCAACGAGACGGAGCAACAGCTCGCCGCCCTCTGGAGCGAGGTGCTGCGCGTGGAGCGCGTCGGCCTGCGCGACAACTTCTTCGAGCT
Source organism: Archangium gephyra (assembly GCF_042230915.1). Taxonomy (GTDB): domain Bacteria; phylum Myxococcota; class Myxococcia; order Myxococcales; family Myxococcaceae; genus Archangium; species Archangium gephyra_B. Next base: position 4,264,511 of record NZ_CP102578.1, on the reverse strand, counting down.
GGGCGGCCACTCCCTGCTCGCCACCCAGGTCATCTCCCGCCTCCGCGCCACCTTCGGCGTCGAGCTGCCCCTGCGCATCCTCTTCGAGGCCACCACCCTCGAAGCGCTGGCGCTCGCCATCGGGTCCGCCGCCCGCGTCACCCAGGTCCCCGCGCTGCCGCCCCTGCGGCCCGTGGACAGGACGGGTGCCCTGCCCCTGTCCTTCGCCCAGCAGCGCCTATGGTTCCTCGACCAGATCCTCCCCGACAGCGCGGTCTACAACATGCCCGCGCCCCTGCGTCTGGAGGGCACACTGGACACCGCCGCCCTTGAGCGCGGCCTCACCGAGCTGGTGCGCCGTCACGAGGTGTTGCGCACCTCGTTCCACGTCCTCGAGTCCGGTGAGCCCTTCCAGCACATCGCGCCTCCCACGCCCCTGCGCCTGGAGCGCGCCGACCTGAGCGCCCTGCCCGCCCACGCGCGCGAAGCCGAGGCCCACCGGCTCCTCTCGGAGGAGTGCCGCAAGCCCTTCTCGCTGGCCCGCGGCCCGCTGCTGCGCGCCCTGTTGCTGAAGCTGGACGAGCAGGAGCACGTGCTGCTGCTCAACATGCACCACATCATCTCGGATGGGTGGTCCATGGGCGTGCTGTCGCGCGAAGTGGCGGCGCTCTACGAGGCCTTCTCCCAGGGCAAGCCCTCGCCCCTGCCCGAGCTGCCCGTACAGTACGCGGACTTCTCGGCCTGGCAGCGCCAGTGGCTCCAGGGCGAGACGCTGGAGACGCAGCTCTCCTACTGGCGCCAGCAGCTCGCGGGCGCGCCCCAGTTGCTGGAGCTGCCCACCGACAAGCCCCGTCCCGCCGTGCAGTCCTACCGGGGTGGCACGCTCTCCCGCAGCATGCCCGCGGCGCTGTCCCGGTCGCTCGAGGCGCTCTGCCAGCGCGAGGGGACCACCTCCTTCATGGCGCTGCTGGCCGCCTTCCAGACGCTGCTCTCCCGTTACTCGGGGCAGACGGACGTCATGGTGGGCACGGACATCGCTGGCCGCACCCATGCGGACACCGAAGGCCTCATCGGCTTCTTCGTCAACCAGCTCGTCATGCGCGGTGACCTCTCCGGAGACCCCACCTTCCGCGAGCTGCTCGGCCGCACGCGCCAGGTGGCCCTCGGGGCCTACGCCCACCAGGACATCCCCTTCGAGGAGCTGGTGCGTGTCACCAACCCCGAGCGCAGCCTGGCCCACGCCCCCATCTTCCAGGTGAAGCTCGTCCTGCAGAACACCCCCGCCACCGAGCTGCGCGTGGCCGGCCTCACCTTCAAGGGCGCGGAGAATGATGCGGGCGCGGCGAGGTTCGACCTCACGCTCTTCATCAACGAAACGCCCGCGGGCCTGTCCTGCACGTGCAACTACAGCACGGACCTGTACGAGGCGGGCACCATCGCCCGGATGTTCGACCACCTGCAGGTGTTGCTGGAGTCGGCCTCCGCCAACCCCGACACGCGCCTGTCCGCCCTGCCGCTGCTCACCGACACCGAGCGTCAGCAGGTGCTCGTGGACTGGAACGACACGGCCACGGACTTCCCCTCCGACGCCACCGTCCACCAGCTCTTCGAGGCCCAGGCCCGGCTCACTCCGGACGCCCTCGCCGTCCACCTCGGTGCGCAGCGCCTCTCCTTCCGCCAGCTCGACGAGCGCTCCAACCAGCTCGCCTGGCACCTGCTCTCCCTCGGCGTCGGCCCCGACGTCCGCGTCGGCCTGTGCCTCGAGCGCTCCCCCGACATGGTCGTCGGCCTCCTGGCCATCCTCAAGGCTGGCGGCGCCTACGTCCCTCTCGACCCTTCCTACCCCTCCGAGCGTCTGGCCTTCCTGCTCAGCGACTCCCTCACTCCCCTCCTCGTCACCCAGGCGCACCTCGCCGACGAGCTCCCCGTCCAGAGCCAGCTCCTCGTCCTCGTCGACTCCGAGTGGGATTCGCTCATTGCCCACCAGCCCACGCACTCGCCAAAGGTGCCGGTGGCTCCCGGCAACCTCGCCTACGTCATCTACACCTCGGGCTCCACCGGCCGTCCCAAGGGCGCCATGCTCGAGCACCGCGGCGTCGTCAACTACCTGCACTGGTGCACCCAGGCCTATTCCATCGCCCAGGGCAACGGCTCTCCCGTCCACTCCTCCCTCTCCTTCGACCTCACCGTCACCAGCCTCCTGGCTCCCCTCACGGTGGGCCGTCCCGTCCTCCTCGTTCCCGAGTCCCAGGGTGTCCAGGGTCTCGGCCAGGCCCTGCTCTCCGGCGACAACTTCAGCCTGGTGAAGCTCACCCCCAGCCACCTGCGTCTGCTCGAGCAGCAGCTCCCCGCTGACAACGCCTCCGGCCTCACCCGCTCCTTCATCATCGGCGGCGAGGCCCTCACCTCCGACATGCTCGCCTTCTGGCGCCAGCATGCTCCCTCCACCACGCTGGTGAATGAGTACGGCCCCACCGAGACCGTGGTGGGCTGCTGCGTCCACACCGTCCAGCCCCACGAGGCCTCCACCGGCTCCGTCTCCATCGGCCGCCCCATCGCCAACACCCGCCTCTACGTCCTCGACGCTCACCTGCGTCCCGTTCCCACGGGTATCCCCGGCGAGCTCTTCATCGGTGGCGCCCAGGTGGGCCGCGGCTACCTCGGCCGTCCCGAGCTCACCGCCGAGCGCTTCCTCCCCGACTCCTTCAGCTCCACTCCCGGTGCCCGCCTCTACCGCACCGGCGACAAGGCCCGCTGGCTGCCTGACGGCTCGCTGGAGTACCTGGGCCGCCTCGACTTCCAGGTGAAGCTGCGCGGCTTCCGCATCGAGCTGGGTGAAATCGAGTCCGCCCTGGAGCTGCACTCCGAGGTGCGCCAGTCCCTGGTGCTCGTGCGCGAGGACTCCCCGGGCGACAAGCGCCTGGTGGCCTACGTCGTGCCGCACTCCGGTGCGCAGCCTCCCTCCTCTACCACCCTGCGCGACTTCCTCCAGAGCAAGCTGCCCGAGTACATGGTGCCCCAGGCCTTCGTCTCCCTGGACACCCTTCCCCTCACTTCCAACGGCAAGGTGGACAGGGCGGCCCTGCCCGCGCCGGACCTCTCCCGCTCGGCGCTGGAGACCACCTACGTCGCGCCTCGCAACGACGTGGAGCAGCGCCTGTGCGACGTCTGGGCGCAGGTGCTCCGCCTGCCGCAGGTGGGCATCCACGACAACTTCTTCGACCTGGGGGGCGACTCCCTGCTGTGCGTGAAGCTGGTGGCGCGGGCCGCCGAGGTGGGCCTCGCGATGCAGGTGAACCAGATGTTCCAACACCAGACGGTGTCGGAGCTGGCGCGCGTCGTGGGGACCACGGCTCCGCCGACCGTGGCCGCGGAGGATCTGGGTGCGCCCCGCGCCGAGGAGCAACTCCCCCTGCTGCCCCACCACCGGTGGCTGGTGGAGACGTTCGACATGGAGACGCAGATCTGGGCCAGCACCATGGTCTGGGACGTGCCTCCGGAAACGCGCGTGGAGCTGCTCCGCGCCAGCGTGGCGTTCCTCGGCGAGCAGCGCGACGTGTTCCGCCTGCGGCTGCGGCGCACGCCCGAGGGCTGGACGGCGCGAATGCTCGCCTCCGCGGATGAGCCGCACGTCGAGGAGCTCGACCTGGCCGGGCTGACGCCCCAGGCCCAGCGCGAGGCCATGCTGACCACGGGCCGCCGGCTGCAATCCCACTTGAGCATCACCCGCGAGCCGGTGCTGGCCCTGGTGCTCTGCCGGCTCGGCGGCTCCGGACCGGACAAGCTCATCCTCAGCCTGCACCACTGCATGTACGACGGCTACGCGATGCCCATGGTGCTGGAGGATCTGCACACCACCTACCTGCGGCTCGCCACCGGACAGCCGCCGCAACCGCTGGCGGCGAGCTCGACGTACCGTCAGTACATGCGGACCGTGGCGGAACACGGCCGCTCCGCCGAGCGCATGACCCAGGCTCGCGGCTTCTGGCTCGACGAGGCCCGCCTCCATCCGGTCACGCCGATGCCGGTGGACCAGGAGGGCGGGCAGCACACGGATCTCAACTCGCGGCGCCTGTCCATGCCCATCCCGCCGGAGCTGGTGGGCCGCCTCACGGACTACGTCCGTGCCCACGAGGACGTCTACCTCAACGATCTGCTGCTCTTCGGTCTGGCGCGGGCCTGGGCCCGGTGGACCGGGGGCCAGCCCCTGCGTCTGGACGTGGAGCACAACGGCCGCGCGGACCTGGTTCCGGGAGTGGACCTGTCGCGCACCCTCGGGCCCACCACCCTCAAGTACCCGATGCTTTTCGAGGCGAAGGCCTCGGAAGCTCCCCGGGCGGCCTTCTCCTCGCTGAAGCGCACCATGCGTGAAACCACGGCCCAGGCGCTGAACTACGGCTTGCTGCGTTACGGCGAGGACGAGGCCGTGCGTCAGCGGCTGGCCGCGTGCGGCTCGCCCCAGGTCTTCTTCAACAACCAGGGAGCCACCCTGGTCCAGCCCAAGCAGACGGCACGGATCCCCGCGGGGGTCGAGTACTTCGCCTTCCCCCGGGAGGACGGCCTGCCGAGCATCGTCTCGTACGATCTGATGATCGAATGCAACGGAACCGGCGAGGCGATGCAGGTGACCTGGGTGTACAGCGGCGACATCCAACGGGAGGAGACGATCCGCTCCCTGGCCACTGATTTCTACGCCCAGATCGCGGCGCTCCTCGACGAGAGCTGAGAGGACGGGACGTACCTTGGCGCGCTCCACGCGATGTGCTCTCATCCCCACACCTTCCCGTCTCAACCCCCCCAAGAATCAGCCATGTCCCAGCCTACCTACCGCCTGGCGGACCACACCTGCGTTGCCCCGCTCGTCCAGAATTGGGCCGCGTGGTGGATGACGGTCGCGCCCGTGCCGGCCAGCCTGCACGTGCACAAGTCCCAGCTGCCCCTGCTCAAGGCCTACCTGCAGAGTCCCGACTTCCACGCCCGGGCGGCGAAGGATCCCGCCCTGAGCGGCGGCACCTTCGTCGGCATTGCCCCGGAGCGCGCGGGCGAGGTGAAGGCCCTGCTGCAGCAGATGCAGGAGGCCCAGGCCGACCGCGTGCGGATGGCCGAGTCCCTCGAGGACTTCCAGGGCTGGTTGATGGACGAGGCGAAGGGCCAATCGCTGGAGCCCCTCTACGAGAAGGTGCCCGAGCCGCTGCGGGGCCTGGTCGAGCTGTCGTACGACTACTTCAACCGCGCCTTCGTCCGGGTGATGGAGGGCGCGCTGTACCGCGGCCCCTACCACAAGCCGCAGCTCCAATCGCTGCGCCTGCTGCGGCTGGAGTCCGACTCCAGCCGTCCCCACCTCTTCACGACGCCCTACCTGATGCAGCCCGGGCAGATCGACTGGGCGGTGCCCTTCTCCGAGGAGCGCATCAGCCGGCTCTTCGAGACGGACCTGTCGCCCCGGCCGCTCGGCTACCTGCGCGATGTGCTGGGCCCGGCCGTCACCAGTGACGAGCAGCTGCTGCCGCTGCTGACCGAGGCGCCGCCCTCGCAGTACACGCCCTGGGACGGCCCCCAGCCGCGCGTGCGCTACCTGGGCCATGCGTGCGCCCTGGTGGAGTGGAAGGGCATCACCATCCTGGTGGATCCGGTCATCAGCGCGCGCCCGGCCAGCGGAGGCATGCAGCGCCTCACCTTCCACGAGCTGCCGCCGCGCATCGACTACGCCCTCATCACGCACAGCCACCCGGATCACCTCGCCATCGACACGCTGCTGCGGCTGCGTCACCGCATCGGCCACCTGGTGGTGCCGCGCAGCAATGGCTTCCTGACGGGTGACTACTCCCCCAAGCTGCTGGCCCGCTCGCTGGGCTTCCAGAACGTCCTGGAGCTGGAGAGCTACGAGTCGGTGCCGCTGCCCGATGGCGAGCTCATCGCCGTGCCCTTCCTGGGCGAGCACGGCGACATCGGCCACGCCAAGTCCTCCTACGTGGTGCGCACCGGCAAGCAGCAGTTGCTCTTCGCCGCCGACTCCATGTGCGTGGATGACGCCGTCTACCGGCACATGCGCCAGAACCTCGGCCCCATCCAGACGGTCTTCATGAACACGGAGATCGAGGGCGCGCCGCACACCTGGACGCTCGAGGCGCTCTTCCCCAAGAAGCGCGATCGCAAGCTGGAGAAGAACCGGCGCTGCCGTGGCAGCAACACGGCCGAGGGCCTGCGCATCCTCGAGCTGGTGGGGGCCTCGCGGCTGTACAACTACGCCATGGGACTGGAGCCCTGGATGGAGCACATCATCGGCCCGCCCAGCCCGCCCGATGCGCCGCGCATGAAGGAGTCGGACCGGTTGCTCACCGAGGCCCGCGCCCGCGGCGTCATGGCGGAGCGGCTGTGCGGTCCCAAGGATCTGCTGCTGGAAGCCTGAAAAGACATGCGCACGCGAAACCTGTTGTTGGCGGCGTCCCTGCTGCTGGCCACCGCCGCCCCCGCCGCTCCCCGCAACGAGCTGTCGGCGGGGGTGTCCACCCTGATTCAACTGGGCACGTTCCGCACCTCGCCGAACGTGATGATGGTGGAGCTGAAGGGTCTGCGGCTCATGGCCGAGGAGGGCCCCTGGAGCGCCGTGCAGCTCGGTGGCGGTCTGCGGTTGGGCTGGCCCGCAGCCCAGGGGCAGCTGCCGCTGGAGGCCTTCCTCCAGGCGCAGCTCGGCGCGAAGCTGGGCATCTGGCGGCCCGCCGCGGGCCTCGAGCTGGGACTGACGGGCCTCAACCAGCGCTTCTACAACTTCGTGTATCCCCACAACCGGCTCGAGGGGTATGAGGACGCGACCCTCGGCCCGGCCTACGGGGCCTTCACGCTCAGCCCCGTGCGCTTCCAACTGGGCCGCGTCCAGTTGAGCGCGCTCCAGCTCAACCTCGGCACCGGCCTCGGCCCGCGGGACACCAGCGTCCGCGTCCAGCTGGGGCTGCTGAGCCTCGGAGGTTGGCTATGAAGAAGACCCTCGCCGCCGCGGGCCTGCTGCTGGCCACCGCGTGTGCCCCCACCTCGAAGTTCTCGGAGGAGCAGCTCGCCCGGCTCTCCACGCTCGCCGGGCAGGTGGAGGCCGAGCAGCTGATGGGCCACGTCCGGGCGCTCACCGGCAGCCATCAGGAGGACACGCCGCTGAGCTGCACGCAGGTGCAGCGCGATCAGTACGCCCCCGCCTGTTACATGACCCGGGATCGGGCGCGCGATCTGATGAAGTCCCGCCTCGAGGCGGTGGGGCTCCAGGTGCGCACCCAGGAGGGCCAGCGCGGAGAGCTGACCTTCACCAACCTGCTGGCCGATCTGCCGGGCACCACCCATCCCGAGGAGATCGTCCTGGTGGGGGCCCACTTCGATGCGCACTACGTTGGCGCGGACGACAACTCGACGGGCGTGGCGGGAGTGCTGGAGCTGGCCCGTGTCCTCTCCCAGTACCGCTTCGAGCGGACCATCCGCTTCGTGGGCTTCGATCTCGAGGAGCCCGGCATGATCGGCAGCGGCCACTACGTGGACGAGCTCGGCGAGGAGAAGCTGGCGGGCGTCATCATCTTCGACTGCATCGGCTACTACGACACGAGACCCGGCTCGCAAGGCTCCATGCCCGGCCTGCCCGCTCCCGACACCGGAGACTTCCTCGCCATCATCGGCAACGACCACTCGATCGACCTGGCCACGGATCTCCACCAGCTCAACGAGCACCTGCAATTCATGAAGCTGGTGTCCGTCATCGCCCCGGGCGATGGCACCACCTCCGTCTCCGTCAGCGCGAGCCTGATCCGCAGCGACCACGCGGCCTTCTGGTACGGAGGGCACAAGGCGCTCTTCCTCACCGACACGGCCAACCTCCGCAACCCGAACTACCACCAGGAGTCGGACAAGCCGGAGACGCTGGCCCCCGATTACTTCCGCCGGGCCGTGCAGGTCTCCGCGGTGGGTCTGGCCACCTGGGCAGGAGGGCCGCAATGAGAACGCCACGCTCGGGATTCATGGCCGCACTGCTGTCCGGACTGCTGCTCGGGTCCATGGCCGGCGCCCAGGAGGCCTCGGCGCCCGCCGTCAGCGCGGAGCCCTCCGTCCACCGCATCACCGCCTATGTGCACTCGGGGATGAGCCTCTACCTCTCCGATGCGCGCACCCTCGGCGGCGTCGGTGGCGGGCTCGGAGTGCGTGACACCCTGTACGACCGGTTCATCCTCCAGGCGGATGCCAGCTACCTGATGGCGCTCGGCAAGGTGGTGGAGCTGCGCGCGGGAGCGGGCATCCAGCGGAGCGGGACGTGGACTCCGGCGGCGCTGGTGATGCTCTCGGGGCTGGCGGGCCAGGGTATGCGCTTCATGACTCCCACCCGCTCCACGCCCGTGGAGGGCCCTGCCCTCACCGTGGGACTGCAGCTCGCGCCCCTGCGCTTCACGCACGCCGGGACACAGCTCTCGCTGTTCGAGCTCGGCGTCGGCGTGGGCACGGACTGGCCGGGCCGTGGCCTCGCCTGGCACCTCACCTTCCTGGAGGCGGGGACCTCCTTCTGACGGCGCGTCCAGCTCATGTGAGCTGGGCCGCCAGGTGAGCGCGCTGGCCCTCGGGGAAGAGCAGCTCCAGGTGATAGCTGCTGCCCTCCAGGCGGGCCTGCACGGAGAGCCCGCTCTCGTGGAAGACGTCGAGCATGGGCTTGTTGGACACCAGCACGTCGGCCTGGAAGCCCGGCAGTCCCCGGGCCCGAGCCGCCTCGCGGATGCGCCTCATCAGCGCCGTGCCCACGCCCCTGCCCTGCCAGTCGTCTCGCACCACGAAGGCCACGTCCCCCAGCCCCGTCGCGGCCACCACGTCGTAGCGCACCACGCCCACCAGTTCGTCCGTGCCCGGCACGCACGCCACCAGCGCCATGTTCTGCTCGTAGTCCGGATTGACGAGCTCCTGCACCTCCTCGTGGGGGTGCTGCTTCTTGAAGCACATGAAGCGCCGGTACGTGCTGTCGTCGCTCAGCCCGTACAGCAGATCCTGCAGCGCCCGCTCGTCGGTGATGCGCGCGGGACGGATGAGCAGTTCCTGCCCGGAGAGGATGCGCTCCACCCGCTCCTCCGTCCACGGGTAGCGCGCCCGGGGCACCACCTGGTCCGGCAGCACCCAGTGCCGCGCCTTGGCCGCCGCCATCAACTCCGCGCGGAAGTCCGGGTGGGCGATGTGGATGAGCGCCTTGGCCCGCTCGCGGATGTTCTTCCCCCACAGGTCCGCCACCCCGTACTCCGTCACCACGTAGTGCACGTCGCCGCGGCTCGTCACCACGCCCGTGCCCGCCTCCAGCGCCACTTGAATCCGGCTCACCGTGCCGCCCTTCGCCGTCGCGGGCAGGGCGATGATGGGCCGGCCTCCCCGGCTGCGCGCCGCGCCCCGGATGAAGTCCACCTGCCCGCCAATCCCCGAGAAGAAGCACCCGCCCAGCGTGTCCGCCGCCACCTGCCCGGTGAGGTCCACCGCCAGCGCGCCGTTGATGGCCACCATCCGCTCGTTCTGCGCTATCACGCCCGGGTCGTTGGTGAAGTCGCTCGGCCGCATCTCGATGGCGGGGTGGTCGTGCGCCCACTCGTACAGCTTCCGGGTGCCCATGATGAAGGACGTCACCAGCTTGCCCGGCAGCAGCGTCTTCCTGCGCCCGGTGATGACGCCCGCCTCCACCAGGTGCATCACCCCGTCGGACATCATCTCCGTGTGCAGCCCGAGCTCCTGGTGCCCCGTGAGTTGCGCCAGCACCGCGTCCGGAATCCTCCCGATGCCCAGTTGCAGCGTGGCCCCGTCGGGAATCAGCCGCGCGATGTGACCGCCAATCTCCCGTGACACCTCGTCCTGCGCCTCGTGGGGCCGCTCCAGGAGCGGTTGGTCCACCGGGACCAGCCGGTGCAGGCGGCTCACGTGGACGAACGAGTCCCCATGGGTGCGCGGCATGCGCGGGTTGACCTCGGCGATGAGCAGCGACGCCGCCTCCACCGCCGAGCGCACCACGTCCACCGAGACGCCCAGGCTCACGTACCCGTGCGCGTCCGGCGGGCTCACCTGGAGCAGGGTCACGTCCACCCGGACGCGGTTGCTCCGGATGAGCTCGGGAATCTCCGAGAGGAACACGGGCATGAAGTCCGCCCGGCCCTCCTGGACCGCCTTGCGCGTGTTGGCGCCGATGAAGAAGGCGATGTGCCGGAAGCGGTGCTGGTACTCGGGCTCCACATAGGGAGCCGGGCCCAGGGTCATCAGGTGCACCACCTCGTTGTCGGCCAGGTGCTCGCCGCGCTCCACGAGGGCCTGGACCAGGCTCACGGGCTCGGCGGCCCCCGAGCCGATGAGGATGCGCCGCCCGGGACGGATCAACCGGATGGCCTCCTCCGCCGTCACCACCTTGTCCGCGTAACGCCGCTGCCAGTCCTGCGAGTCCATGAGCCCTCCCTTCCTGGCGCCCTAGCAGTCTTCGTTCCAACGGTGCTGCCGGGGGCGGGCGCTGTCATCCCGCGCAACCCGTGCGCCTGGAAGGGGCATCCGGCGCAACCGGTGCACGGAGCGCCTGCCTTCCAGGGAGGGGCAACCAACCGGCTCCGTCCAGCGCTGGCGTTCGCGCTCGTCCCGCCAGGCGTTACGGCGGGACCGGAACGGACGCATCGTTCGGACGAGGGAGTGCACATGAGACGAAGCCCGATGACCTGGGTGGCTGGCGGGGTGGCGGCCGCGGGAGTGGCGGCGCTGGCGTACCTGAAGCTGCTGCGGCCGTGGCACCTGCGGTGGGGCGCGACCGGCGAGGAAGGCACCCGCGCGATGCCAGGGGACGGCCTCGTGCGGGAGCCCCAGTACGTGACGACGCGGGCCATCACCATCCAGGCGCGGCCGGAGCAGATCTGGCCCTGGCTGGTGCAGATGGGCGAGGGTCGCGGCGGCTTCTACAGCTACGTGTGGATCGAGCGGCTGCTGGGCATGCGGCTGGAGAACGCGGACCGCATCCTCCCCGAGTTCCAGCGGTTGAAGGTGGGAGATCCGCTCGCGGTGGAGCCCCAGGACGACTACGTCATGCAGGTGAAGCTCCTCGAGCCCCAGCGCGCCCTGGTGCTGGGAGGCTCCACGCCGGCCCCGTGGGGGGAGGCCACCTGGTCCATGGCGCTCTACCCGCTCGATGCGCACTCCACACGGCTGGTCTCCCGGTGCCGCACCCGGTTCAACTCGACGCGGAACATGCTGCTCATCCTGTCCTTCCTCGACATCGGCCAGCTCATCATGGAGCGCAAGTGGCTGCTGGGCGTGAAGGAGCGCGCCGAGCGTTGGGCCCATCCACTGAGCGCTCCCCTGCCTCCCTCCGAGCTGCATGCAAGCCCCTGACACCGCGTTCTACCGGCGATGGATCATCGCGAACGGCCAGGCCGAAGCGGCCGGATTGGGAACGACCTTCGTCGCCGGGCGGCTGGTGGCGCCCCACCTCGAGCAGGTGACGGGCGTGGCGGCCATCCTCGGAGGAGCGCTCGTCGCGGTCCTCCTGGGCATCCTGCTCGAGGGCGTGGTCGTGGGGCTGCTCCAGGAGCGGGTCCTCCGTCAGCGGCGCCCGGAGCTGCGCCGGGGGACGTGGATCCTCGCGACCGCCGCCGGTGCCGGACTGGCATGGCTGCTCGGAATGGTGCCGAGCACGGTCATGGCGCTCGGCTCCACCGCGTCACCGGGCCCGGCCCCCGAGGAGCCGGGGGTGCTGGTTCAGTACGGACTGGCCATGGCGCTGGGGCTCGTCACCGGGCCGATCCTCGGGCTCGCCCAATGGACGGTGCTGCGCGGCCTCGTGACGGGCGCGGGCCGCTGGCTCTGGGCCAACGCACTGGCCTGGGCCGCTGGAATGCCCCTCATCTTCATGGGCATGGATCTCGTGCCGTGGGACGGGCCCTTCGTGCTCGTGGCGCTCGCGCTGTACCTGGTGTGCGGCGTCACGGGCGTGGCCGTCGGCGCCATCCACGGGCGCGTGCTCTTGCGGCTTCTACAGCCGCCGGAGCCCGCGAAGCCCCGGCTGGTCTGAGCCGGCGTCACGGCCCAGGGCAGCGGAAGGCAGGGGCATGGGAGGCCCAAGGTCTGGCGTTCCCCAGGCCCCTGGCCATGACCCGGAGGTCTGGACTCAATGCAGTCCAGCCGTCACTTCCGGAGCACCGCCCGGGCGCGCGCCCGCCTCGACGGAGCGGAGCGCATCGGCGAGCCCCTCCGCCCAGGCCTGGATGAGTCTCGGGTCGCGCCAGTCACCCGCACGATGGCGCGCCATCTTGCTGGCGATGAATCCCTTCGCGTCCGGCAGCAGGCGTCCTCCAAAGGTGATGTGACCCCGAGCCCCGATCCGCTCCATCAACCGCTGGACCTGCTCCACCGGCGGTATGTCCCCCCCGGCGGCCGAATCATCGAGCGGCCCGCTGCTGAACAGCCATACCGGCCGGGTTCGCAACGCCTCGCTGTGGTGCTTGATGAACCGGCGGGCGGCCCGATGCCAGCGCGACGAGTACAGCGCGCCCCCCACCACGACGGCGTCGTACGCGTCCACCGACTCCACCTCGGAGGACGGCCGCGCGTCGGCCTGGAATCCCCGCTCGACGAGCGTCCGCGCGATGCGCTCCGCGATGCCCGCGGTGCCACCCCTCTTGGAACCATACGTCACCAGGACTCTCATGAAGGCCTCGCGGTGTCAGGGTGCCAGGGGCCGGGGTGGCCGTGGAGGACCGCCCAGGCGCTCCCTGTCCTTCTCCATGAACTGGCGGGTCTTGCGCTCCTCCCACTTGTCACTGAGGACGGACCCTTCCAGCACGAGGGAGACGCCATGGACCAGCACGAAGATTCCCCAGCCGACGACCGGCCAGAAGAACCAGGGTCCGCCGGGGGTCAGCATGTCGATGGCGAACAGGCCAAGGCTCAACGCGACGTACCACATGAGGTGCATGTAGAAATCGCGTAGCGCCACGACGCGCTTGTGCGCGCGCTCGTATGCCTGGTTGTCATTCTGGGGGTCGGCCATGGCGTGCTCCTCCACCTTCAAGATTGGGGAGCCGTCCCGGCCCGCGTCCAGAGGCCCTCCGGTGCCGGTCCGCATGGCCGCCTGCATCACCGGCAGCGGTGAGCACGACCCCCAGGCCCTTCCATGATTACTCCAGTCTCATGACGACGCCGCCTCAGAGCGATTCTCTCCGTCGACTCGAGCAGGTGCTCGCACGGCTGGTGCTAGCCGCGAGTGGGCTCGCCGTTCTGGTGGCGTCGCTCGATCTGCTCGGCTGGGCCCTGGGCAGCAGGAGTCTCATCCGGGTCGTTCCCCTGCCGGGCGCGGGCATCATGATGCCGAACACCGCGATGGGCTTCGTCCTGAGCGGCACCGCGCTCTGGCTGCTCCATGACGAAGCGGCGGACCGGTGGCGGCGCAGGACAGGTCAGGCCTTGGCGCTCGTGACCGTGCTGTTGGGCGGACTGATCCTCTCCGAATACCTCTTCGGGGCCGACCTCGGAATCGATCTCCTCCTCTTCAGCGAAACCGTCCAGCGCATGGTCCCGGAGCTCCCGGGACGGCCCTCGCCCATGAGCGCGCTGAGCTTCTGTCTCACGGGACTGGCGCTCCTGCTCCTGCATGTCAGGACACGCCGGGGGTGGCACCCCGCCCGGCTCCTGGCCCTGGCCGTCATGCTCCTCTCCTCTCAGGCCCTCATGGGCTACGTGTACCTGGAGGAGAGTCTGTTCAATCCCGAGCGGCTCATCTCCACCCTGCCGCCCCACACGCCCATCGCGGTCCACTCCGCGCTCCTCTTCCTGCTGTTGTCGCTCGGCATCCTGGCCGTCCATCCGGAGCGCGGGCTGACAGGGGTGCTCCTCCGGAACGACGTGGGGGGCCTGATGGCCCGCCGGCTTCTCCCAGCGGCCATCCTCACCCCCCTGGTGGTGGGCGGAGTCCGGCTCCTGGGTCAGCGGCTGGGGCTCTACGGGACCACCTTCGGGGTCTCGGTCTTCGTGCTCATCACCATGGCGGCCTTCCTGCTCGTGATCGCGCGGAATGCGAACGCCCTCTCCCGGCTGGCCGCGCAGCAGCGGTCCATGGAGCAGTCGCTCCGTCTGTCGGAGGCCCGCTTCGCCGGCATCGTCTCCAACGCGGCCGATGCCATCATCTCGATCGACCCGGAGCAGAGGATCACCCTCTTCAACGTGGGGGCGGAACGCATCTTCGGCTACTCCGCGAGCGAAGCCCTGGGCCGTCCCTTGGACCTGCTCCTCCCCGAGCGGTTCCAGGCCCGTCACAACCAATACGTCCGGGACTTCGCGGCCCACGGGTGGACGGTCCGTCAGATGGGAGAGCGGCTGCCCATCCTCGGCCGGCGCAAGAGTGGCGAGGAGTTCCCCGCGGAGGCCACCATCTCGAAGCTGGAGGTGGAGGGGACGAGGTTCCTCACCGTCACCTTGCGCGACATCACCGCGCGCAGGCACGCGGAGGAAGGACTCCGCATCAGTGAGGAGCGCTTCCGGACCGCGTTCGAGGATGCCCCGATCGGAATGGCCCTCGTCGGTCTGGACGGGCTGTTCCTCAACGTGAACGGCTCGCTGTGCGGGATCGTCGGCTACTCGCAGAAGGAGCTCCTCACCAAGACGTTCCAGGACATCACCTGGCCCGAGGATCTGGAGCTGGACCTGGCGAACGCGCGCCGCCTGCGCCAGGGAGAGATCAGCTCCTACCAGCTGGAGAAGCGCTACATCCACAAGGATGGCCACCTCGTGACCATCCTACTGACGGGCTCGATGGTGAGCGACTCCCGGGGTGAGCCGCTCTACTTCATCGCGCAGATCCAGGACATCTCCGAGCGCAAGCAGCTCGAGCGGGCGTGGCGCTTCCTGGCCGAGGCGGGTCCACGGCTCGCGGCTTCGCTCGAGCCCCAGACCACCCTCGCCACCGTCGCGGGGTTGAGCGTCCCCGCGCTGGCGGACTGGTGCGTGATCGATCTGCTCGGTGACGATGGGCGGGTGCGGTGGGTGGAGAGCATGGCGGCCTCTCCCGAGAAGTCGCGGGTCCTGCGCGAGATGCTCACCGACTATCCTCATGACCCGTCCCGCCAAGGCTACATCGTCGCCCGCGTCCTCCGGACAGGACAGCCGGCGCTCCTCCCGGAGATTCCTGAAGCGGTGCTCGAGGCGACGGCGGAGGACGCGCGTCACCTGGAACTGCTCCAGCGCCTCGAGCCCCGCTCGGGCATCGTCGTGCCCCTCCTCGCTCGCGAGCGCATCCTGGGCGCGGTCATCCTCACGGCGTCCGAATCAGGACGCCGTTACGGTCCCCGGGACCTCGCCCTGGCCGAAGAGCTGGCCCGCCGCGCCGCGCTCGCGATCGACAATGCCCGCCTCCACGAGCAATCCGAGCAGGCGACACGCACTCGCGACGAGGTCCTCCGGATCGTCGCCCACGACCTGCGCACCCCCCTGAACGTCATCTCCCTGAGCACCGGCGTGCTGCTGAAGTGTCCGCCCGAGAAGAGGGCCACCGACACGAAGCCGCTCGAGTCCATCCGGAAGGCGGTCGACCGGGCAAACCGGCTCATCCAGGACCTGCTGGACGTCGCCCGGATGGAGGCCGGCCGCCTCTCGGTGGACCGCGGACCGGAGCGGACCGCGCCCCTCGTCAAGGAGGCCGCCGAGCTGCATCGCTCGCTCGCGGAGGAGAAGTCCATCCAGCTCACGGCCACCGTCCCGGAAGACGCCCCCGCGGTCTTCGCCGACCGCGACCGGGTGCTGCAGATCCTCTCGAACCTGCTCGGCAACGCGCTCAAGTTCACGCCCGTGGGGGGGCGGATTTCCCTTCGGGCCGAGCCAGCGGGGAGCATGATGCGGTTCTCGGTGAGCGACACGGGCTCCGGAATCGACAGGGAGGACCTGCCCCACCTCTTCGAGCCCTTCTGGCAGGCCTCCACGGGAAAGAAGCTGGGGGCCGGCCTGGGACTCGCCATCGTGAAGGGGCTCGTTGACGCCCACGGTGGACACATCTGGGTCGAGAGCAGCCCTGGAAGGGGGAGCACCTTCTTCTTCACGATCCCCACCGCGAGTCCGGCCGAGGAACATCCCACGCATCACGCGTGACCGGCGGGACGGCCCCCCCGCTGCCAGGCACTGAGCACTGGAGCGGGACCTGGGGGCGGATGCTCCCACCGCGGACGGAGCGCACCTTCCGGCCAGGGAGGTGTGCCATGAAGAAGCGGTGGCTTGGGCTCCTGGGTGGGCTGGCGGCCGTGGGGGCCGGGGGCGTGGTGGTGTACCGCTTCCTCCTGCGGCCCTGGCACGTGCGGTGGGGAGCGACGGACGAGGAGGTGGCGCGTCCCATGCCCGGAGACGAGGTGATTGACGAGCCCACGTTCTCGTCCACCCGGGCCATCACCCTCCACGCCACGCCGGAGGACATCTGGCCCTGGCTGGTCCAGCTCGGCAGGGGGCGGGGTGGCTTCTACAGCTACGACTGGCTCGAGAAGCTGATGGGGCTGGGCATCACCAGCTCGGATCGGATCCTCCCCGAGTTCCAGCGGCTCGCGCCCGGCGACGAGATTCCGGCGGCGCCCGGGTACGCCATGCCAGTGCGGGCCGTGGAGCCCCCGCGCTTCCTGGTCATCGGCCCGCCTGCGGACGGGCCCCAGGACACGGAGCTCACCTGGTCACTCGGGCTCTACCCGCGTGACGACGGAACCACGCGCCTGGTCGTCCGGCTCCGCTCCATCTACTCCTGGAGGCCCGGAGAGCCGCTCGTCACGCTCTTCATCGAGCCCGGTCACTTCGTGATGGAGCGGCGGATGCTGCGCGGCATCAAACGGCGGGCGGAAGCCCTGGCGGAGCACCGGCGCGAGCCCCGGCCCGAGAGCGGCGTTCTCCCCGCCGGGGTATGAAGCACCGGAACCTCACGGAGCACCGGGAGGAGCCGCCGGCCTGGTGCGGGACGCGGGAGGCCTTGCTGTCGCGGCTGGCGTGCTCGTCCGAGGGCCTGCCGGGGGCCGAGGCCACGGAGCGGCTCGCGCGGTACGGGCCCAACACCCCGGAGCAGCGCGCCCGGCGCCCGGCCTGGATGGAGTTCCTCCGGCGCTTCGCCAATCCGCTGGTGCTGGTGCTGCTGGTGGCCAGCGGGGTGTCGTTCCTCACGCATGAACTGACGAGCTCCGCCATCATCGCGGGCATCGTCCTGATGAGCGTGACGCTGGACTTCGTCCAGGAGCGGCGCGCGGACAGCGCGGCGGAGCGGCTGCGCAGCTCCGTGGCCCTGAAGGCCACCGTGCTCCGGGACGGCGCCGAGCGGGAGGTGCCAGCCCGGGAGCTCGTCCCGGGCGACGTGGTGCTGCTGTCGGCGGGCAGCCTGGTGCCGGCGGATGCCCGGCTGCTGGAGGCGAGGGATCTGTTCGTCAACCAGACCCTGCTCACCGGCGAGCCCTACCCGGTGGAGAAGCAGCCGGGAGAGGCCCCCGCGGGGACGGAGCCCTCCGAGGCGCGCAACGCCGTCTTCATGGGCACCTCCATCATCAGCGGCACGGCGCGGGCGCTCGTCTTCGCCACGGGGGCGCGCACCACGGTGGGGGACATCGCCCACGCGCTCGCCGAGCCCGTGCCCTCCACCACCTTCGAGCGGGACACCCGCCACTTCGGCCTGATGCTGATGCGGCTGACGGTGCTGCTGGTGCTCTTCGTGCTGCTGGTGGCCGTCCAGGCGCACCGGCCGCTCCTGGAGTCCTTCCTCTTCGCGGTGGCGCTGGCGGTGGGGCTGACGCCGGAGTTGCTGCCCATGGTCCTCTCGGTGACGCTCTCGCGCGGGGCGATGCGGATGGCGGCGCGGCAGGTCATCGTCAAGCGGCTGAGCGCGGTGCACGACCTGGGCAGCATGGACGTGCTGTGCACGGACAAGACGGGCACCCTCACCGAGGCCCGCATCCGCCTGGAGCGGCACGAGGACGCCGCGGGGCGCGAGAGCGAGCAGGTGCTGCGGTGGGCCTGGCTCAACAGCCACTTCGAGTCCGGGCTGCGCAGCCCCATGGACGAGGCCATCCTCGCCCATACGGAGGTGGAGGCCGGGGGCTGGAAGAAGGTGGACGAGGTGCCCTTCGACTTCGAGCGCCGGCGGGTGTCCGTGCTGCTGGAGAACGAGGGCCGCCGGGTGCTGGTGGTGAAGGGGGCGCCCGAGGACGTGCTCGCCTGCTGTACCCGGTACGAGCTGGACGGGGTGCCGCACGCGCTGGACGCGGAGGCCCGGAAGCGGGTGCTGGCGCGCTTCGAGGCCCTGGGCGCGGAGGGCTTCCGGGTGCTGGCGGTGGCCTGGCGCGAGGAGTCCCCGGACATGCAGGTGGCCCACCTGGGGGACGAGACGGAGCTGGTGTTCGCGGGCTTCGCCTCCTTCCTGGATCCGCCCAAGGAGAGCGCGCGGCCCGCGTTGCAGGCCCTCATCCGCTCGGGGGTGAAGGTGAAGGTGGTGACGGGCGACAACGAGCGGGTGGCGCTCCACGTCTGCCGGCAGCTCGGGCTGGAGGTGGAGGGGGTGCTCACCGGCGCGGAGGTGGGGACGCTGGACGACCCCGCGCTCCAGATTCGCGCCGCGCGCACCACGCTCTTCGCCCGTGTCTCTCCGGGGCAGAAGAGCCGCGTCATCCGCGCGCTGCGCCGGCGCGGTCACGTGGTGGGCTACCTGGGGGACGGCATCAACGACGCACCCTCGCTGCACGCGGCGGACGTGGGCATCTCGGTGGACAGCGCGGTGGACGTGGCCCGCGAGGCGGCGGACCTGCTGCTGCTGCGCCATGACCTGGCCGTGCTCTACGACGGCGTCCTCGAGGGCCGGCGCTCCTTCGGCAACGTGATGAAGTACATCCGCATGGGGACCAGCTCCAACTTCGGCAACATGCTGAGCATGGCCGGGGCGTCGGTGCTGCTGCCCTTCCTCCCCATGCGCCCCATTCAAATCCTGCTCAACAACCTCCTCTACGACGTGTCGGAGCTGGCCATCCCCCTGGACGAGGTGGATCCGGAGCAGCTGGAGCGGCCCACCCGGTGGGATCTGCGCTTCGTCCGGCTTTTCATGGCGGTGCTCGGCACGCTCAGCTCGCTGTTCGACGCGGCCACCTTCGGCGTGCTGCTGCTCTTCTTCCACGCGGAGGCCGCGCTCTTCCAGACCGGCTGGTTCATGGAGTCGCTCACCACGCAGGTACTGGTCATCTTCATCATCCGCACCCGCCGCAATCCCTTGCGCAGCCGTCCCTCGCGGTGGCTGGTGGCCAGCTCGCTGGGAGCGGCGCTGGTGGCCAACGTGTTACCCTTCACGCCCCTGGGCGCCTGGTTCGGCTTCGAGCCCCCGCCTCCCGCGCTGCTGGGAGCGCTCGCGGTGCTGGTCGTGGGCTACCTGCTGTCGGCCGAGCTCCTCAAGCGCTGGTTCTTCCGCCGCTACGCCGCGGGTTGAGCAGGCGGTCCGGGCGGAAGCACGCGCCCTCTCCTGGCGGGCTCCCGAGGAAGCCCCGCCTCATCCGGCGGCTGGCAGGCGGCTGGTCCTTCCCCACCTTCGAGACTGGAGGCGGACATGCCCGTCCTGTTTGCGATCTTCGCGCTCGCCATCCCACGCCTGTTGATGCTCGTGCTGTGGTTCTTCACCGGCTGGTTCCGGGGCATGTTCGACACGCTGCTCTGGCCGATCCTCGGCTTCATCTTCCTGCCCACCACGCTGCTCTGGTACTCGGCCGTGCAGCACTGGTTCGGCGGGCAATGGACGCTCTGGCCCATCGTGGGACTGGTGCTCGCCTTGATGACCGACGTGTGGTCGAAGCACGGACGCGGCGGCCAACCCGAGGCTCCCCGTCCCGAGAAGCCTCCCCGCCGGAAGGTCCCCCGCCGCACCGTCCCGGCGTAGCCGGGCTCACCAGCGCAGCTCGTCGGGACGCAGCTTGTGCGGGTTGGAGTCGATCCGGACGATGCGCCCGTCCGCGATGGAGATGACCCGGTCCGCCATGCCCGCGATGGCCGCGTTGTGGGTGATGACAGCGGTGGTGGTGCCCAGCTCGGTGTTGACGCGCGCGAGCGTCTCCAGGACGAGCTTGCCGGTGACGTAGTCCAGCGCGCCGGTGGGCTCGTCGCACAGGAGCAGCTCCGGACGCTTGGCCACCGCGCGCGCGATGGCCACCCGCTGCTGCTCGCCTCCGGAGAGCTGCGCGGGGAAGTGGTCCATCCGCGGCCCGAGCCCCACCAGCCCGAGCGCCTCCTCCGGCCGCATGGGCTCGCCGGAGATCTCCGTCACCAGCGCCACGTTCTCGCGGGCGGTGAGGCTGGGGATGAGGTTGTAGAACTGGAAGACGAAGCCCACGTGCTCGCGCCGGTAGCGGGTGAGCTCGCGCTCGCTGGCCCGGGCCAGGTCATGGTCCCGGTAGTGGATGTCGCCCGCGGTGGGCACGTCCAGCCCCCCGAGGATGTTGAGGAGCGTGGACTTGCCGCTGCCCGAGGGCCCGAGCAGGACGACAAACTCACCCGGGTACAGGTCCAGGTCCACGCCTCGCAGCGCGTGCACCTCCACCTCGCCCGTCCGGTACACCTTGGTGAGGCCACGCGCCTCGAGGACGGCCTGGCTGGCTGCCGGAGCTGGCATGCCCATGGCGACGCGCCTCCCCAATCCCCTCACAGTGGGGAGCGGGGTGCCGCCCGTCCATGGCCCACCGGGGCGGTACCGGTGCCGCAAATCCATCAGCCCCGGCAGTGATTCCCCCTGCGCTCGTGCGGGGCACGCTGGGCGGCTACCTCGGGTGGCGGCTGACCCGGGAGCACGAACCCCCGCGCGATGCACATGCTTCTCTCGGAAGGAACCGGCTACTGCGCGGCCTCGTGCCCATGAGGCGGGTCGAGGGTTGAGCCCGGGCCTCGAGAAAGGAGGGGCACCATGGAGCAACACAAGCCAGACCCGTCCGGAGCCGGCACGGACCGGCCGGAGTCCCACGAGCCCACCGCCGGCATTCCCGGGCCCGGAGAGCATGGCAGCGCCCCACTGGCGGCGCGGCTGCGCGTGCGCGACGCGATGAGCCGGAAGGTGTCCACCCTCCGGGCGAGCGAGGAGCTGCCGCTGGAGGCGCTGCTCAGGAAGTTCCGCCAGGTCCAGCACCTTCCCGTCGTCGGTGCGAACGGCCGGCCCATCGGCATGCTGACGCGAATGGATGTGCTCGAGGAGGCGCTCCACACCGGGAGGGAGCACTGGGTCCGGGTGAGGAACCTGATGTCCAGTCCGGTGGAGAGCATCTCCGAGAACGAGGAGCTTCCCGCGGCCGCGCGGGCGATGCGGGAAGCCCGCCTCCACTCGCTCGTGGTGGTCGATGCGAGCGGGTGCATGGTGGGCATCCTGACCGATGGAGATCTGCTCTCCGCCATGGCGGGCGAGCAGGTGTCCCCACAGGGCGAGCTGTGGGAGCTGCCCATCGATGAGCTGATGACACCCGCGCCGCTCGCGCTCGGACCGGATGCGAGGCTGGACGAGGCGGCCTGGACGCTCATCTACGCGGGCGTGAGGCACCTGCCGGTGGTGGAGGAAGGAGATCGGCTGGTGGGCATCATCTCCGAGCGCGACCTGCGCCAGCGGCTGGGGGGGACGGCCCGGGAGTGGCCCCGTGCCGCTCAAGAGGTGCTGGAGGAGCGGCTGGGCGAGGTGATGACGGCGGACCCGCTCTTCCTGCGCTCCGGGACACCGCTGGCCCGGGCCCTGGAGCTCTTCACCGACGAGCAGGTGGGCGCGATTCCGGTGGTGGACGAGGACCGGCGGTTGTTGGGGATTCTCTCGTACATCGATCTGCTGCGCTGGCTGCGCGAGGGGCTCGGTGGCGTACAGGTACGGGAGCGGGACAGCGGCGAGCCTGCTCCCGCACATTGAAGCGCGATCGATCTCAACAGATGCGCGGGAGCTGCTCCCCGGAGAGCAGGTCCAACAACCGCTGTCCGCCGAGCCGCGTCCTCAGGGAGACCATGCCCGCGGGCCCTTCGGTGACGCGGCCGATGCACGCCGCCCCGGCCCCGACCGGATGACGGCGCAGCGCCTCCAGGGCCCGCTCCGCCTGGGGCTCGGGGACGAAGGCCACCATGCGGCCCTCGCACGCCACATAGAGCGCATCCAATCCCAGCAGCTCACAAGCGCCCGCCACGGACTCGTCCACCGGCACGGCGGGCTCGTCCACCACGAGGCCCACCCCGGCATCGAGGGCGATCTCGTTGAGCGCGGTGGCCAGCCCCCCGCGCGTGGTATCGCGCAGGCAGTGCACCTCCACACCCGCCTCGAAGAGGGCCGCCACCAGCGGAGCGAGCGAGGCACAGTCACTCTCCACGGGCGTCTCGAACGCGAGCCCCTCGCGCACCGAGAGCACCGCGATGCCGTGCCGCCCCACGTCTCCCGAGACGAGCACCGCGTCTCCAGGCCTCACGCGCCGGGGGTGGACGGACACACCCTCGGAGACACGGCCCACGCCCGAGGTGTTGATGAAGAGCCCGTCCGCCTTGCCCTTGTCCACCACCTTGGTGTCACCCGTGACGATCTCCACCCCACATTCCCGCGCGGCCTCACGCATGGAGGCCACCACGCGGCGCAGCTCGTCCAGCGGGAGCCCCTCCTCGAGGATGAAGCCCGCGCTCAGGTACAGGGGTTTCGCGCCGGCCATGGCCAGGTCGTTCACCGTGCCGAGGACGGCGAGCTTCCCGATGTCCCCGCCCGGGAAGAAGCGGGGCGTCACCACATAGGAGTCCGTGGTGAAGGCCAGCCGCTGCCCTCCGAGCGGCACCACCGCGCCGTCATGGCGCTCGGCGAGGGCTGGGGAGCGGAAGGCCTCCAGGAAGATGTCCTCGAGCAGCTGGCGCATGAGGCGCCCTCCCCCACCATGGGCGAGCTGCACGGTGGTGTGACGCCGCAGCGGCACGGGGCAGCTCAGGGCGAGGTCGGCGGACATGGGAGCTGGAACCTCCGGTAGCGGTAGTAGGCGGCACACGCGCCCTCGGACGACACCATCGTCGCGCCCAGGGGCGTGTCGGGAGTGCAGCGGGTACCGAAGGCGGGGCACTCGGGCGGCTTGAGCTGGCCCTGGAGCACGAGACCGCTCCGGCACCCGGCGTCCTCGCGTCCTCCCACGGAGACCACGTCGAACTTGCGCTCGGCGTCCCAGTCCGCGAAGGCGGCGCGAAGGCCCAGGCCGCTCGCCGGGATGGGGCCGATGCCACGCCATGCCCTCGGCACCACCTCGAACACCTCGCACAGCATGGCCCGGGCGCTCTCGTTGCCCGCAGTGCGGACCGCGCGGGCGTACTGGTTCTCCACCTCGGCCCGCCCGGCCTCGAGCTGCGCCACGCACATGTGGATGCCCTGCAACAGGTCCAACGGCTCGAAGCCCGTGGCGACGATGGGCACGCGGTACGCGCGGGCGAGGGGCTCGTAGGCCTCCATGCCCATGATGGTGCACACGTGGCCCGCGGCCAGGAATGCGTCCACCCGCCGGCCGGGGGCCGCGAGGATGGCCTCCATCGCCGGGGGGACCAGGACGTGCGCCACCAGCAGGGAGAAGTTGCGCAGCCCGCGCCGCCTCGCCTCGTGGACGGCCATGGCGCACGCGGGCGCGGTGGTCTCGAAGCCCACGGCGAAGAAGACGACCTCGCGCTCCGGCAGCCGCTCGGCCAGGGCCAGCGCGTCCATGGGCGAGTAGACGATGCGCACGTCTCCGCCCGCGGCCTTCACCGACAGCAGATCCCTCCCCGAGCCCGGCACCCGGAGCATGTCGCCGAACGAGCAGAAGACCACGCCGGGACGCGAGGCGATGGCCAGGGCCTTGTCCAAGAGTTCCACCGGCGTGACACACACCGGGCAGCCAGGGCCGTGCAGGAGCGTGATGCCCGGCGGCAGGAGTTGGTCGATGCCGAAGCGGACGATGGCGTGCGTCTGCCCGCCGCACACCTCCATGAGCGTCCAGGGCCGCGTCACCAGGGACTGGAGCGCCCGCGCATACCGCCGGGCCTCGTCCGCGCCGCGGTACTCGTCCACGTACCTCATGGTGGCTCCTCCTCGCGCACCTCGTTCGTCTCGCCGAGCTCCTCCAGGTAGGCGAAGACGCGCCGCGCGCCCTCGGGATCTACGCGGCTGATGGCGAAGCCGGCGTGCACCACGACGAAGTCACCCGGAGCGGCCTCGGGGACATAGGCCAGACACACCTCCTTGATGACCTTGCCGAAGGCCACCCGGCCCATGCGCAGCGGGCCTTCCACCGTGGTGAGCACCTCACCGGGAATGCCGAGACACATGCGCCCATCCTGCACCAACCTCCCCGAGTCCACCTGCCCCCGGGGCGGCCCTCCGTCATAGGACGGACACTGACATGAAGAGAGTGTGCCGGGGCCTTCGAATGACTTCCCAGGTCATTCCGGGCCGCGCGTCCTTCTGACTTGCCAGGTCACCCCCCTTGCCGGGAGGATGGCCCCCCATGCAATCCGATTTGACGCGCACCCTGCTTCCCGAGGCCCTGCCCGCGGGCACGGAGGTGGGCCACTGGCGCGTAGTGGAGCGGCTGGGCGTGGGAGGCTATGGCGCCGCCTACCGGGTGGAGGACATCCATCACCCCGGCGTCATGCTGGCCCTCAAGCTGGCACTGCGCCCCGGAGACGCCCGCGCCGGCCGGGAGGTGGTGTTGTTGATGGACAAGGCCGTCCACCCCAACGTGGTGCGCATCCACGGCCATGGGCGCTGGCCGGATCCTGTCGAGGGCCACCTCTACCATGTCATGGACCTGGTGCCCGGCCTCCCCCTGGACGAGTGGCCCGAGACGCGCAACACCTCCTTCCTCCAGCTCGCCGAGGCGGGGGCGAAGCTGGCCCTGACGCTCGGAGCGCTCCACGCCCGGGGCGTGGTGCACCGGGACGTGAAGCCCGACAACATCCTCATCCGCGAGCCGGACGGAGAGCCGGTGCTGGTGGACTTCGGCATCGGCGTCTACGCGGGCGCCGAGCCGCTCACCCCTGGCCCGCTGCCACCGGGCACCACGCACCTGCGCAGCCCCGAGGCCATGCGCTTCTGGCTGGAGCGGGGCAAGCACTCGGGCGAGCCGTACGAGGTGGGCGCCGCGGATGACCTGTACGCGCTGGGGGTGAGCCTGTACCGCGCGGCGACGGGGCACTACCCCTTCAAGCCCGAGGTGCTGGGAGACCTGCTCGTGCTGGCGATCGCCACGCAACGGGCGCCTGTGCCCCGGAGCGTCAACCGGCGGATGCCCCGGGCGCTGAGCGGCGTGCTGATGCGCATGCTGGCCAAGGACCCGAAGGAACGCTACCGCGACGGCGCCGAGGTCCACGACGCGCTGATGGAGGCGGTGACCTTCGGGAGGCGCGCGAAGTGGGAGGCGGACGTCTTCGAGTGGGAGGAGGTGGCGGCGGCCCGGGAGGGAGAGGCCCCCGGGCGGCGCATCCGCCGGCCGGAGCTGCCCACGCGGCCGCAGACACCTCCCGCCCCCGCCGTGAGGCTCGCGGAGGGAGGCGGCGCTTCCGGGCGGGGAAGAAGAGGACGGGCGGCGGCCCGGGAGCGCCCGAAGCGAGGCCTGGCGCGGCCATGGAAGTGGCTGGCCGTGGCGCTGGGTGCCGGCCTCGCCCTAGCGGCGGCGGTATCCGCGAGTCACGAAATGGCGCGGGCCCCCAAGGCCCCTGACACTGGGTCGGCCGCGGCTCCACTACTTCCGGAGTCAACCCCCGCGGCCGCCGCCTCCCCCGCGGCGTCCTCCCAGGACGAGACCCCCGTGAAAGACACACAGCAGAAGAGCCCCCCTCCGCCCAAGAGCCCGCGGCCGGCCAGGACGGGCACCACCACCCTGCGCGGACTGTGCGCCGGAGCGGCGGCCGTCACGAACATGGCCTGCGCGGGAGCCCAGCTGACCAAGGCCCCTCCCGGACCCGAGGCGTGCCCGGCAGGCGCCCAGGAGGCCATGACGCAGACGCTCGGTGACTTCTTCCGCTACCGCAACCCCTTCAACCAAAAAGGGCCCGGCCTCCACCTGGAGACCGAGGGCCAGCCCCGGTGGCTCGCCGTGCGCGAGGGCGACATCTCGGCCATCCTCTCGGACCCCTGGGGGAAGCTGCCCGTCAACAGCGTGCTCACCGGGAAGCTGCATTTCGCGCGAGGACGCGCCTACGCGCGCCTCACCCGGGCCTGGACGCCCCAGGGAACCTCCTTCCCCATCTGCGCGGAGATCTGGGAACCGACGGCGCTCGGCCTCGAGCTGAGGCCAGGAAGCACCCCCGGCGAGGTCGAGGCGTTCTCCACCAACATCATCGCGCTGCCAGTCCGCCGCTTCGACTGACGCGCCCTCCCCAGGCAGCCATGCTCCTCCCCTCCGCCGCCCTCGTGCTGCTCTCCTCGTCGCCGGATACCGCGCTCCGCCGTTCCTACCCGGACGCCTGTGAGGAGCCCGCGCGGTCCATCGAGTTGCCGGCGGAGTCCTCCCGGGAGCCGCTCGAGGTGTGCATCAGCGCGGAGCTCTCCACCACCTTCGTCTTCGACTCCGGGATCGCCCGGGTGGAGCTGGAGGACGCCGAGCGGTTCCGTCGGGTGGACGAGGACGAGGAGACCCTCGTGCTCGTGCCCAGGAGGAAATCCCGGAGCGGGAAGCCCTTGAGGTTGACGGTGTACTTCGAGGGGGACGCCGCCCCCGCGAGCGCCACCTTCGCGCTGGTGGTCCACCCGGCCCGGCTCGCGCGGGAGGTGGATGTCTTCCGCTTCGGACGTCCGGAGGAGCCCTGGGAGCGAGAGCTCCGGGAGGCACGCGAGGAGAACGAAAGGCTCGCGCGGGAGTTGCAGCGGCTTCAGGCGAAGGACCAGGGCCAGGGTCCCGTCACCCAGCTGTTCGCCAGGGGCCGGATGGAGATGGGCACCCAGGGGGTCGTGTTCAGCGATCTCTCGAAGTCCATCACCCTGTCTCCGGTGAACGCACTCAAGGTGGAGGCGGTCTATGCCTACCGCTACACCACGGACGTGCCGGAGGGCGACGAGCCCGTGTTCCGGGTGGCCGTGGCACTGAGGTTGAGGAACCCGGGGGCGCAACCCTGGACGGCGGCGAAGGCCACGCTGGCGCGTGACGGTGAAGAGGTGACGCAGCCAGGCGTGTGGCAGCCGCAACCCCTTGCGCCCCTGGATCGCGGCTTCGTCGTGGCGGAGACGGAGCTGCCGGAGCGGGAAGCCCGCGGGAAGCTCACGCTCGGCCTCTGGGATGGACAGGGAACCCTGGGCGTCGAGATTGGAAACGTGAGCTTCCCCTGACGCCGGATGACGCACTCGTTGACGTCAACGAGTGATGTATGAGCCGACTCGACGAGCTTCAAGAGGAGAAGGATCTGCTCAACCAGTCAGTCCCACCCCGCGAACCGAAGTCGCCCGGAGCATGGAACGACAGGAAGATGGCCAAGGTGCCGTGCTCCAGCATCCGGCAGCGTCTTGAAGCTCAGAAAAAGCTCCCGGAGAAGCGGTGGCAGATTCAGAAACCTGGTCATCCGATGGCGGAGCTATGAGCCATGTCGAAAGAACTCTTCGCGGCGATCGAACAGCACGATGCGTCCCGGGTCAAGGCGCTGCTGGCCGGTGGTGCCGATCCGAACGAGCCGCAGGCACAGTGGCCGGGTTTGCGTCCGCTGCATGTGGCCATCAACGAACTCGCAGAGAGAGGCGGGCTCGACGTGCTCATGGCGCTCCTCGAGCACGGCGCGGACGTCAACGCATGGAACGCCGAGCGGGACGTGACCCCCTTGTTGGTGGCGGTCTTCGAAGGCCAGCAGGCGGCAGTCGAAGCGCTCCTGAAGGCGGGGGCTGATCCCAACGTGCGTAGCAGCGAAGGGGACACGCCGCTGCGGGCGTGCGCGGGCGTGGGCGATCTGGGCATCGCCGCTCTCCTCCTGGGCGCGGGGGCCACCAGGACGATCAACGAATGGGGCGGGCAGGCCGGATACACTGCGCTCGGGCTTGCGGCATCGCGGCTGGACATCCCGATGATGAGGCTGCTTCTCGACGCGGGCGCCGATCCAGAGACCCCGGACGAGGACGACCGGCCCGCCCGCGACCGTCTGCCGCCGCGCGGTGCATCGGATTCCCAAATATGGGACACCGCGTTCGAACTGCTCCGGGGAGCGCAGGGCCGCAACCCGTAGAACGTGGGGCGCGCACCTCCAGCTCACGGAGGCGCCGCGCGAGCTGAACCACCGGAACGCATCAACGATAAACGCCGCTGCGACAGAGCCTTCGAGAATGGCGGTTCCAGGCTTGGACTCGAGCAGCTTCCGCATGACTCGCGATGGCCGCGAGCTTCCCCTGACGCCGGAGGTGGCCGCGGGGAGCTATTGAGCTGGATGCTGCCGCTTCTGCTCACTCACGAGCCCCAGGTGAAGATTCGTTGGGCAGACAGGCCTCTTCGTAATCCCAGCGCTCTTCGGCTTCGCCCTCGACCAGCAACCGCTTCACCTCCCTCCAGCGGATGGAGGGAGGTACATCCAGGGCAATGAGTCCGGGAATCTGACTTCGCTCGCTCAGACATCCCAGCCCGGCGAAACGTTCGATGACAACGGGCACCTCGGTTTCCTCGATGGACCTTCGCTTGGAGTTGAACGGGCATAGAACAAAGCGCCAGGCGAGCGCCTTGAACACGATGCTCTGCGGATCACTGATTCGTCGTGGCAGAAATAGAGCTACGAGCACCAGCGAGCCGCGACCGCGACCTGTCCCAGCGACAGCCCTCCATCATTCGGGGGGTACTGCCGGGGAGAGAAGACCTCGAAGCCCCGCGCGCGCAGCCGCGTTTGGACATCCCGCAGCAGCCGCAGGTTCTGGAAGCACCCGCCCGAGAGCACCACGCGCGGCAGGCCCACGCGCACCGCGATGGACTCGGCGAGCACGGCCAGCGCGGTGTGGAACCGGGCGGCCATGAGCGGCGGTGGGACGCCTCGCTCCCGGTCGGACAGCAGCGCCCGGACGAGCGGCTCCCAGTCCGCCACCGCGGGCACTCCCTCCCTCAACGGCAGTGGATAGGGCTCCGCCTCCCCGTCCCCCGCGGCGTACTCGAGCGCCATGGCCGCCTGTCCCTCGAAGCCCGCCCGCGCGCGGAGGCCCGAGAGCGCGGCGACGGCGTCGAACAGCCGGCCCATGCTGGTGGTCCTCGGTGACTGCAGGCCCCGCTCGAGCATCGTCACGAGGACCCTCGCCTCCTGCGCCGCGAAGGTCTCGCGCAGGTGCGCGGCGGCCCCGGCCCCTTCCACCTCGTGCAGCAAACCGAGCGCGGCCCGCCTTGGCTCGCGCAAGGCCCGCTCGCCGCCGGGCAGCGAGAAGGGGCGCAGGTGCGCCACGCGGCGGAAACCCGCCCCCTCGACGACGAGGGCCTCGCCGCCCCACAACGTGCCATCCGTCCCGAGCCCGGCGCCGTCCCAGGCGAGGCCGAGCACCGGCCCCGACAGCCCATGCTCGGCCATGCAGGCCGCGACGTGGGCGTGGTGGTGCTGCACGCGCACGAGCGGCACACCCCACTCGCCCGAGAGGCGCTCGGCGAGCCGCGTGGAGGCGTAGTCCGGATGGAGGTCGCACGCGAGCGCCACCGGCCGCGCCTCCAACAGCCGCAGCAGGTCCTCCGCGGTCCGCTCCAGGAGCCGCGCACCCTCGAGGGAGCCGAGGTCCCCG
The DNA here is from genome assembly GCF_042230915.1 of Archangium gephyra. Classification (GTDB taxonomy): domain Bacteria; phylum Myxococcota; class Myxococcia; order Myxococcales; family Myxococcaceae; genus Archangium; species Archangium gephyra_B. Next base: position 4,234,858 of record NZ_CP102578.1, on the reverse strand, counting down.
AGGTGCTGGCTCACCACCACCTGCTCGCCGACGCAGACGGCCACCGTGCTCTTCAACTGCCCGCCGAGCCCGAGCAGGCACGGCGCTCCCGGAAGTGCCAGGGGAAGGGGCGCGTACCCCCGGGCGCGCCGCAGCACCTGGAGCCCCTCGGGCGTCATGCGCGCCACCGAGTCATCCACCGGGCGGACGATGGGCCGGTCATGCACCAGGAAGCGGTCGGCCACCTCGTGCAGCCGCGCCAGCGCCTCCTCCGTGTCGATGCAGAGGGGCTCGTCGGAGAGGTTGCCACTGGTGCACACCAGGGGACGGCCCACCGCGTCGAGCAACAACGCGTGCAGCGGCGTGTAGGGCAGCAAGGCACCGAGCCATGGGTTTCCAGGGGCCACCGCCTCCGCGACGGACACCTCCGCCCCTCCTGGCGCACGCCCGCGCAGCAGGAGGATGGGCGCCGACGCGGAGGTGAGCACCGCGGCCTCCTCCGGAGACACCTCGCAGACCGAGCGCAGCGCCTGGAGCGAGGGGAACATCACTGCGAAGGGCTTCTCCGGGCGGCACTTGTGCTGGCGCAGGCGTGTCACGGCCTCCGGGCTCGTGGCATCCACCAGGAGGTGGAAGCCTCCCAACCCCCGCAGGGCGAGCACCCCGCCCTCGCGCACCGTCTCCACCGCGCCCCGCAGCGCCGCCTCGTCCTCTCCGAGCCGCGAGCCATCCGGCGCGAGCAGCGACACGCGCGGCCCGCACGCCGGGCACGCGATGGGCTGGGCATGGAAGCGCCGGTCCCGCACGTCGCGGTACTCGGCCTCGCAGTCCGCGCAGAGCGTGAAGCCCTTCATGGACGTGCGCGGCCGGTCATAGGGAAGCGACTCGAGGAGCGTCCAGCGAGGCCCGCAGCGCGTGCAGTTGGTGAACGGGTAGCGGAAGCGCCGCTCCCCGGCCGAGGCCACCTCCGCCAGACACTCCGGGCAGGTGGCCAGGTCCGCGGGCACGCTCGGCCGCGGCGGTGCCTCCGGGTCGCTGGCGAGGATGTGGAAGGCGCGCTCGTCCCGGGGGGGCACCTCGGAGACCTCCACCCGGTTGAGGCGGGCCGCGGGTGGAGCCTCGCGCGAGAGGGCCCTCACGAAGGCCTCCACCGCGGGCTCCGGCCCTTCCACCTCGATGCGGACGCCATCCGTGCGGTTGCGCACCCAGCCGGCCAGTCCCCGGGCCGTGGCGGCGGCATGGACGAAGGGCCGGAAGCCCACCCCCTGCACCACCCCGTGCACGGTGATGGCCCGCCTCACCATCTCCTACTCCACCTCGATGGAGGTGATGGCGAGCCCCGTCTGTCCGAGCTGCTCCCCCTCGGTGCTCCCGCACCCCGGGCACAGCAGCAGGTGGTGCTCGGGGGCGTAGGTGCGGCCGCAGGCCCGGCAGCGCGCCTCCACGTGGATGAGGTTCAGCAGGAGCCGGGCCCCTTCCGCGCTCGTGCCCTGGGCATGCGCGGTGAAATGGAAGGACAGGCTGTCGGCGGACAGCGCCTCGGTCTCCGCCACCCAGCCGCGCACCACGCGGACGCGAGAGGCCCCATCGGAGGCGGCGCGCTGGAGGACGGTCTCGAGCATCTGCCGGGCAAGCGTGGACTCATGCATGGTCAAGCTCCTCGTCGGAAGAGACGGCACGAAGGATCTGCTCGGCGGCGCGCGGGACGGCGGCCGCCACCTCGGGAGACAGCCCCTGACGGAAGCGCTCCGGCCGCGAGATGCTCACCCCGACGACGCGGATGGACGGCGACACCGCCGAGGGCGACAACAGCCGCGCCAGCGCCACCGCCTGCGCCACCCCGAGCCCGTGTGTCGACATCGTGGAGAGGCCCCGCTGCTCCAGCTCGTCGGGCTCCAGCATGAGCACCTCGCCCGCCGGAGCCGCCAGCACCGCGTCCACCAGCACCACCGGGGCCGCCGTCTCCAGCAGCGGCAGGAGCGCGCTCGGCTCCGGGGCCACCAGCAGCTCCAGGCGCCCGGAGGCACCGAGCGAGCGCAGGTGCGCGATGACGGCGAGCCCCACCTGGTCATCTCCGGCCGCCGCCTGGCCGAGGCCGATGACACGTACCCGTCCGCTCATGTCCGCTCCACCTTCAGGGTGAGGAAGTGCGTCGCGCAGGAGATGCACGGATCGTGGTTGCGGATGGCCTGCTCGGCCAGCCGGGTGGCCTCCGCATGGGCCCGCGAGGCCAGTTGGGGCGCTAGCTCGCGCAGGTCGTCCTCGATGGAGCGCTGGTTCTGCGAGGTGGGCGGGACGATGCGGGCGTCCAGGATGGCGCCGTCCGCGTCGAGCGTGTAGCGGTGGTAGAGCAGCCCGCGCGGGGCCTCGGTGGCGCCGTAGCCCGTGCCCGCCCGGGGCGGCGTGTCCACGTGGGGCACGGTGGGCTCCACGTACTCCTCGATGAGGCGGATGGCATCGGTGAAGGCCTGGAGCATCTCCACCAGCCGCACGAGCAGCGCGCGGAAGGGGTTGCGGCACGGCACGGACAGCCCCGCACGGCGGGCGGCCTCCTGCACCGAGGGGAGCAGCCTGTCGAAGTTGAGGTTGAAGCGGGCCAGCGGGCCGCACAGGTAGGCACCCCGCCCCACGCGCCGCGCGTGCAGCGCATGCGTGTACGGCACCTGCTCCTCCACGAAGTGCGCGTCCCACTCGCGCACGTCGATGTCCAACCCCTCCGAGGACACCACCCGCCCGCCGACGATCGGGTACTCGCTCGGGTGGCGCAGCGAGACGAACTCGTAGGCGCGCTCGAGCGCCGGGAAGGGGAAGCGGGCCATCCACTCCAGCGACTCGGCGGTGGCGTCGCGCCCCCAGCGCAGCTCGGGGAGGAGCGGCTCCAGCTCGGCCCGGGTGGGGGCCTTGTAGAAGCCGCCCACGCGCACGTTGATGGGGTGGATGGACCGGCCGCCCATGAGGGCCACGAGCGTGTTGCCCGCCTTCTTGATACGCAGGCCCCGCTGCACCCACTCGCCATGCTGCTTCGCCATGGAGAGCGCGTCCGGGTAGCCGAGGAAGTCCGGCGCGTGCAGCAGGAAGACATGCAGCCCGTGGCTTTCAATCCACTCGCCGCAATAGAGGAGGCGGCGCAGCGCGCGGAGCGGCCCATCCACCGTCACGCCCAGCGCGTCCTCCACGGCGAGACAGGCGCTCATCAGGTACGCCACCGGGCAGATGCCGCAGATGCGCGAGGTGATGTCGGGCGCCTCCAGGTACGAGCGCCCGCGCAGCAGGGCCTCGAAGAAGCGCGGCGGCTCGAAGATGGCCAGGCGCACGTCCGTGGCCTTGTCACCCTCCAGGCGCACCGTGAGCGAGGCCTCGCCCTCCACGCGCGTGAGGTAGTTCACGTCGATGGTGCGCGTCTTATTCTTCATGGCGCTCGCTCTCGTCGCGGAAGGCGGGGGCATTGGCGTTGAAGTTGCGGAAGGAGCGGACGAGCTCCGTCTCCGAGCGCCCGGCGGCGTGGAAGGCCCCCGCCAGCGAGGGCGTGTTGGGTGCCTCCATGGGCCCGAAGCAGCCGTAGCAGCCGCGGTGGTACGTGGGGCAGAGCGCGCCGCAGCCCGCGTGTGTCACCGGCCCCAGGCAGGGCGTGCCCGTCACCATCACGCACACGTTGCCGCGCAGCTTGCACTCCACGCACACGCTGTGGGCCGGGATGTTGGGCCGCCGCCCGTTGAGGAAGGCGCTGAGCACCTCCAGCAGCTGCCGCTTGTCGATGGGGCAGCCCCGCAGCTCGAAGTCAACCGGCACGTGGTCCGCGATGGCGGTGGAGGTGGCCAGCGTCTCGATGTACTCGGGCTTCGCGTAGACGGTGGAGAGGAACTCGCGCACGTCCCGGAAGTTGCGCAGCGCCTGGATGCCGCCCGCCGTGGCGCACGCCCCGATGCTCACCATGTACCGCGACACGCGCCGCACCTCGCGGATGCGCTCGGCGTCCGCGGGGGTGGTGATGGAGCCATCCACGAGCGACAAATCGTAGGGCCCCTTCAGCGCCGTGGTGGTGGCCTCGGCGAAATACGCGATGCGCACGGCGTCCGCCAGCGCGAGCAGCTCGTCCTCCAGGTCCAACACGGTGAGCTGGCACCCGTCGCACGAGGCGAACTTCCAGACGGCGAGCGAGGGCTTCTTCCGGCGAGCCATCTCACACCTCGCGCAGGTTGATGAAGGGGCGGAGCCGGTCGTAGGGGAGCACCGGCCCGTCCTTGCACACGAAGAACGGGACGAGCTGGCAGTGGCCGCAGAAGCCCACCGCGCACTTCATGTTGCGCTCCAGGGAGAGGTGGATGCGCGAGTCGGGCACGCCCAGGCGCTCCAGCTCGCGCACGGTGAAGCGCATCATCACCTCGGGCCCGCACATCAGGGCCATGGTGCGCGAGGGCTCCACCTCCACGTCCCGCAGCAGCGCGGGCACCACGCCCACGTGTCCCTTCCACTCGGGGCCCGCCTGGTCCACGGTGATGAGCACCTTCAACCGGGAGTCCTCCTGCCAGCGGGCCAGCTCGCGGCGGTACAGCAGGCCCTCCGGCGAGCGGGCTCCCACCAGCAGCGACACCCGGCCGTACGCCGCGCGGTGGCGCAGCAGGTGGAGGATGGCGGAGCGCAGCGGGGCCAGTCCGAGCCCTCCAGCCACCACCACCACGTCCAGGCCGCGCGCCTCCTCCAGGGGCCACGGCCGGCCATACGGGCCTCGCACGCCCATCCGCCCGCCCCGGCCCACCCGGCGGAGGGCCTCGGTGACGGTGCCCACGGTGCGCACGGTATGGATGAGCTCGCCCGGGCGCCCCGGGTCTCCGCTGATGGAGATGGGCACCTCCCCCACCCCGAAGGCATACAGCATGTTGAACTGGCCCGGCTGGAAGGGAAAACCACCGGAGCGCTCCGACACGTCCAGCGACACCGTGAAGGTGTCGGCCGTCTCGCGGCGGAGGCTCCGCACGCGCAGGGGCTCGGGCAGCATCGGTCCGGCGGTGGGGAGGGCGCCGGTGCTCATGTGCCCGCCTTGTAGAGATCCAACCGCTGCATGCGGACGCGCTCCAGCCGCTCGTAGAGCTGGCGCAGCAGGCGCATGGCCAGGGCCGGCTCCAGCACGGGGTGCTCGGAGCTGGGGCCGCGCAGGCACGCGGCATCCAGCGCGAAGGCCTCCACGGGCTCCACGGCCCGCGCGTCCAGGTGCCAGCGGTATGGAGGAAAGAGCCAGGAGAGGCCGAGGATGTCGCCCGCCTTCAGCGTCTCCAGCTGGCGCGGCCCCTGGCCCGGAACGGTCAGCTCCAGCGACACCCGGCCGGAGCGCAGCAGGAAGAGCGTGCGGGCCTCGTCCCCCTCGCGCAGCAGCAGGGCGCCCGCGGGGAAGGACACCTCGCGCACGTCACAGGCGATGGCCTTCACCTGCTCGGGGGCGAGCCCGCGCAGGAAGGGGTGCTCCTCGATGGGGGGCAGGGATGGCGCCATGAGTCGTCTCCTCTCACGCGCCGGGCCGGGCGCCATCGGTGGCGCGGATGGCGGCCACCTCCTCGGTGATGTCGATGCCCACCGGGCACCAGGTGATGCAGCGCCCGCAGCCGATGCACCCCGAGGTGCCGAACTGATCCCACCAGCTCGCGACCTTGTGCGTGAGCCACTGCCGGTAGCGGGAGCGGGTGGCGTGCCGGACGCTGCCGCCGTGCAGGTACGAGTGGTCCAGGGTGAAACACGAGTCCCAGCGCCGCGAGCGCTCGGCCACGCCTCCGAGCAGGTCCGTCGTGTCCTCCACCGTGGAGCAGAAGCAGGTGGGGCACACCAGGGTGCAGTTGGTGCACCCCAGGCAGCGCGCGGCCACCTCGTCCCAGCGCGGGTGCTCCTGGTTGCGGTAGAGCAGCCCCTTGATGTCCGTGGTGTCCATGGCGCGGCCCATGCTCTGGGCGGTGCGCTCCACCACCGCGTCCGCGGCCCGCGCGTCTGGCTCCTGGGCGGGAATGGCTCCCACGCGCGCCAGCAACGCCGTGCCCCGCTCGCTGCCCGGCTCCGCGAGGAAACGGTGTCCGCCCTCGTCCAGCAGCTCGGTGAGGGCCACGTCGAAGCCGAAGGTGGCGCGAGGGCCGGTCCGCATCGAGACGCAGAAGCACGTGCCTCCCGCCTGCCCGCAGTTCACCGCCACCACGAAGAGCCGCTCGCGGCGCGCCGCGTAGTCGGGATCCTTGAAGGGGCTCTCCAGGAAGGTGCGGTCCTGGACGGCGATGGCGTGCAGATCACACGAGCGTGCCCCGATGAGCGCCAGCCGGGGCGGCTCGGTGGACTCCGGCTCCACCTCGAAACCCTCCTCCGTCCGGTGCGCGCGGAAGAGCCGCAGCTTCGGCGGAAAGAGCACCTGCTTCCAGGACCTGGGGCCCACCGCGTAGCCGAAGAGCGCCCCATCCTCGCGCCGGGCCAGCCGGTAGGTGCCCGCCTCCTGTACCTCCGTCATGCCCCGCGGCAGATCCCCCACGCCCCGGATCTCCGCGTGGTCGATGGCACCGTCCCGCACGGTGGGGCCCATCAACCGCCAGCCATCGCCCCGCAGCGCCGCCAGCAGGGCCTCCAAGCCCTCCACGGACAGGAGGAAGCGCTCCTTCACGGCTTCGGGTGGAGCAACCTCGGGCATACGGCCTCCTGGAACAGAGGACTCGGGTACGCGGCTCGCCAGCCTAGGCACCGGCCCCGAGCGCCCGCGAGCGAGGGCAGGACGGCCCGTCAGCCCGCGAACGCTCGCGGCCGCGTGCATCGCTCATCGGACGTCCGCCTCGTCCGCCCGGGCAGGGTGAGGGACCCGGCCAAGCTGGAAGAGCCTCCGGGCAATCAGGATCAGCCATAGACACATCGGCACCAGGGAGAGCAGCGAAAGGATGATCCCGAGCCTTCCCGCGGAGGCGGGCACCAGGCTCAGCACGCCGAACACGAGTCCGACGTAGGCCGCCGCCCTGCCGAACACCTGGCTCCGCAGCATGGCGGTCGCGGTGAGCAGGATGGCGATGGCGCCGAGGACATAGCTCACGTTGAACGCGCTCCCCTGCCAGGTCGCGACCATCGCCTGGCCCGCCGCCAGGGCCACCTCCCGCTGCGCTTCCGTGGTCGCGGCGGCGTATTGCCTGCTCAGGGAGAGCATCTCGAACGCCGTATTCGAGCCGAAGTACGTCGTCACCGCCATGAGATCCAGCGCCACGGCGGTGGTCATCAGGGAGGGGCTCGCGCCGCGGAGCGCGGCGTAGAGGGCCAGGTACATGAGGGCCAGGAGGACGTTGTCGACGATCAACAGGAGGTCCATGTCGACGAGCCCGATGAAGGCGTGGGTCTGGAAGAGCGTGAACCAGTCGAGGACAGTGCCCGGCGGCGGCTGGATCACGTAGACGGCGATCTGGAACGGGACGAGCACGAGCACGGCGACAGCCGCCGCCGCACCCACCCTGTAGAGGGGCTTCCACGTGGCATCCATGTGCATCTTCCTCCTCCGCTCCCGAGGCCTACTCGAATCGCCGCGGGGTATAGGCCACGCCTTCCTTCACGCTCTCGCCGGGGTGGACGATCACCTGCGCTCCGGGCTCGAGCCCCTCGAGGATCTGCGCCCGCAGCCCGCTGCGCTGCCCCACCTTCACCTGCCGCAGCCGCACCCGCCCCTCGTCCGCGACGAACACGGCCCAGCCCTCTCCCCGGCGGAACAGCGCGTTCTCCGGCACGCTGACGACGTCCTCGCCCTCCCACAGCGTCATCCGCGACTGCACCCGGAAGCCGTCGCCCAACGAGGCCCGCCGCTCCAGCGGCTCCTCCAGTGAGATGACGACGTTGACCCGCTGCTCCTCCACCCCCAGCGCGGACGTCTCCGTGAAGGCCGAGGGCTCCACACGCAGCACCTTTCCTTCCAAGGGGTAATCCCCTCCCCACTGCAGGATGCGCACCCGCGCCCCGGGCTCCAGGCGGACCGCGTCCTCCGTCAGCACGTCCGTCACCACCTCGAGCTGCCTCGGGTCCCCCACCTCCAACAGGGGCGTCCCGGCCGCCACCGTGCCCTCGCTCTGCTGCATCACCTTCAACACCCACCCGTCCACCGGCGAGCGGATCTCCAGCGACTCGTCGCCCCCCGCTCCCGCGCCGCCCACGCCCTGCCCCTCCGCCCGCATGCGCGAGAGGGCCGCGCGCGCCCCCACCAACTCCTCATCTGCGACGCGCACCCCCGCCCGGGCCGAGGCCAGCGCCTGCTCGCGCGTGCGCACCTCCGTCTCCGACTCCTCCAGCGTGCGCGCGGGGACGACGCCCGCCTTCGCCAACATCCGGTACCGCTTCAGCTCCGAGCGCGCGAAGTTCAGCGCCTCGTTCGCCCGCGCCAGCTCGGCCCGCGCCTGCCGGCTCTGCGCCCGCGCCGCCCCCACCCGCGCCTCCGCCTGCACACGGCTGCGCGGATCCAACAACTGCGGCTCCAGCGCCGTCAGCCGCGCCACCGTCCGCCCCGCCTTCACCTCGTCCCCGGGCTCCAGGGTGATGCGCTCCAGGTGCCCACCCAGCGGCGCCGAGAGGACATACCGGTCCTTCACCCGCGTCCTCCCGGGCTCGGTGACGGTCACCTCGAAGGGGCCCCGCTCCACCGGCGCCAGCTCCACCTCCACCGGCTTGGGCAAGAAGGCCCGGACGAGGCTCCCCACCAGCACGAGGGCCAGCAGCACCAGGAGTCCTCTCTTCACCCACTTCATGGCGCGCCCCCTACTCCCGCGTCTTCAACACGGCGATGAGATCCAGATGATCCAACCGCCGCCGCACCAGCAGCGCGCTCAGCAGGCCCGCGCAGAGCACCACCAGCACGGCGAAGGCGGAGGAGGCCGGGGTGATGAGGCCAGGCAGGCGGATCACCTCGTTGTCCACCAGCGAGGAGGACAGCGCCCGCGCGAACCACCGCCCCAGAAGGAGCCCCACCGGCAGCGCCAGCAACAGGCTCACCGCCAGCTCGCCCAGCAGCACCCAGGAGATCTCCCTCCGGGTGAAGCCGAGCACCCGCAGCGTGGCCAGGTCCCTGGCCCTCACCGCGAGCGTCACCCGGGCGTTGTTGTAGACGATGCCCACCGCGATGATCGCCGAGAAGATGGAGAGCGCCAGGGTGAAGACGAGGTAGACCGTGGCGGTGCCCTCCTCGAACTGCTGCCGCGCCAGTTCCGTGCGCGTGACGCCCAGCACGCCGGGCAACTGCTTGAGGCGTGCGTGGAGCGCGTCGAGCTGGGAGCGGTCCACCGACAGGGTGGCGGCGGAGATGGCGGGCTCCTCGCCCAGCAGCCGCGCCATCGCGTCCAGCTTCATATAGGCCGAGAGGCCGAACCAATCCTCCACCAGCCCGTCCACGCGCACCTCGAGCACCTGCCGGTCGCCCTCGAGCACGTGAAGCCACACGCTGTCTCCCGCCTTTACCCCCAGGCGCCGGGCCAGCTCGGCGCTGAGGACCAGCCCGTTCCCCTCCAGGTGCACCTGGCGCAGCTCCGAGTCCAGCACCCGCCGGTGCTCCCCTCCGGCGGGCAGCCCGGACACCGACACCTCGCGGCTGAACGGGCCGGCCTCCATCCGCACCGGCAGCTCGCGCAAGGGCTCGCCGTGCAGCACCCCCGGCAGTTGCTCCAGCTCGCGCACGGCCCGCGCCGGCACCGGGTCGCGGAAGACGACCAGCAGATCCTCCCTCAGGACGAGCTCGTACTGCACCGCCATCACGTAGCGGACGGAGTCCTCGAAGTAGCGGCTGACGGTGGGAATGGCCACGGCCAGCGCGATGCCCAGCACGGACATCATCAGCCGCAGCGGACGGCGCTCCAGGTCGCGCAGCACCATGCGCCCGCTCTGCGAGAGCCGCCGGTGCACGCCCATCCTCTCCAGCACGGTGGGGTGGTAGCGGGGCGGCGCCTCGGGCCGCATGGCCTCCGCGGGCGGCAGCCGCACCGCCCGGCCCACCGAGAACAGCGCCCCCAGCGCCGCCGCCAGGGCATTCACCCCCACCGCGCCCGCCACCGTCCCCCACCCCAGCCGGTAGACGAAGACGGGGAAGTGGAACACGTCCATGTACAGGCCCGTGTAGAGCCGTCCCAGCCACGTCCCCAGCGCCACCCCCACCACGGCCCCCAGGCCCACCACCACCAGCACCAGCTTCAGGTAGTGAAGCCCCACCTTCAGGTTCGAGTACCCCACCGCCTTGAGCGCGGCGATCTGCTCGCGCTGGATGCCCACCAGCCTCGAGAGCACCACGTTGACGAGGAAGGCCGCCACGGCCATGAAGATGAGCGGCATCACCCTCGCCTCGACCTCCAAGCCCGCCAGCTCGCTCTCCACGATGCGGTGGGACATCTGCTTGTCGCGCCCGTACGCCCCCAGGCCCCCGTAGGGCGCGAGCACCGCGTCCACCGCGTCCTCCACGGCCTCGGCACGCACCCCAGGCGCCAGCCGGAAGACCACGTCGTTGAAGGCGCCCTCCATCTGGAAGGCCGGCGCCATCACCTCGCGATCCATCCAGAAGATGCCGAAGCGCCGTTTGTCGTCGCTGAGCCCTCCGGGCACCACGGCGTAGATGTACTCGGGGGACAGCGCCACCCCCACCACGCGCAGCTCCGCCCGCCGGCCCCCGAGCACCGCGGCCACCGTGTCTCCCGGCTCCAGCCCGTGCGCGTCGGCGAAGGACTGGCTCACCATCACCTCGTCGGCCTGTCCCGGCGCCACCAGGCGGCCGCGCAGCACCGCCAACCGGTTGAGCCGCGGCCCCTCCCCTCCTTGGATGGAGACGATCCGCCCCAGCACCGGCTCGGCCATGTCCGGCATGTCCAGCAGCACGTCCTCCACCAGCCGGGCCTCCGCCTCGGCCACGCCCGGCAGCAGCTCCAGCTCCGCCAACACCCGCTCCGGCGCGCGCTCCAGGCGGACGAACAGGTCCGCGAAGCGCGAGCCCTCGTAGTACGAGAGCTGCGAGGCCTTCATGGACTGGTACGTGCTCTGCGCCGTCACGTAGATGGCGATGCCCGCGGCCACCACCAGGGCCACGGTGAGCACCTGCCCCTTCAGCAGTCCCAGGTCCCTCAGCAACTTGCGGTCGAGTGTCTTCACCTCACCACTCCAGCTCCGCGGGCCTCCGTGGTCATGATGGACGAAGATGTTCACTGAAGAGCCCTCGTGCTCCTGCTCCCGGGGGAGGGAGACACGGTCAGTGGCGCACACCTCGTCTGCTCCCGGAGCCCGCCGGGGAGGCAACCCGGGCTACACTCGCCCGCCGTGCCAGCGGACGACGCCCAGAAACCAGAGCCCACAGCGACACCCGACACGCAGTGGGGCAAGGGAGCGCGGACTCACGAGGAGCGCAGGTTCCTGGAAGGAGCGCGGCCGCGGGGCTCGGAGCTGGCCCGGGCGCTGCGCATCTTCACCGAGTGCATCAAGGGCTTCCGCACGCTGCACTTCGTGGGCCCGTGCGTGACGGTGTTCGGCTCGGCGCGCTTCGGCCCGGACCATCGCGCCTACGAGCTGGCGCGGCGCATGGGGGCGGAGATCGCCCGGCTGGGCTTCACGGTGATGACGGGTGGCGGGCCCGGCATCATGGAGGCCGCCAACCGGGGCGCGCGCGAGGCCGGTGGCCGCTCGGTGGGGTGCAACATCCAGCTGCCCCACGAGCAGAAGCCCAACGCCTACCTCGATACCTTCGTCGAGTTCCGCTACTTCTTCGTCCGCAAGCTGATGCTGGTGAAGTACTCGTACGCGTTCGTCGCCTTCCCGGGCGGCTTTGGGACGATGGATGAGATCTTCGAGACGGCGGTGCTCATCCAGACGGGGAAGATCCGCGGCTTCCCACTGGTGTTGATGGGCCGGGACTACTGGGAGCCGCTGGTGGGCTTCCTGCGCGGGACGCTGCTGGCGGAGGGGGCCATCGACGCGGCGGACGTGGAGCGGCTGCTCCTCACGGACTCGGTGGAGGAGGCAGCCGAGCACATCCGCGCGTGCGTGGAGGTAAGGCCGGAGCTGCAGCGCCCCAGGCCCACGCGCAGCAAGTTGCTCCGCGAGCGCTGAAGGGGAACCGGGCCCGGCACCACCTTCATGCCAGGGGGCGAGGGCCCCTTGCCACGCTCCTCCTCTTTCCGCGTCCACCCGCCGCCCCCAGTCTTGGAGGAGTGGGAGGCGGACCATGGAGGCGACACGCAAGGCCGTGGTGATTGGCACGGGCGCTGGAGGGCTCGCGGCCGCGGGCTTCCTGGCGCGCTCCGGCTTCGACGTCACGGCCGTGGAGCAGGCGCCCCACCTCGGGGGCAGCCTCGCGCCTTTCGAGCGCCAGGGCTTCACCTTCGACGTCGGCATCCACTACGTCGGCCAGTGCCGGCCGGGACAGCTCATGTCCGAGCAGCTCGCGGCCCTGGGGCTCGACAGCTCGGCCCTCTTCAGTGAGCTCGAGCCCGACGGCTTCGACATCTACCGCTTCCCGGACTTCGAGGTGCGCAACTGCCGGGGGCTCGACCGCTTCCGGGACCGGCTCCAGGCGCTCTTCCCCGAGGAGGCGGCGGGGCTGGCCGAGGTCTTCGAGACGCTGACGCGCGTGCGGGAGTTGATGGCGCTCGGCGTGCGGCCCCATGGCGGGAAGCTCCATGCCTCGGACCTGGCCGCCCTGCGGGCCGTGCCCATGCTGTGGCGCTGGCGCCGCGGGACATGGGGGGACTTCCTCCGGCACCACCTGAAGGACGAGCGAGCGCGAGCGGCGCTGTCCGCCATGTGCGGTGACTGGGGCCTGCCCCCGGGCCGGTCAGCCGCGCTGGTGGCGCTCGCCATCATCGCGGACTATTCCGATGGGGCGTTCTTCCCCAAGGGGGGCGGCGGCGCCCTGCTCCAGGCCCTGGTGGACGCGGCCCAGGGGCACGGCGTCACGTTCCGCACCCACGTGGCGGCCCAGCGCATCCTCGTCTCGCGAGGCTGCGTCACCGGCGTGGAGCTGGAGGACGGTGAAGCGCTCGGGGCGGACGTCGTCGTGTCCGACGTGGACCCCACCGTGACGCTGGGCCACCTCGTCGGGCCCGAGCACCTGCCCGCGAGGCTGCGCGCGCACGTGGCCCGCACCGAGCCCTCGCTGGGAATGGCCGTCGTCTACCTGGGCCTGCGCCGCGACCTGCGCCAGCATGGCATGAGCGCCGCGAACCTCTGGAGCTACCCGTCCACGGATCTCGATGGCCAGTTCGAGCCACTCGGCCGGGGCGAGCTGCCGCCACAGCTGTCCCTCTTCCTCTCGTCCAACTCGCTCAAGGACACGACGGGCTCCCTGGCCCCTCCGGGGTGCTCGACGCTGGAGGTGGTGACGTTCGTCCCCGAGGCGATGTTCGAGCGGTGGGCCCACCTGCCAGCGGGCGCACGGGGGGAGGACTACCACGCGCTCAAGGAGCAGCTGGCGGACCGGATGCTGGGCGAGGTGGAGGCGCGCTTCCCGGGCCTCGTCGGAGACATCGCCGTGCGCGAGGTGGCCACGCCCCTCACCTGGCTCGACTCGCTGCGCGCGCCGCATGGAGGGGTCTACGGGCCCGCGATGACGCCGCGGCAGTCCGGCTTCTACCGCTTCCGCACGCGCACGCCGGTGCAAGGCCTCTTCCTGGCCGGCCAGGGCGTCCTGTCGATGGGAATCTCTCCGGTGCTGCTGTCCGGGAGGCTCGCCGCGCGGGCCGCCGAGCACTACACCGAGCAGCGCGGCAGGCTCCGTCACCACCTGGGCGAGGGCCGGACGTGGCACTCCGAGGCGAAGGCCCCTCCCTTCTAGGAGACGGCCTCGAAGAGCTCCTCCTCCTGGGCGAAGTGGAGCTGGAGGATGGCGCCCAGGCCATAGAGGAGCCGGCGCAACTCCCGCTGCTCGGCGGGATCCGGCCCCTCCTCGGAGAGATCCGACACCCGCCGCTGGAGGAGCCGCCCGAGGTGGGCGATCTCCCGGTGGGTGTGGCTCATGCTGCCCAGCGGATCCTCTCCCCCGAGCAGCCGGGCGAGGGTGGGATAGAGCTCGGTCTCGTCGCTGCGCTCGTGAGGGAGCAGCCGCGCATCCAACACCCCTTCCAGCGCCAGCAGCTCGGACTTCTGCTGCCGCGGCTCCAGCCCATCCAGCCGGTCCGCCAGGGATTGGATGCGCTCGAGCACGGGGCGCAACTCCTGGTGCTCGGCCTTCAGCCTGGACACCGACTCCGCCGGGAGCGCGTGGCGCACCGGGAGCAGTCCCCCACCGCCCAGCGCCCGCAGGGCGTTGAGGATGGCCGCCACGTCGATGCCCTCCTGCAGGAGCGCGCCCGCCACCGGCCCCAGCATGCCAGCGGCCGCGAAACCCATGGCCACCAGGGACAGGCCCATCCCCATCAGCACGCTCTGCAAGGCGATGGCGCGCGCGCGGCGCGCCACGAGCAGCGCCTCCACGAGCCGATCCATCCGGTCCACCAGCACCACCACGTCCGCGGCCTCGGAGGACGCCCCGGAGCCGCGCGCGCCCATGGCCACCCCCACGTCGGCCGCCGCCAGCGCGGGCGCGTCGTTGATGCCATCCCCCACCATGAGGGTGACGCCCGCCCGGCGCTCGGTGCGCACCGCCTGCACCTTCTCCTGGGGACTGCGCTCGGCGAGCACCGCGTCCACCTCCAGCGCCGAGGCGATGATCTCCGCCACGTCCGCCCGGTCCCCGCTCACCATGACGAGCCGGCTCACCCCGGCCTTGCGCAACAGGCGCAGCGCCCGGGGCGCCTCGGGACGGATCTCATCCGCGAGCAGTAGCGCCCCGGCCATCTCTCCGTCCACGGAGACGAAGACGCCCGAGCACCCCTCGTAGCCCATGCGCCGCAGCACCGCGCGCGCCCACGGCGTGGGAGGCCCCGGGCCCCCGACCCAGGCGTACGAGCCGAGCTTGAGGCGGTGGCCGTCCACCTCCCCGCTCATCCCGGCGCCCGGGCGTTCCTCGGACTCGCCAGGCAGTAACAGGGACAGGCCCCGCTCGCGCGCGGCGGAGACGATGGAGCCGGCCATGACGTGCTGGGAAACCTGCTCCAGCGAGGCGCTCAGCCGCAGCAGCTCCTCCGGCTCCGAGTCTCCCGTGGTCTCGATGGCCGTCAGCCGGGCCTGCCCCGTGGTGAGGGTGCCAGTCTTGTCGAAGAGCAGGATGCGCGCGCGGGCGAGTGTCTCCAGGGCCGCCCCGTCCTTGATGAGCACGCCGCGCCGGGCGGCCCGGGAGATGCCGGAGACGATGGCCACCGGGGCGGCGAGGAGGAGGGGACAGGGCGTGGCCACCACCAGCACGGCGAGCGCGCGCACCGGATCTCCCGACAGCACCCAGGCCAGGGCGGACAGGGCGAGGGTGAAGGGGACGAAGAAGAGCGCGTAGCGATCGGCCAGGCGGACGAAGGGGGCTTTGGACGCCTGGGCGGACTGGACCAGCCGCACCACCCCCGCGTAGGTGCTCTCGGCCGCGGGGGCGAGGACGCGCAGCTCGAAAGGCGGGCCGGCGTTGACGGGGCCACTGCGCACCCGCGCTCCCTGCTTGTGCGCCACGGGGAGCGCCTCGCCCGTGAGGGCCGACTCGTCCAGCACCGCCTCGGCGGAGAGCACGAGCCCATCCACCGGAATCACCTCGCCCCCCTTGATGAGCAGGCGCTCGCCGGGCCGCAGGGAGTCCACCGGCACCTGCACGAGCCCGCCATCCTCGTAGCGGGTGGCCACCTGGGGCACCCGGCCGATCAGCGCCGACAACTCACGCCGCGCACGGGCGCGGGCATGCTCCTCCAGGGCACTGCCCGTGGAGAACATGAGGGCGATGATGATGCCCGCGAGATACTCGCCGAGCGCCAGGGCACCCACCATGGACAGCAGGGCGACGATGTCCACGCCGGTGCGGCCCCGGCGCAGGGCGTCGATGATGGACACCGCCACCACGAGCAGCACGGGGACGGTGCCCACCGCCCAGGCGAGCTCCGCCACCCGGGAGTGACCGAGCAACCACGCCAGGCTCCCCACCAGCAGCCCTCCCGCCGACACCCCCAGCGGCCCCGCGCTCCTGCTCCAGGAACTCCCCATGTCCACAACGTAGGTACCCGCGGGGCCCCCATGAGAGCCAGGGGCCTCCCCCACCCGCCAGGCAGGCGCCACCGTCTCCGGGTGGACGCGGTGCCCCTCCCGGAAGACGGAGGCGTCAAGGACTCCCGGCGTGTGCACGGTTGCGCAGTGCCGGAGAGCAAGGTCCCGGCACGGCGGAGGGGGATGCACCATGAGACACGGAAGCTGGCGCGGCGGGGTGCTGCCGCTGCTATGGACGGTGGGACTCGCGGCATGCGGTGGGCTGGCACCCGAGGAGCCCGGGGCACTCGCGCGAACGGAGCAGGCACATGAGCAGGGGCGGCTCACCGGCGACATCCGGTGGGCCCGGCACATCACCGGAGAGCCGGTCATCCTCGGCGAGTTCCCCGAGGAGAAGTCCGGCAAGGTCGTCAAGGATGGCGAGGAGCATGTCCTGGTCCTGTACGGCTTCACCGGCAACATCGACCTGGGCGAGCGAGTCCTGAGGGCACCGGGCGGTCCGGCCAGCACGGCGATCGCGCTCGCGCGCTATGACCAGAAGAAGGGGCGCCTGGAGTGGGTGAAGGTCTTCGGCCCTGGTCCCGGCGTGGATGGTGATGTCTTCGCGCGGCTGATCGCCGTGGACTCCAAGCGCAACATCATCCTCCAGGCCGCGGCCCTGGGGGTGGACTTCGGAGATGGCCCCGTCTGGGAGGGCGAGTACCTGGTGAAGTTCGACCGTCACGGGCGGCTGCTCTGGAGGCGCTCGTTCGAGGCCAACCCCGGCTTCCTCGGCGTGCTCGATCTGCTGACGGACCACCACGACAACATCATCATGGCCGGCACCCTGGTCGGCTCGGTGGACTTCGGAAGCGGGCCCATCACGTCGAAGCCGGACCCGGCCGAGGGCTTCTTCGGTCCGAGCCCCTTCGCCGCGAAGTTCTCCCCCGCGGGCGAGAGCCAGTGGGCCTACGTCCGCCCGGCGGACTTCGGCGAGGGACTGGCCGCCGCCGTGGACAGCCAGGACCACCTCCTGCTGTGCGGGAGCGTGAGCCCCAGCGCCGTGGGCAGTGTTCCCATTGTCCTGCGGCTCTCCCCGGACGGACACCCGCGCTGGGAGCACACGCTGCCCTTCTCGGGCGGCGGCGGGGGTCTGGCACGCGACGTCGCGGCACACGGCAACCGGATCGTCCTGACCGGCACGTTCTCGGGCACCTTCACCTTCGGGGGACGGACCGTCACCGCGGAGGGAGCCCCGAAGGATGATGCCTTCCTCGTGGCCTACACCCGCGAGGGCGAGGAGCGCTGGGCGCGGGGCTTCGGCTTCTCCGGGGAGCGCGTCGCCATGGACGAGAAGGACGGGGTGATCGTCACGGGCACCTACCGGAGCGGGGATGACCTCGGACTGGGGCCGATCCCTGGCAAGGAGCCGTTCAGCAGCAACCTGTTCGTCGCCAAGTACGACCGCATCACCGGCGAGCCCCGCTGGACCCGTGGCTTCCCCGCGGGCCTCGCCGAGCCGGACTCCATCGTGGCGACGAAGGACGGCCGTTCCGTCGTGTTCGGCAGCTTCAGGTCGGGCTCGATGCGCGTTGGGGATGAGGAGTGGCCCCAGAAGAGCCCCAACGATCTCTTCCTGATCGGCCTCGACAGGTAGGACGGGACGAGCGCCGCGCCTCAGGGGGCGGGGAGCAGCGGCCCCTCCCCCACCGGCTCGTGATGGTCCGGGAGGTGGAGATGAGCCCAGCTGCTCTCCATTCCCGCCACCAGGACGTCCAGGTCCGGAAACTGCTCCGCGTCCGCGCACACCGAGAGGTTCAGCTGGCCGGCATAGGAGATGATCGCGAACACCAGGCCGACGGTGGGCGCGAGGCTGTTCGCGATCGTCACCTCGAGGATCCGCGCGCCGAACACGAAGAGGGGTACCGGCGGCCCCACCAGGTCGCTCTCGAAGAAGTTCAGCATGTGCTGCCGGCGGGCCAGGAGGCGGACCAGCCCCGTCTTCGACATCCACCGGATGACGGTCGCGGCGCTCGCCGCGCTCTCCTTCTTCTTCATCGCCCGGGTCGAAGCGGCGATCGCCTCCAGGCACGCTTCGGGCTCGGGCTCGTCCATGGGGAGTGGAACGAGGATGGGGCCGGTCTTGTTGCCCATGTCACCGGCATCCTCCGAGGGCCGCAGGGAGACCGCCACGGAGGCGATGAGGGCCACGCCCTCGACGGGCTCGCCGCGATGCAGCAGCAGCTCCCTCGCGCCCCCCGCGATCAGGGCGAGCAAGAGATCGTTGATCCGCACTCCCCGGGCATGAGCGGCGTCCCTGGCCTCGGCCAGCCCCATGCGCAGCACGGCCAGGCGGCGGCTGCTTCCGACGAGCGCGTTGAGGGAGGTCCTCGGCGCGGCTTGGCTGTCGCGGGCGGCCTGCAGCAGCGCCCGCCCGGTCGAGGCGGCGGAGCGGAAGAGGGCGGACGGATGGGCCCACCGCCTCACGGCCCGCCGCAAGCCCGCCCACTTCGTGGCGAGGTTGTCCACGAGCAGTTGCCAGCGGCCCGGGGGCGGCCGGGGTGACCACGGCACCTCCTCCGGATCGGCGGCATCCGGCTCCAGGTCGAACAGCGCGCCGAAGATGCGCAGCGCGGCATGCCCGTCCGCGATGGCGTGGTGCAGCTTCACCACCACGGCGATCCGTCCGGAGGCCAGTCCCGTCAGGAACCAGAGCTCCCACAAGGGCTTGGAGCGCTCCAGGGGCTTGCTCAGGAGCGTCTCGGTGAGCCGCAGGAGCTCCGCCTCTCCACCCGGCGCGGGAAGCTCTGCGTGGAGGATGTGGCGCCCCATGTCGAAGGCGGCATCGTCCACCCAGAGCGGGGGGCCCCGGAAGAGCCCCGGCCGGTATAGCACCTGGCGAAGCACGGGAACGCGCGGCAACCGGAGCCCCAGCCGGCGCCGGAGCTCCGCCAGCCGCAGTTGCCCGGCGGCATCGAGGAGCGACGGCCCCTCCAGCACCAGCAGCGCCCCGATGTGCGCCGGAGTCCGGGGCTCCTCGACCGTCAGGAGCATCTGGTCCGCGGGGCTCAGCCGGGCATACCGGACGCTCACGGCGAGGCCCCGGACCACCGAGCGCGAGCGGCTTCCAACAGCAGACGGCGCTCGGCGGCGGCCACCACGCGACGCGCCGCGCCCACCGCGCCCGGGTCCACCGAGATGGAGGTGATTCCCGCCCGCACCAGGTGCTCGGCGAACTCGGGCCGGTTCGAGGGAGCCTGGCCGCACAGGGAGCACGTCACCCCCGCCTCCCGGCTGGCGCGGATGATGCGGATGATCGCATCCAGCACCGCCGCGTCCGACTCGTTGAACAGCTCCGCGCACATCTCCGAGTCCCGATCCACCCCGAGCATGAGCTGCGTCAGATCGTTCGAGCCGATGGACACTCCCGTCACGCCCAGCCGCGCGTACTCGGGGATGCGGTACACCACCGAGGGCACCTCCGCCATCACCCACCGCTCCAACCCGCGCTGCCGCCCCAGGGGACTGGCGTCCAGCAATGCCAGACACGCCTCCAGCTCCCAGAGCGTGCGCACGAAGGGAATCATCACGTGCAGGTTGGGCAGCTCCTCCCGCACCCGCGCGAGCGCCTCCAACTCCAGCTGGAACACCTCCGGCTCGCGCAGGTAGCGGTAGCAGCCGCGGAAGCCGATCATCGGGTTGGCCTCGACCGGCTCGTACTCGGCGCCGCCCTCCAGTCCCCGGAACTCGTTGGTGCGGAAGTCCGTCGTCCGGTACACCACCGGCCGCGGATGGAAGGCCCGGGCGATCTCCCGGAGCGGGGCCACCATCCGCTCCACGAACTCGCGCTGCCGCCCCAGGGCGATCAGCTTGCGCGGGTGGATGCCGCCGAACGCATCGGTGAGGAGGAACTCCGCGCGCAGGAGCCCCACCCCATCCACCGGCAGCGCGGCGGCCTCACGCGCCTGCCCCGGCAGGGCCAGGTTGACGTACAGCTTCGTCGCCAGGGGCTCGGGCTCGCCCGCCTCGACGGCCCGGGGCGCCTCCACCGGCCGCACCGCCTCCACCCGGGGCACGGACACCTCCTCCACCCGGCCCTCGAGCACCTCGCCCGTGCTCCCATCCACCGTCACCTCTTCGCCGTCGCGCAGCACCCGCGTGGCGGTGCGGGTGCCCACCACGCAGGGCAGGCGCAGCTCGCGGCTGACGATGGCCGCATGGCTCGTCATGCCCCCGCTGTCGGTGATGATGGCCACCGCCCGGCGCATGGTGGCCACCCAGTCCGGCGACGTCATGGCGGCGACGAGCACCTCGCCCTTCTGCAGCTTCGCGCCTTCCGCGGGGCCGCGCAGCACCCGCACCTTCCCGGTGACACGCCCCGGCGAGGCTCCCAGCCCCGTCACGAGCGCCGGCTTGCGGGGCTCCTTCCCCGGCTCGGGCGTGGCCCGGCCCAGCGTGGTGATGGGACGCGACTGCACCAGGTACAGCCGCCCGCCCTGCTCGGCCCACTCGATGTCCTGGGGCGAGCCATAGTGCGCCTCCACCCGTACGCCCAACCGCGCCAGCGTCAGCACTTCCTCGTCCGCCAGCACCCGCTTGCGGGCCCGCTCCTCGCCCAGCTCCACGCGCCGGTCTCCGCCCTCCGGCGCGCGCTCCAACATGAAGGCCTTGTGCCCCACCCGCACCTCGCGCACCCGGGGGCCCTGCTTGTCCACCGTGTACGTGTCCGGCTCCACCTGGCCGCCCACCACCACCTCGCCCAGCCCCCAGGCGGCCTCGATGATGAGCCGCTGCGTGTCCCCCGTGGCCGGGTCCGCGGTGAACATCACCCCCGAGCGCGCCGAGTCCACCATCTCCTGCACCACCACCGCCAGGGAGGGCAGTTGGGTGAGGCCCTGGCTCTTGCGGTAGGACACCACCCGCTGCCCGTAGGCCGAGGCCCAGCACTCGCGCAGCCGCGCCAGCACCGCCTCGTCACCCACCACGTGGGTATACGACTCGTGCATGCCGGCGAACGAGGTGGCGGACGTGTCCTCGTCCGTCGCCGAGGAGCGCACCGCCACCGCCCGGTTCCCGCCCAACTGGTGGTAGGCCTCGAGCAGGGCCTCGCGCAGCGCGGCGGGCAGCTCCACCTGGAGCACCAGGTCGCGCAGCCCGGCCGAGTGCCCGGCCAGCGACTCGGGGTCATCCACGTCGAGGTTCCGCCACAGCTCGTCCAGCCGCGCGTGGAGGGGCCGCAGGGTCTCCTGGAAGGCCTCCGACGTCACGACGAAGCCCCGGGGAACGGGCAGCCCCGCCTGCGTCATCTCGCCGAGGTTGGCGCCCTTGCCTCCCGCCAGCGGCACGTCCTCCCGCGAAAGCGAGTCGAACCACACCACCCAGGGCCGCGGCTGCTCGCCCGGGTGCTCCCCTCGCGTGTCCTGGACAGGCGCCTGCCCCGTCTCCATCGTCGGTTCCATTTGCCCTCAAGGGTGGGGATGGAGACGAGGCGGAGCGACCTGCCCGATGGGAGGGGGCGGACGAGCGGCCCGCGCGTCACTCCCCGAGCCGCAGGATGAAGAGGTCATCCGAGAGACCATCCGGACCCGGCGTGGGCGTCACCGGGCCCAGGCCGAAATCCACCGGGGCGCGGAAGGCCCCCACGATGGTGCTCTCGCCATTCGAGGCCGCCGCGACATCGAACGCACTGGCCTCGCGCGACGGGAACGTGCGGACCCAGCGGACGTCTCCCTGGATGCGGTCGTACTTCGCGACGAAGAAGTTGCCGCCGAAGGGATCTCCGGACACCGGACCCAGGCCGAGGTCTGCGCGGTCCGGATACTGTCCGGTGACGATGACCCCGTCCCGGGGATCCATCGCCAGGGAGGTGAACTCACCACCGATGGCCCGGGCCCAGCGCTCCTCGCCGTCCCGGGTATAGGCCACGAGGAACACGCCCAGCAGGGACGCGGAGGGGAGGAGCTCGCGGCCCCGGAAGGTGAACGGGTCGGAGAAGTTCCCCGTCGCCACCACCCGGTTGCCATGCACCGCCACGTCGAAGACCTCGCCCACGGTGTCCAGCACGTGCATCCAGAGCTGCCGGCCGTCCGGGGACACCTTCTCGATGAAGGGCCGGCCATGGCGATCACCCCCGCTGGTGTACACCTGGTCTCGGCTGTCCACGGTGACGCCGAGGTGGGAGAACCGGAAGTCCGAGGGACCGCCTCGCACCCACTCCAGTCCACCGTCCGGGTTGAACCGCACCAGGACGCCCATGCTGTCGGCGCCCGTGGAGAGCGGTCCCGAGCCGAAGTCCACGGGGTTTTCGGTGACGACATCCCCGGCCAGCAGGATGTGGCCGCCGCTGTCGGTGGCCAGCGCGTTCGGCGGGAAGCGGTTGAAGCGCCGGGACCAGAGGTGCCGGCCCTCCCGGTCCAGCTTCACGAGGAAGGCACCCGAGAGCGGACCGCCTCCGAAGTCGACGGGCTCCGCATCCGCGATGCCGGCGAGGATGATGTTCCGGTCCCGGTCCACGGTGACCGCGCGCACGAGCGCATCCCCGGGGAAGGTCCTGGCCCAGATGCGCTGACCGTCCGGCCGGAGCTTCGCCAACAGGACGGAGTTGGGCCCGTCGCCCTCGAGCGCCAGGGGCCCGCCCTCGAGCCGTTCATCGAAGAGGCCCGCGACGATGATGTTCCCGTCGCGATCGTGCGCCACCGTCTCGGCGCGATCAAACCCGGTGCCGCGGGGGTGGAGGACCCAGCGCGTCTCGCCCCCCACCCGTGAGTCATGCGCCTGTTCCCGCGCCTGGGGCTCCACGCCCGCCTCATCGTCTCGCACGTCGTCCGTGACGCCGCACCCCGCCAGCCCCGCCAGGGCAAGCACGAGCCAGGCCCATCGCAGCCGTGTCTTCATGAGTCTCCCCCTCCCGGCCGAAGCCGCCCCCTCGCGGGCGGCGCGCCTTCGTTCCCGGAATGACCATGGGAATCCCACCCGCGAGAGGGGTGCTGTCCGCGAGCGCCGTGCAACGTGCTCCAGCGGATACACGTGGCTGCCCGGGCCCTCCCCTGGCGGGCCTAGACGCCCCGCTCCTCCGGAGACGCCGAGGCCACCGGGAGCGTGAAGCGGAAGGTGGAGCCCTCCCCTGGAGCACTCTCCACCCAGATGCGCCCCCCGTGGGCCTCCACCAGGCCCTTGCAGATGGCCAGGCCGAGGCCCGCGCCCCGTTTGTCCTGGGCATCCGCCTGCCAGAAGCGGTCGAACACACGGCCCTGCTGCTCCGGGGGGATGCCCGGGCCGGAGTCCCGCACCCAGAAGCACACGTGGGTCCCCTCGAGCGCCGAGCCCACCTCCACCGTGCCCTCCAGGGGTGTGAACTTGAGGGCATTGCCCAGCAGGTTGGAGAAGACCTGGAGCACCCGGTCCCGGTCCGCCAGCACCTGGGGCAGGCCCTCGCCCACCACCCCCCGCAGCGTGTGCCGCTCCGCCAGGGGCCGGGCCCCGCCGAGCGCCTCGTTCACCAAGGACTCGGGACTCTCCCGGGTCGGCCGCACCCCGAGCCTCCCCGAGTCCATCCGCGTCACGGTGAGCAGGTCCTCCACCAGCCGGTCCATGCGCTGCACCGAGGTCTCGATGTTCGACACCACCTTCTGCATCGAGTCGGGCAGCACCGCGGCCTTCAGCTTGTGCCCGAGGCTGTGCGCCTGGAGGAGGATGGCATGCAGGGGGTTGCGCAGGTCGTGCGCCACCACGCCCAGCATCTCGTCGCGCGCGCGCGTGGCCTCCTGCGCCGTGCGGTACAGGCGCGCGTTGTCGATGGCCAGTGCCGCGCGCCGCGCCAACTCCTGCGCGAGCGCCAGTCCTTCCGGGCCCTGCCGCCGCTGGGACTGCTCCACCATGAGCAACAGGATGGCGCCCAGCACCTCGCCCCGCGCGCACAGGGGGACGCAGATGTACGAGCGCAGCCCCATGCGGAGCACCAGGCGGTAGTGCTCCTCGTCGTTGGCGAGCACGCGCAGGTG
This sequence comes from Archangium gephyra, assembly GCF_042230915.1. Lineage (GTDB taxonomy): Bacteria > Myxococcota > Myxococcia > Myxococcales > Myxococcaceae > Archangium > Archangium gephyra_B. The sequence continues at coordinate 4,210,835 of NZ_CP102578.1, read as the reverse complement.
CTCCATCGATACCTCGCGCACCAGCTCGCTCTGCCCGGTACGGATGACGTGCCCCACGCCCGACGGCGCGTCGAGCCGCACGGGATGGCGGCGGCGCACCTCCTGGAGGAACGCGGCCTGGTGCGGATCCACGTGCTCGACGGCGGCGATCTCCACCCCGCCGCCCGGAGTGCGCAGGTACACCACGCACGAGTCCGCCAGGTCCGGCACCGCCAGGCGAGCCACCTGCCGGAGCGTGGCCTCGTAGTCGATGGACTCGGCCAGCAGCGCGCCGGCGGCCGCCAGGAAGCGCTGCTCGCGCTCGATGCGGTGGCGCGCCGTCACGTCCCGCAGCGAGATGATGTAGAGCCGCTCCCGGCCCTCGCCGAGCCGGGCGATGGAGGCCTCGAGGGGAAACTCCTCTCCGTTCTTCCTGCGGCCGAACACCTCGCCGCGCTCGCCCATGTGCCGGGCCTGCGCGGGCCCCTTGCCAAAACGCTCCACCTGCTGGCGATGCACCTCCCGGTGCCGCTCGGGCAGCAGCATGTCCAGCGGAGCCCCCACCACCTCCGAGCGCGCGTAGCCGAAGGTGGCCTCCGCCCCGTCGTTGAAGAGGCGGATGTGCTGGTGCTCGTCCACGGCGAGGGTGGCGTCCCCGGCGATGGAGAAGATGCCCGCGAAGCGCGCCTCGGAGCGGCGCAGGGCCTCCTCCATGAGCAGGCGGTCGGTGATGTCGCGGCCCTCGGGGACGATGTACGTCACCTGGCCGTGCTCGAAGACGGGGTTGAGCGAGAAGTCGATGGTGGCCACCTGGCCGCGGGAGCCGAGCACCTCGGCCTCGTAGCGCACGAAGCGGCCGTGGCTGGCCTCGGCGATGGCCTGGCGCAGCCGCTCCTGCGTGCGGGGCGTCAGCGTCCACCAGCGCGCCTCCCAGAAGGGGCGCCCCACCACGTCCGAGCGCTCCAGCCCGCCGAAGTCCAGCGCGCTGGCGTTGGCCTCGAGCAGCGTCCCGTCGGGCGACAGCAGGCCGATGAACTGGAAGGTGTGGTTGAAGATGGCGCGGAAGCGCTCGTCGCTGCGCCGCAGGGCCTGGGTGGCCAGGAGCAGTCCGTCCTCGCGGCGTTTGTGCTCGGTGATGTCCAAGCCCGTCCACACCATGCACGGGCCCAGGCCGCCGAGCGGCGCCAGCGGTGCGCACGACCAGGCAAGCCAGCACCGCTCACCATTGTGCATGCGGGCGGTGGTCTCCACCCGGGTGGGCTCCCCCGAGCGGGCGGTGGAGAAGGCCTCGTGGAAGGACGCGTCCGAATCGGCCACCAGGGGGGTGTGCCAGAGGAGGTGGCCCCGCACCTGCTCGAGCCTGCTGCCGGTGAGCACCGCGCAGGCCGCGTTCCACCAGCGCACCGTGCCCTGCTCGTCCAGCACCACGACGGGCGTGCGAACCTCGTCCAGCAGCGTGAAGTCCTCTTCCGTGCGCATCCTGCTCCCCCCTGCCTCTGGCAGCTGCCGCGCCATCCTCTACAAACCCTATACGTTAGCGCCTGTTGAGGACTCAACCGCAAGGGCCCCCCCCTTCACTCCTGCGTGGAGGGGTCTGGATAGGTGGAGCCCCAATGGCCCTCGCACGCGCTTCTTCCACCAGGGCCAGGCACTCCACGGCGCCTGCTGGCACGACGCCTTCGGCAACGCGACACGGCGTGGCTCTTCGAGTGGGCGCGGCGGCCGGTGACCCGGGTCCAGCTGGAGGGGGGCAAGGCAGGCGGGCCCAGGGACGGCCCGGCACCGATTCCGCCCCCTCGTTAGGTTTGAAGCAGGCCAGCCAGGGATGGGCAGGGACGGACGCAACGCTTGCCGCCCGGGCCGGGCTCGCGCGCAAGGAATGCATCCCCGCGCCCCGGGGTGTCCCGTGGACGGGGAGGCAGGGCGCTTGCACCACTGGATGGAGTCATGAGCCCGCTCAGGTCCATCTTCTCCGGTCCCCTCGCCCTCGGACAGGGCAGGCGTTCTTCCCTGTCCGAGCTCTCCGCGTGGCTCGAGCGGCAGAACAAGCTCGTGCTGGCCGTCGCGGCCGCGGTGGCGCACGCGCTCCTTTACGGAGCACCCAACCGCATCCACCTCGCCGAGCCGGTGGAATTGCCCATGACATGGGTGGACCGAGCCGTGCCCTTCCTTCCCCTGACGCTGTGGATCTACCTGAGCGCCTACCTGCTGGTGTTCATCGCCTTCGCGCTGTGCCGGAGGCCCGGGAGCAGCGCCCGCTTCATCTTCGCCTTCTTCACGGTGGTGGGGCTGGCCACGCTGGTGCACTGGATGTGGCCCACGGTCTACCCGCGCGCGGAGTTTCCCGTGCCGCCGGACGCCTCGCCCTTCATGCACTGGATGATGGCGCGCTTCCGCGAGCTCGACAGCCCCGCCAGTTGTCTGCCGAGCCTCCACGTGGCGGCCGCCTTCCTCTCGGCGTTCGCGGTGCTGGGGGAGCGGGATCGCCACGCCCCGGCGCTGCTCGTGTGGGCGGCGCTCATCTGGGCGAGCACCCTCACCACCAAGCAGCACTACATGGTGGATGGGCTCGCGGGGCTGCTGCTGGCGGTGGGGGTGTGGGCCCTCTTCTACGCCCGGCCGTCGGCGGTGAAGCGTCTGACACGTGCCTGACGGCGAGGGCCCTTCATGCGGCGGAACGGCTCGCGGGCACGAGTCCGGTCGCGGCGTTGGCATCAGCATGTGACATGGGGAGCCTCAGGCTGTGAGCAGACCATACCAGCGCGTGTCGCGCGGTGACGGGCGGCGGTGCAGGCGGCGGTCGAGAAGCTCACGCGCCTTCACAGCCTCGCCGCTCCGCATCAGGGCGAGCAGGAGCATGTCCTCGAATACCTCGCGCTGAGCGCCGCTGCCGCCGATACGCACGACCTCGGCCGCGAGCGGCTTCAGGAGGCGGGCGCAGCCCGCGTAGTCTTCCTCCGCGAAGGCAAGGGCGGCGCGGCAGATCGCCGGCACCACCGGTCCGGCGGCCAAGGCCCCCGCCTCGAGCAGGCCCGTCAACGCCTCCACGCGCTGCTCCACCGCGGCCCTGTCGCCGGTCGCCGCCGCGATGAGGGCCATGTGGACATCAGCGAAGGCGAAGCCCGCCTTCTGGAAGACTCCTCCAGAATAGGCCGCCGCCGCCTCCCACAGCCCCGGCGGCACCGTGTGGCCGTAGGCCTGGAGTCGCCACAGGAAAGAGGCGGTGTCGCTGACCACGTTGACCGGCATTCCGGCCGAAACCGACGGCTGGATGTACTCCGCGTAGATGGCGAGGGCCCACTCCGGATCACCCCGCTCCAGGGCGCCGAGGGCCGAGTGCCAGGCGATGTGGCCATGGAGGATTCCGGCGCGGTCATAGCCCGGCAGCCAGTTCGCGATCAGCCTCTCGGCCTCCTCGCCTGCGCCGCTCTCGTACATGACGTGCGCGAGCGCGTGCGCCGCGTTCGCGTTGTGGGTCCGCAGGTCGTAGCCGCGCTGCGTGAGGGCTCGGCCGAGCTTCACGTTGCCGTTCTCCGCATGGGCCCAGCCCCGGTAGGTGAGGAACCACCAATCGTCGGCGTCGAAGTGCCGGGCATGGCGCTCGCAGAGCTCCGCGCGCGCCTGGTCGTGGTCCGCCATCCCGGAGAAGGCGAAGAGCCCGAAGGCGCCGAGAGGCAGCGAGAGGATCAGGACGTCCCGCGGCCAGGTGTCGGCGTGCGCGAGCGCCCGCTCCAGTGCTTTTGCCGACTGGCCGTTGATGGCGAGGGACAGGATGTCCACATGGCTCCGCTCCCGCTCGGTCCCCCGCCGGGCGACGAGCTCTTCCGCCGTCGCGATCCGCGCCCGGGCCTTCGCCGGTTCGGCACGGATGGCATGCAGGCGCGCGCGCGCCGCATGGGCGAGAGCGAAGCCGGGGTCAGCCGCGATTGCCTCCTCCAGGGCCTCCGCGGCACCGGGCCAGGTCGAGAGGAGCAGGTCCACCCCATCCCGGTAGCGTTCGGCCGCGAGGTCGGACGTGGTCGAGAGTGGTAGGCCTCGGCTGTCGAGGTGGGTCATGGCAGGCTCCTTGCTCTGAGATCGGGCGGGCTTCGGCGCTCGTTCCAGCGATCTCTATACGGGAAAGCCCCCTGCCCGTATTTCGACAACCTGCCAAACCATGTAGAGCAACAGCCAAACGAGGCCGGACATGCCATGGGAGACTCGAGGCACCACCCGGCCTGGCGCCGCCCCAACCGATGACCGTGCGCGCACAGTCGATCCCGGCGCATCACTCCTTCCCGGAGCATCAGCGCCCCCCCGTCATCGTCAGCACCATCCGGAACTTCGCCTCGCCGGACTTCATTCGCGCGAAGGCCTCGCCCGCCCTCTCAAGAGGCATGGTCTCGATGCGCGGCAGGACGTTGGCAAGGATGCTGAAATCCAGGGTCTTTTCGGATTCGAACGGCGTGCCGGTGATTGATCCTTGCACCACCCGCTCGCCGACCACCAGCAGGCCGGGCGATACTGTCAAGGAGTCTTTGCCAACTCCCACCACGAGCAACTTTCCCTGAGGAGCCAAGGCTGGAATGAGAAGCGAGGCCGCGGCGCTGTTCGTGATGGTCGTCATGAGCACTTGTGCGCCACCCATTCTCTGAAGCCGGGCGACGGCATCATCCAGGTCAGTATCGATATAGACGTGCGCCCCCAGGCCGAGGACGTCATTCGCGATGTCCGCGCCGCGCCCGATGGCCACGACCTTGAAGCCCATCTTGCGCGCATACTGGACCGCGAGGTGACCCAGGCCGCCGATGCCCTGGATGGCGACGAGGTCTCCTGCCTGCGCGCCCGACTTCTTGAGGGCGTTGAAGGTCGCAATCCCCGCGCACAGCAGGGGCGCAGCTTCCTCGGAGCCGAGCGCGTCCGGGATTGCCACCAGGCCGGTGCTTCGCGCGACCATCATCTCGGCATAGCCGCCGTCCTGCGAGGTGCCAACGAAGGGCTGGTTCCCGCAGAGCTGGAACTGCCCGCGGCGGCACTGGTCGCATGCATTGCAGTGCCCCCCGAGCCGGCCCACGCCGACGCGCTGGCCTACTTGCCAGAACGAAGGGGTGGCGGGGCCGATCGCGGCAATTCGCCCGACAACCTCATGTCCGGGGACACGCGGGAACTGCTGCCCGTCGATGGTGCCGGCGTCCGCGCCGCAGATGCCACACGCCTCGACCCGGAGCAGCACCTCTCCCGCCCCAGGCTCCGGCGTCTGCCGCTCGACCCACTCCAGCACTCCCGGCCGGGTCGCCTGCATGGCGCGGTACGTCTTTGCCAAGGCCATCTCCTGGGTCATGGTTGCTCCTTTCATGGGTTCGGCGCCGCCAGCGCGGCCGCCACGCCGCGGGTCGCGGCATCCAGGGCGCCGGCGATATAGCCGGGGAAAGCTGGCGACCACCCACTGGCGATGCCGATGAGGCGGTTGCGCCACACGCCAGCGGGAATGCAAGCCTCGGGCGCGGCCGCGTGGTGCGAGGCCGCCACCTGGTCGGCTGGCGTTGCGACGCAAGGGTGTGCCCGAGGGCATCTTGCGCCTCCATCATGACGGCTCGGCCCTCCCGGCCGAGCCTCGAGCCCACCGCCGTGTGCACCCAGGGAGGGCGCGACGGAGAGGACCCGGCCGCCGAGCGTCTCTTGTACCTCGAGGAGCACGGAGTCCTCGACGCGGCGCTCCTCGAGCAGGGTGGCCGCGTAAAGGCCGCTCAGTCCGCCTCCGACGATGCCGATGCGCGCGGTCACCATGTGCCAGACGTCCGATGGGCCGGAAGGTGGCCGGTCTTCAGGTAGAGCGTCGCGCCGTCGCGGCTGGATGAGAGCGAGGGGACGACGGGTGGCCAAAGCCGGGGACGCTTCGGAGGCCGGTCCGCACCGGAGTGATTCCGTGTCACCGCGATGTCTGGGAACTCCTCCAAGGGTCAGCTGTACTTGTTGCGTCCTGCCATGACGCCGCCGTCGACATCCCAGATTGCGCCGGTGACCCACGAGGTCTCGTTCGACAACAGATGGGCGATGGTCTGCGCAACATCCTCTGCGCGGCCCACTCGGCCGATCGGATGGAATCCGTTGAACCCCTGGAGCGCACTGTGAACCTGCTCCTTGTCGTCTCGATGCCCGATGACAACGGCTTGTCCGCCCTCCTCGAGCACGATTCGGGCAACGGCCTTCCCCATTCCGCTGGTACCGCCCACGACGATGACTTTCTGATGGGTGAATCGCGCACGCATTGAAAGCTCCCAATTGATTGGCGTTGGGTGAAGGTCGGGCCGCCGCGGTCGGCGACGGCCCGACATGAGAAGCCTCAGGCGGCCTGGTAGATGCGGACGTCCGGGGCGGCGTCGAGGAGCGGCTTCAGCGCGCTCACGACGTCGGCGGTGAACAGGTCGGTCTTGAGGTAGGCGCTGGCCTGCTGCGCCGTGTCGAACCCGTGCAGCACCTGCACGTCCTCGTCACGGACGAGGAGTTCCTTCGACTTCGCGCCGGCGATCGTCTCGAGGAAGGGCGCCTTGTAGCGTTGGTATACGCCGGCGGCTGCAGGGCGGTTGGCGGGAGAAATCTTCAGGGAGATTTGCAGGTAGACCATGGGTGTCTTCCGTCTTGGCTTCTGTGCTCCGCTAAAGGTAGGCTATCCCGCCGGAGCAGCGTCTACGGGCAGCCTTTGGCTCTGGGATGAGCCGGAGTGGTCCGACGCAACATTCATCGTCCAGAGCACCCGCCGCCGCAATCGAGAGTTTCTTGGTATGCGGTAAAGGAAATCTTGACCGGCTATGAGCGCACCTGAATACCTCAACGCCCTGCGTGCCTTCGAGGCGGCGGCCAGGCACGAGAGCTTCTCCGCCGCGGCCGCCGAGCTCCACGTGACCCCGGCGGCGGTCGGACAGCTCGTGCGAAGCCTCGAGGACGTGCTCGGCACACCGCTGTTCCACCGGGGCACGAGCGGACGCAAACGGCTCGTCCTCACCGAGGCGGCCCAGCGGGCCCTGCCGGACATCCGTGCGGGGTTCGAGCGGCTGAGCGCCGGCGTCGCGCGGCTGAAGGAAGGCTCGTCGACCGGCGTGCTGACCGTGACGGTCAGCCCCGCCTTCGCGGCCAAGTGGCTCCTGCCGCGCCTCGAGCGGTTCCAGGCCTCATGGCCGGAGCTGGACGTGCGGCTCGACGCGTCCACCGAGCTGCTCGACTTCGCCGCGCGCGGCGTCGATATTGGCGTGCGCTACGGCGCTGGAGTCTGGCCCGGGCTGACCGCCGAGAAGCTCTTGGACGAGGAGGTCTATCCCGTTTGCTCGCCTGCCCTCCTGCGGCAGAGCGGCCGTCTGCGTCGGCCGTCGGACCTGGCCAGCCTACGGCTCATCCACGACCGGTCCGTGGATGCCCGCTCGGGATTCGCCACGTGGGAGGCCTGGCTCGAGAAGGCGGGCGCAAGGGACGTCGAGACGAAGCGAGGCCTGCGTATCAACAACTCCGCTGCCGTGCTGCAGGCGGCAATCGACGGGCAGGGCGTGGCGCTGGCCCGCAGCATCATGGCGCATGACGACCTCGCGGCCGGACGGCTGGTGCGCCTGTTCCCGGAGGTGGAGTTCTCTTCCGTGCTCGCCTACTACGTCGTCTATCGGCCCGATTGCGCTACGCTCCCCAAGCTCGTTGCGTTTCGTGACTGGCTCGTCCGCGAAGCGTCCATGGGGTAATCACGCCAGCACCTCGCGTGCAGCCGGGTTGACCTAGACGTCTCCGGCGTGGGCCGGCAGGTGCTCCACGTAGAAGGCATCCAGCTCGGTGGGGGTGCAGCACAGGCCGAAGATGCGCACGTCCTCGGGGGAGCCCTGTCCGAAGGCGGGCGCGAACTCCTCGCGCGTCACCGGACTGCCCGGAAGCGCCGCCCCGCGTCCTCCAGCACCCGCAGCCAGACATCCTCGCTGCAGATGAGGACTCCATACCGGGATCCGCGAATCACCGTGGAGGTCTACGGCCACCTCACCCCGGACTACCTCCTAACAGAAGGGGACACCCTCTCCTTTGGTCTGCGGCCTGCCCCGCCGCGGGAAGACTCAGGCAGGCTGGCCGCAGCCGGAGCGGAGGGGACTTCTGCTGCACCCTTGCTGCAAGGCTTGGCCGGAAAAGGCGAAGGGCCTGGAACCGTCGGGGGATTTCCCCAAGGATTCCAGGCCCTTCATGTTGCGCGCGATGCAGGATTCGAACCTGCGGCCTTTGGCTCCGGAGGCCAACGCTCTATCCAGCTGAGCTAATCGCGCAGGCGGCGACAGCGGGTGGGTAACTAACTGACTTCCCCCGCCGACGCAAGCACGCTTTCTTGGAACAGCGCCGGGCAGGGACATCCTCCCTGGGGACCCGGACTGCACTGTTGGATACCCACCTGACTGCCTGCCGGGGAGGCAGGAGCCACACACTGGCCGCGATGAACGGGCCAGGAGGCGGCGGAGCGGGGTATGCACCGGAGCGAGCGAAGTGCCGGCCCAGACGAAGAGCGAGCGATGCACGAGAACGAGGAGCTTCGAGGTTGGGGGGAGTCCACGGCGAGCCGGAGCCTCGTCCACCGAGTGGAGGGCACGGCGCAGCTGGCCGAGCTGCTGGTGACGGCGGGCGGGCGCGGGGAGACGGTGGCCTTCCGAGGCGGCGGGCGGAGCTACGGTGACGCGGCCCTGAACACCGGGGGCGCCATCGTCGAGCTGGGCCGGCTCGATCGCATCCTGGAGTTCGACAGCACGGAGGGCATCGTGCGGGTGGAGCCCGGCGTCACCATCGCGGCCCTGTGGCGCATGAGCATCGCGCACGGCTTCTGGCCGTACGTGGTGCCCGGCACCATGCACGTCACCATCGGTGGCGCGCTGTCGATGAACATCCATGGGAAGAACCAGTACAAGGTCGGCTCGTTTGGCGAGTACGTCCGCTCCTTCCGTCTGCTGACGCCCGCGGGTGAGGAGCTGCGCTGCAGCCGCACCGAGAACGCGGACCTGTTCCACGCCGCCATTGGAGGCCTGGGGCTGCTCGGGTGCATCCTCGAGGTCGAGCTCCAGCTCAAGCGCTTGTCCTCCGGGCGGATGCTCGTGCATGCGCGCAGCGTGAGGGACCTGGGGGAGGCGATGCAGGGGCTCGACAGCGCCCAGGCCGAGTCCGATTACATGGTGGGGTGGATCGACTGCTACGCGAGCGGCTCGCGCCTCGGGCGAGGGCTGCTGCACATGGCGCGGCACGTGCCGGCGCAGGAGAACCCGGATCCGTTCCTGGAGCCCGCGCGGCAGGATGTACCCGGACGGGCCTTCGGCGTGGTTCCACTGGCGTGGCTATGGCCGGGACTGTGGCTGACGGTGCACGGCCGGGCGATGCGCTGGGTGAACCTGGCGAAGTTCTACGCCGGCATCCGCGAGGCGAGCCGTCCGGCGTACCTGCAGACGCATGGCGCGTTCCACTTCCTGCTCGACTACGTGCCGGGCTGGAAGCGGGCGCTGCTGCCGGGAGGGCTGCTGCAGTTCCAACCGTTCGTGCCCAAGGAGCAGGCGCACGCCGTCTACACGCACATCCTGGAGCGCTGCCAGCGCGAGGGGCTCATTCCGTATCTCGGGGTGCTCAAGCGCCACCGGCCGGCCCCGTTCCTGATGAGCTACTACGTGGACGGCTACTCACTGGCGCTGGACTTCTCGGTGACCTCGTCCAACCGCGAGCGGCTGTGGAAGCTCTGCCGGGAGCTGGCGGACCACGTACTGGCGCACGGTGGACGCTTCTATTACGCGAAGGACTCGGTGCTGACGGCGGAGCAGTTCCGCGCCAACCATGAGCCGGGGGCCGTCGAGCAGTTCCTGGCGCTCAAGGCGAGGGTGGACCCGAAGAACGTCCTGCAGACGGACCAGTGGCGGCGGCTGACGACGCCCGCGAAGGGCTCGCCCCTGCTCGCGCGGGCGGGTTGAGAGGAATGCACGAGCCGGGGATCGAACCCGGACGGCCCCTTCGGGCCAGCGGATTTTAAGTCCGCTGCGTCTGCCAGTTTCGCCACTCGTGCGGCGGCCCTTCTCGTGTACTGACTTCGTACCATCCCGCGCAAGGGGCTCCGCGACATCGTTCCTGATTCCAGAAAGCAGCGGCGCGAACGGGCGCTCCTCTGGAAATGGTGCTTTCAGGAGTGAACGTAGAATCCCGTTCTCGTGCGGGATAGAGTCCCTCGCCGAGACATGAACGCACGACGGCTGTTGAAGACACGTCCAGGCTTCTGACGCCGGGCGCCCACTTCGATGCCCACTACATGGGCGCGGACGACAACTCGACGGGCGTGGCGGGAGTGCTGGAGCTGGCCGGGTGCTCTCGCAGTACCGCTTCGAGCGCACCTGCATTTCGTGGGCTTCGATCTCAAGGAACTGGGCGACATGGGGAGCGGCCACTATGTGGACATGCTCAGCGACGAGAAGCGGGTGGCCACCGTCATCTTCGACTCCATCGGCTACTACGACACGAAGCCCGGCTCGCAGACGTCCCTGCCCGGCATGCCCGCGCCCGACACGGGGGACTTCCTTGCCATCATCGGCAACGACCACTCGCTCGACAGGCCGCGGCGCGGCTCGGGCTCTTGCTGGGACTGCTGCTTGGCTGCACGACCAGCGCCAAGGAGGGCTCGTCCGCCGCCGGCAACGAGAAACCAGGCACCCACCGCATCACCGCCTCTGTGCACTCGGGACTGGGCCTCTTCCTCTCCGACTTCCGCCTTCTAGTTCCCGGGAGCCGAGGCAGGGCCCCCCTTGCCTCGGGCTTTCCGCTCTTTCATCATCACCCCACCCCTTTTCGCATCGGGCTCCTGGGGGCCCGAGGAGCACTGCGTGTCCCAGCCCGCGCTGTACCTGAAGCAGAACGTCGCCGTCGAGCCGCTGTACAACCAGTGGTACGCGTGGTGGTACCTCGTCACGCCCGCGACGGCACCACTCTATGTGGCCAACCACCATGTGAAGATCATGGAGTCGTTCGTGGCCAACCCGGCCATCCACGTGGCCGCGCTGAAGAACCCGGCGCTGGCCGGTGGCCCCTACCTCAACTACGGCGTCGAGCGGGCGGGCGAGGTCAAGGAGCTGCTGGAGCGGACGCGCAAGGAGCAGGCAGCGTCGATCCAGTTCGCCCAGGCGGTGGCGGAGCTGGACAAGCTGCTGACGCCGGCCAACGGCTCGTCGCTGGAGGAGCTGTACAAGAAGGTGCCGGACATCCTGCAGGGGTACGTGGAGCTGACGTACGATCTGAACAACCGGGCGTCGGCGCGCTTCTTCGAGCCGCTGCTCTACCGCAGCCCCCACTACAAGGAGGGCTCGCAGAGCCTGTCCTTCCGCCTGTTGAAGGGGGATGCCCGGCCGTACGTCTTCAGCACGCCGCGGTTGGACTCGGACAAGGACACGCTGCACGTGCACCTGCCCTTCCGCCACGAGGCGATCGACAAGCTCTACGCCATGCGGCGCACCCCGGGCCCGGTGGAGCCCATCCGCGAGGCCATGGGCATTGGTGCCAAGGACGCCGAGCTCTTCTCCACGTTCTTCACGGAGCAGGCCCCGCGCCCGGCCTCGCGCTACGACGGTGACGGCGTGCGCATGCGCTACTTTGGCCACGCCTGCGTGCTCATCGAGACGCGCGAGGTGAGCATCCTGACGGATCCCGTCGTCAGCTACGACTTCCCGAGCGACCTGCCCCGCTACACGCACGCGGATCTGCCGGAGAAGATCGACTACGTGCTCATCACGCACGGGCACGCCGACCACCTGATGTTCGAGCCGCTGCTGCAGCTGCGCCACAAGGTGGGCACCGTGGTGGTCCCGGCGAGCAACGGTGGCTCGCTGGCGGACCCCTCGCTCAAGCTGATGCTGAAGGCGGTCGGCTTCAAGAACGTGGTGGCCCTGTCCGAGCTGGAGAGCCTCGAGTTGCCGGGCGGCTCCATCACGGGCGTGCCCTTCATCGGCGAGCACGCCGACCTCAACATCCAGGCGAAGATCGCCCACTTGGTGCAGCTCAAGGGCCGCTCGATGCTGATGGCGGCGGACTCCAACGCGCTCGAGCCGCGCCTGTACGATCATGTCCACGCGGCCGTGGGAGACATCGACGTGCTGTTCCTCGGGATGGAGTCCGAGGGAGGGCCGCTGAGCTGGATGTACGGGCCGATGCTGCCCGCGCCGCTGCCGCGCAAGATGGACCAGTCGCGGCGCCTCAACGGCTCCAACGCCGAGCGGGCCATCGAGATCGCCCGGCGCATCAACCCCAAGCAGGTCCACATCTACGCCATGGGCCGCGAGCCCTGGATGGGCCACGTGATGGCGATGGGCTACCACGAGAACTCGCCGCAGCTCGTCGAGGCCCGCAAGCTGCTGGCCTGGTGCCAGGAGCGGGGAATCACCGCCACGCTGCCCTACGTCCAGGCGGAGCTCTTCTTCTGACGTTCCCCCTCTTCACCTGCCGGAGCACACAGCCATGAGCGAGCACGAGGATACGACCGTCTACAAGGTCGTGATGAACCACGAGGAGCAGTACTCCATCTGGCCGGCGGACCGCGAGAACGCGCCCGGCTGGAAGGACGCGGGCAAGCAGGGCCCCAAGGCCGAGTGCCTGGAGCACATCAAGCAGGTGTGGACGGACATGCGGCCGCTGAGCCTGCGCAAGAAGATGGAGGCGCAGTCGCGCCCCAACTGAGGCCGTACCCGGGACCTGCCGTCCAGCCCGGGCGGCAGGCTCCTTCCAGGGCCCGGCCTGGACGTCCGCTCCGTGCTCCCCCTGGGAGCCGTTGAGCGCGTCCTCGCCCCCGGGTGCCCCCGGGCCCCGGCGGAGGGCAACCAGGCAGCCCGGGTCCCAGCCAGCCGGACGCCGAGGGCGTGCTGGGGGTGACGGCCCCCATCTCTCGACTGCTGGACGCCCCCAAGCACTTGGGCATCCCGTCCCGGCCTGCGCTGTTATATAGCGACCGCCATGCTTGAGACCGTCACCAAGGGCTTCCGAGCCGCCAAGAACCGCCTTGCGGGCAAGAGAGAGATCACCCCGGAGATGGTGGACGAGTCGCTTCGCGACATCCGCGTCTCCCTGCTCGAAGCGGACGTCGCCTTCGATGTGGTGAAGAAGTTCGTCGCGCGGGTGCGCGAGAAGGCCGTCGGGGAGGTGGTGCAGACGACGGTCACCGACAAGGCCGGCCAGAAGCACCGCGTTTCGGCGGGCGATCACTTCGTCAAGATCTGCCACGACGAGCTCGAGGCCTTGATGGGTCCGGTGGACACGAGCATCCAGCTCAAGCCCAAGGATCAGGTCAGCGGCATCATGATGGTGGGCCTGCAGGGCTCGGGTAAGACGACGACCACGGGCAAGCTCGCCAGCAAGCTCCTCAAGGAGGGGCGCAAGCCGCTGCTGGTGGCGGCGGACATCTACCGTCCGGCGGCCGTGGATCAGCTCAAGGTGCTGGGCGAGCGGCTGAAGGTGCCGGTGTACTTCGAGCCCAACGTGCCGCCGCCGGAGCTGGCGAAGCGCGGGTACGCCGCGGCGCGCGAGCAGAAGTGCGACGTGGTGCTCATCGACACCGCGGGCCGGCTGGCCATCGACGAGGCGTTGATGACGGAGCTGGAGGCCATCAAGAGCAACGTGCGGCCGGACAACATCCTGCTGGTGTGCGACGCGATGATTGGCCAGGACGCGGTGCGCACGGCGGCCGAGTTCGATCGGCGCCTGAGCCTGGACGGCTTCATCCTCACCAAGCTGGACGGTGATGCGCGCGGTGGCGCGGCGCTGTCCATCAAGGAGGTGACGGGCAAGCCCATCAAGTTCCTGGGCATGGGCGAGTCGATGGACAAGCTCGAGGAGTTCCGCCCGGACGGACTGGCGAGCCGGATTCTCGGCTTCGGCGACATCGTTGGCCTGATGAAGGACTTCGAGGGCGTCGTCGACGAGAAGAAGGCGGCCGAGGACGCGCAGAAGCTGCTGTCGGGCAACTTCTCGATGAAGGACTTCGTCGAGCAGATCCGCATGGTGCGGAAGATGGGCCCGCTGAAGGATCTGCTGGAGAAGTTCCCGCTCTTCGGAGAGATGACCGAGCAGCTCAACCCGGACGAGAAGGAGCTGACGAAGATCGAGGCGATGTACGACTCGATGACGGAGCAGGAGCGGCTGCGACCGAACCTGATCAACGACAGCCGAGTGAAGCGCATCGCGAAGGGCAGCGGCCGCAAGACGGAAGAGGTGCGCGAGCTGCTGCAGAAGTTCGGGATGATGCAGCAGGTGATGGGGACGATTGGCCAGAACCCGGGCCTGCTGGGGCGCATCCCTGGCTTCAAGCAGATGGGCCAGCTGGCGCAGATGAAGAACATGGACCTGTCGAGCGTCTTCGGGAAGGACCCGAAGATGATGGAGAAGGCCATGGCGGGGATGGGCATGGGCGGCATGCCGATGCAGATGCCGCAGATTGCGCCGGGCTACACGGCGCCGATGGGACAGGCGGCGATGGCCAAGGCGCGGATGATGGGGTACGCCCCGCCGTCGGCCGCCGGCAAGCCCGAGAACAAGGACGCCATCAAGGAGCGCCGCAAGCGCGAGAAGGAAAACAAGAAGAAGAACCGGAAGAAGAAGTAGCCGCCGCCGCGGACTCCGGTGACACCTGCGCGCCGCTCGGGAAGCCCCAAGGAGGGCCTCCTGGAGCGGCGCGGGTGTTTCGAGAGACCAAGGGGTCCCGCTCTGTAGACGCTGCGTCCTGAGAGCGAGACGCGGTCTCCCAGGCCGATTCACGGCCCGAGCGGAACTGAGGCATTCTCCGCGAGTCGTTTCGGGGGCTTACACACGTAAGACCCTGGGACTCAGCCACAGGCTCCTGGAATGGACCCTGCACTGCGGAGTGGCATGCCAACCCTCAAACGCTACATCCCCCTGTTCCTCGCCGGATTGATGTCCGCATGCCTCGACATGCCGGAGATCGACACCAGCACCCCACAGCCAGACGCGGGAGCGGTGGATACACCGGACTCAGGAACACCTGACCTGGCTGTCACGATCACCGCGCCTACGGGCACGTTCTACACCAGCGGGTCCGTTGCCATCTCCGTCGATGTCCGCGGAGGGACGCCCGAGGTGGTGCGGCTCTTCAAGGATGCGGTGGAGCTCGCGACGATCTCCGCGCCCTACACGTACACCTGGAATACCGCAGCCGAGCCCGAGGGCAGCTACACGCTGACAGCTCGTGCCACCAGGTCAGGCCGGACGTTCTCCAGCGCGCCCGTGACCGTCATCGTCGACCGCACCAACCTGCAGGTCTCTTCGAGGTCCCCTGCCCCGGGCGCGACCAACGTGGCCTACAGCACGCCCATCCAGGTGGTCTTCTCCAAGCCGGTGAAGGCCACGACGGTCAGCGACACGACCGTGAGCTTCGCGGTGGCTGGGGTGCTGGCGGAGAAGACCCTCTCGCTTTCGAGCGACGGCAGAACGCTGACGCTCATCCCCAAGGCAAAGCCGCCTCTGCCAGCCACCTTCTCGATTGGCTTGAGCAGTGGCATCACCGACACGGCCGGCAACGCACTCGTCATTCCGAGCACGCCGTGGAGTTTCGAGCTTCCACACTGGTACTCCTTCGGCGGGCCATTGAATGCAGTGGGCGGCAGTACCCTGCTGAAAGATACCGCCATGGCCCTCGATAGCCGGGACAACCCAGTGGTTGCCTGGAGCGAAGAGGTCACGACGGGAGGCAGGGCATCCATCTTCGTCTATCGCTGGGACGGTAATGCGTTTACCCCGATTGGCAGCGCCCTGAACGGTACACCGAGCGGCTCCGCCTACAAACCAGCCCTAGTGCTCGATGGCAGCGGGAACCCCATCGTTGCATGGCAGGAGTCGGATGGGTTCAACGAGAACATCTACATCAAGCGCTGGACCGGAACGGCTTGGCAGTCCGTGGGGACGGGAGCACTATCCGCCCAGAATGACACGAGTTCCAGCCCGGTTGCGACACCAGCCCGCAACCCCTCGCTCGCGGTGCATGGAAATGACGTCTACGTAGCCTGGGAGGAGATGAACGTTGAGGGATTCTCGTCCATTTACGTCTGGAAGTCAGTCAATGGAGGAGCATTCTCCGGCACAGGCTCTCGTGGAGGATTGCTCAATGCCGTGTACGGGGATAGCAGTGGCACCAAGCCATCTCTCGTGCTGGACAGCAATGGCCAACCCATTGTGGCCTTCCAAGAGCAGACTCTGGAAGAATACTCTCCCACGAACATCTACGTTATGCGTCTTCAGCCAGACAATTCTTGGGACTATGCTGTTCCACCCGCCCATAGTTACGATGATCCGGGAGGATACGTCTCTGGTGGGCTCAGCGCCTCCACCGGAGCAACGTCGGCTCGCGATTGCTCGTTGACCGTTGATGCCCAGAACAACTTGTATCTGGCCTGGGCTGAAGAATCTTACTTTGATGGGCCCAGGGACATCCAAATCTTCCGTTCTACTGGTGCACAGTCCTGGGAGCGGGTTGGAATCCCCCTGAGCGCATATGGCGGTCGCAGCTATGCAGGGCAGGCACGGCTCCAAGCCACACCCGCTGGCAAGCTTTTCGTTACTTGGAAGGAATTTGATGGAAATTTAGAAACAGGGCGCGAACATTTGTTTGCCAGCCGCTGGAACAACAATTCCTGGAGCAGTCTGGTCGCCTCGGACGGTATCAACCAGGGCATGCAGAACAGCCTCCGACCTATGCTTGTAATTGATTCAGCCGAGCGACCTATAGTCGCCTGGCACGAGAGCCGCGAGGCTACCGATAACGCCGCTGGGGACTACGTCTACGTGCGCCGGTACAACGAATAGACTCCTTATCCCCTGAACATCGCCGAAGCATCGGCTACCGCAGGAACAAGGCTCGTTCAAAGTGGCAGAGTGGAACATCAGCCTTGCCGCTTTGGGACGACAAGCCCGCGAGAAAGGCGGCGCAGGACACGCCGCTTCTGCCGTCGCTTGTAGAGCTTGTGAGCGTTCTCCCCTTCCTCGTTCTGGCGAGCGGTCTCCTCGTCCATGATCTGGAACTCCACGAGCGTGAAGACCGTCCGGTTCTTGCGCTCACGCGAGTCTTCTGCCGGTGGCGGCAGGTACGCATCCATCCGGACAGGCACATCCACGACGAAGTTCAACGCCCGGTAGGTGTTGCCTGAGAACAGGTTACGTGTACGCTCTTCGCGATCCTCGTAATCGAGGTCCAGGTGGAGATGCTGGGCGAATTGCTTGAGGTGGGGGTTTTCTTCGAGCACCGACTTGAACGAGACGAGCGTGTTCTCAGTCTGGCCAGGGACGACGAAGTTGAAGGGAAAGAGGTGCTGCGTCAGGAAGTAGAGGACCGGGATGATATCCGCCGGCTTCTGGGTAATGATGCGGAAGCGAGTCCGGTCGTAGATCTGGGCCGCGACCGTCTCCTTCTTGGCCAGCAGCTTCGTGATGAGAGACTCGCGAGACTTGATGGAATGGGCGAACTCTGCAACGGGCAGCCCCTTGTCCCGGAGCAACTGCGCTACACCCAACACCTTGGCGGTCACCAGTTCGGACAGATCCGCCTCGGAGACCGCCAGACGGTGCATCAGGTCCCGGCCCTCGATGTGTTGGAGCACGTGCATGACCTTGAGCACAATGCAGGCTATGCGACGGTGCCTCGGGAGGCCCTTCACACCGGAGGCATAGAGGAAGAGATCGTGAATCTCCTCCGGCTCCGCCACGGAGTCCGCGACCCGGTAGTCGAAGGTCTGCCGGAGGTACTCGACGGCATCGGCGAGGACCGTGCGGGCCCAGGCCTCGTCCTCGGGCCGGGAGGTGTCGATCTGACAGAGCCGGAGGAAGCGGTCGACCTCGTCCCGGCTCTGGAAGTGCATCCGCCGCCAGTCGATGACCGAGCCCCCTCGAAGGATGAGCCGGATGCGCTCAAGTTCGCGGAGGCCCATGTCCGCCACGGTGCAAACGGGGATATCGGGCAACTGTGGGATAGTGTGCGGGAACTTCACGACTGGGCTTCTAGCCGAGCCCGCGCATCGAGGGAAGCGCTTCCGCAAAAGCAGAAGGCCCTCGCCTGCTCGGAGAGGCCCTCTGGGAGTTACCGTGAGCGGAGCCGCTACTTCGCGGCGACCTGCTGATCATCGCGATACTGAGCCTGACGAACGACCTTACCGTCCTCGGAGAACTCCTGAACGAGCCCGTTGCGCTTGCCATTCGCGTACTCCTCGACCAAGCGCTGCTTTCCATTGGGGAAATACTCCACGCGCTTGCCGTGGTAGTTGCCACCAGCGAACTGCGTCTCACCGGTCTTCACCCCGTTGGCGTCCCAGAAAGTCCAGAGACCCGCGCGGGCGCCATCAGAATACTGGCCCTCCGACTGCTTCTGGCCATTGGAGTGGAAGTCCACATACGGCCCATGCAACTGTGCCTCTCCATCTCTGGATGAGACCTTCACGCAGAAGACCCCTTCAGTCTTGGACACCTTCCTGCCCTTCTGAACGGTTCCCGCCGGGCATGCGAGGCGCACTTCCGCAGCGTTGGCGCTGGATGCCCCCTCCGCCAGAGCTACAGGCGCAGCAGTCATGGCAAGAATGGCGAGGGTGCGAGACACGATCTTGAGGGACATACAGCGTTCCTTTCATGTGGTCCAAACCAGCAATGCTGCCGGTCATAATTAAAAACGCGCACAATGCCGATAAATTCAATGGACTTTGGAGATCTGATTTCGGCCTGCCGCTTGAGATCTATTGCAGATGCAACCAGTCCCGATAAAAAGAAACTCCACCCCCGATTTCGGGAATGGAGTTCCTGACAAGACAAGTCGTGCGTCTTGACTCGTTTGCTTACCGGTTGAGCTGCTTGCAGATCTCGTTACCGCCGGTGAAGTAAAGACCGATGGACAGCGTCGTAGCAGTCGAGCCAGGGCAGAAGTTCATGGTGAACTCCGCACGCTTACCAGCATCCGCCGTGGTGTATTCGGAGGGGCGGATCAGCGTGGAACCATCCACCTGAGAACCATTGACACGCACGTAAAACAGGCCAGGCAGCGCACTCTTCTCTGCCGGGAAAGTACCCGTCCTGATGTAGGCCTTCACTCGCGCTTTGGCAGTCAGTCCAGTCGAGCCAGCGGTTCCATCACCACAGAAGGAGTCCTGAGCAAAGGACACCTGCGTCACGTCATAGATGATCGGACCCGTAGAAGTCGACGCATTGAACGTCGGCGCGCGACCTCCCTGAGCAGGGTCAAAGTTCGCGCAGGTCGGTGCAGGCACCGCCGTGCACGTGGTGCCGCTGCAGAACTGGCCATAGGCACAGGTGCTCTGTCCCTCACCCGAGCAGGTGGTGGTCGCAGCGGTGCACGTACCCGTAGTGGTGTTGCAGGTCTGGCCTGTGCCGCAGTCCGCGTCCTTGGTGCAGGCGGGCGTGGTCCCACCGTCCGTGCAGACCTTGGAGGTGGTCGAGCACTTCAGGCCCGAGGCATCGTCCAGGCGGTCGTCACGCTGGCACAGCGCGTCCGTGCTGCACTTGCAGACCTTCGTGCTGTTCGTGGCGCTGATCGCCTCGCAGGTCTTCGCGGACTCGGGGCAATCGTCTCCGATGCTACAGGTCTGCACGCACACCTTGGCGTCCGGGTGACAGATCTCGTTCTCGAGGCAGTCCGCAGCCTCCGTACAGGCCAGGCTCTCGCGGCCACCACCGGGGCAACCCGTCAGCACCATGCTCATCGCTCCCAGCGCGGCGAGCATCAACGTCATCTTGCGAAGCTGCATGTTTCGACTTCCTCCTGAATGGATACGTCGCACGAGGCGGGCCTCCGGCCACTCACTCAGGCCCCCTCCGTCCTGCAGCGCGCGGCTTTAGTCCCCGCGCTCCAGACGTGTCAACGAATGTTGACGCGCCCTTCGACGCATCCTCCAAGAGGTAATTCAACATCCATGGAAGCGGACAGTCGTACGAGGCAAGTGACTCAAACGTGACTGTCCGCTCCTCGGATTATTAGAACGTGAACGGAAAGTCGATGGGATCGCCCTGCACCTTGTGCTTCGGGAAGCTCCAGCCCTTGATGAGCCCGGAGATGCAGGTCGCCATGTAGGTCGTGCGGAACTCCGACGTCTGGCAGGACACGTTCTTCGTCTTGCCATTGGTCTGGATCGTCCAACGCATCACCAGCTTGCCGCTCAGGCCCGGATCCTTCTTCTTCTGCTCGTTCACGCACTTGATGATGGCCGGCTTGTTGGCCAGCACCACCTGCATGATGTCCGACTGTCCGAGCTTCTCCTGCGACGCACCACCGCCGCCAGGCTCCGGCGGGATGTAGGCCGTACGGCCGTTCGCCGACACCGTGTCGCTCTTGGACGAGCTGGGCTTCTTCGTGCCGAAGAGCTCATCGAACTCGTCATCCGCGCTCCCACCACTCTTGGCGGGCTGCGGCTTGCTCCGCACCACCGGCTCTTCGTCGTCGCTCGTGGTACGCGACGGCGGAGGACGGGTGGTGGAAGTGGGCGTCCGCTTGGCCGGCACCTCGGCCTTGGCCACCTGCTGCGGCTCCGTCTTCACCGGCTCGGCGGGCTTCACCTGCTCGGCGGGAGGAGGCGTCACGGGGGCGGCCGTCGGCGTAGCCCCAGGAGTCCCCGCAGCGGCGACCGCCGGAGCAGTCGTCGGAGCGGTGGCCGGCTGGGCCGTGCCCGCCGCGGGCGTGGCGGTGTTCTGCGCCACCGCCGCCGGAGGAGGCGGCATGGGCGGCAGCTCCGCCGGCTTGGACGGAGCCTGGGCCACCTGCTGCGTCGCCGCAAGCGGCGTCACCGGTGCCGGCTGCTCGGAAGAACGGGTCGCGAAGAAGGCGCCTCCACCGACGAGCAGCAGCACGGCGGCCACCGCGCCGATGATCATCCCCATCTTCCCGCCCTGCTTCGGCGGGGGCGCGGCCTGCGGCGGATAGCCAGGGTATCCCTGAGGCGGCGCGTACTGCGGCTGATGAGCCTGAGGCGCGTACTGCGGGGCCATCGGCTGCGCGTACGCCTGCGGAGGCGGCTGCGCATAGGCCGGCGCCGGAGCGGGCTGCAGGTACGGCGCGGGCGCGGGAGGCTCGGCCATCATGGGGCTCGGCGCCGCCACGGGCGCCGACTCCGGCGGAGGCACATCCAGCAGCCCCGAGGCCGCCGGCTTCACCTTCTTCTCCTCCGCCGGCGCGGCCTTGGACGCGGGCTTCGACAGCGCCTCGTTCTCCTCCTTCACCAGCGAGGCGAGCACGCTCGCGGCCGAGGGCTTCCAGCCCGTGTCCTGCGCGGACGGACCCACCGGCGCCGGCGTGTCGGACTTCGCCGGCTTCGCCAGGCCACTGGCGAAGGCGGACTCGACGGGCCCGGACGCCACCGGCGCGGACGACGCCATCGGCGCGGGCTCCACGATGACCGGCTTCGTCGGACGCGGCGCCAGCACCGACGCCAGCTCCGAGGCCTCGGACAGCGGAATCCAGTCGCTGAAGCCCGCGCGCCAGCACAGGCTGTCAGGACCGACCTCGCCCCGATCCCAGTAGTCCTTCACCTTGTCCATCGAGAGCGGTCCCACCTGCTTCTCGTCGATGGCGACGAACCACTCGTGCGAGGCCGCGGACCGGGCGTTCCCCTCGGCCTCCGCGAGCTTGCGCACCGTCTCGCCAGCGTCCGACAAGGCCGACGAATCCAGCTGGGCCGGACCCGATGCCTCGCCCGCCGGAATCCTGTGCGACCCGGAGTTGAGCACCTGGTCGAACACGGCGCCGAGCTCGTCATCCTCCACACCGCTGAAGATGCCGCCCTCGGGAGGCGTGCCCAGCGTCGGGGGCAACCCGAAGCCGTCGTTGGCCTGCTGACCCTGGGACGCGGCCGCACCGCCAGCGGCCTCACCACCCGTCCCCTCCTCCTTCACCGGCTCGGAGCCGGCTGGGCGGACCACGATGTTGTAGCCGCACTTCTTGCAACGCACCTTGACGCCCTTGGCGCCAACCTTGTCGTCGCTAATCATGTACTGCGCGCGGCAGCTATCGCAGACGAAACGCATCGTTCCCCGCAACTCTCAGAAATGACGGCAGAAAATCCGCCGGAATCGTAGAGGTGGCTTCCGGGGGGGTCAAGGATGCCGCTCTTGCCCGCCCGGTCGCTCGTTCAACGCACGAGACCCTTTTCCGGGTCTCTCGCACTCTCGAGCCGCTCATCTACTTCCTTACCTGTACCTCCACGTCCGTACCTACCGCGACACGCAGCTCGCGGAGCTCGTCGGACGTGGCGAACAAGAGCAGCTCCTTCAACTTCGCCTTCGGAGAGACCCGGAAGGCCGAACCGGTCTCCCCCATCACCATGCGCTTGACGGGCTCGCACTCGCCCGCCGCGAAGAGGCCGGCGCGCGCGGCCGTCAGCTCCGCGCCCTCGAGGTACTGGCGCACATCCGCCGGCGTGGCCGTGGGCAGGTAGACACGCGCCACCTTGGCCAGGGCCGCACGGCCCGGCTCGCTGAAGGCCTTCTCCAGCACCCGGCGCTCGGCGTCCACCGTCCGCGGGTCCACCGTGAAACGCAGGTTGGGCACCACCAGGCTCAGCGCGGCCTGCACCACGGCCTCGAGCCGCTCCGGAACCAGCCGCTGGCTCATGGCCAGCTCCGGACGTACCAGGGCGAGCGTCCGCCCCAGCAGGTAGTACGCCTCGCGCTGCCCCTGCTCCGCGAAGAAGCGCCCACCCGCGCGGATGCAGGCCGGGTGCGTCTGCAGCACCTCCACGTTGACGAGCGGATCCGGCGCCGGCTCGTTGGAGCGCTTGGCCATGTTCTCGCGGCGGATCACCAGGTGCGGCGAGTACAGCTCCACCGCGTCCAGGCCGAACAGGCGCGCCACGTACCGGTAGTGCTGCACGTGGTACTCCTGCGCGCTCGCCAGGTCGACCCGGTGCTTCTTCGGGACGATCTGGTAGTTCTGGTGAGGCACCGCGTACAGGTGGCCCACCTGCACGAAGAGCAGCCCCATCAGCTCGGTGAGCGGCCCCCGCAGCTTCGGGTGCAGCAGGTGCGTCAGCCACATCTGGTCGGACAGCGGCCGCTGGGCCACTTCCTTGCGCTTCGCGTAGGGCCCCAGCTTGGTGAGGATCTCCTTCTCGTCGTCCCCCGCCTCGCCGAGCAGCCCCGCCGCCGCCTGCGCGGCCATCCACGCGCCGTCGTAGTCCCTGCGCACCGCGGACAGGCGCACCAGTTGCGAGACGACCTTGCGCGCGTCGCTCGTGTTGGGCAGGGCGCGGCGGAGCGCGGCGATGGCCTCGTCCTCCTTGCCCGGAGAGGCCGCGGCCAGCTCGGCGTAGACCTCCTGCACCTGCGCGTCGTCCGGCAGGCCCTTGGCGACGACGCCGTAGGCCGCCACCGCGCCCTCCTGGTTCTTCATCACCTGGCGGTAGAGGTCACCCAGCGCCCGCCACAGCCCCATGCGCGCGCCGTGCGTGTCGGGCGTCTTCGGCATGCGCCCGAGCATCTTCGCGTAGTTCTCCTCCAGGGCCTTCCACTGGCCCGCGCCGCCCAGCATCGCCTCGAGGGCGCTGAAGGCCTCGATGAAGCGGTGGTCCAGGTCCAGCGCCGTGTTGAAGGCCACGGCCGCGCCCTCCACGTCGCGCAGCTCGTCGCGGCGCAGCTCGCCGAGCGCGAACCACACCCGCTTCGCCTTGTTGGGCTCGGCGACGAGCGCGGGCAACCGGAGCATCCGCTCCAGCATGTCCGCGGCCTTCTGGCCCTGGCGCGCCTCACGCAGCAGCACGTAGAGCGCGTCCAGCACCTCGAGCGACTCCGGCAGCAGCTTGAGCGCACCGGTGTACGCGTCGATGGCCTGGTACGGGTCCTTCAGCTTCTCGCGCGCGAGCTGGCCCAGCTCCAGGAAGACCCGGGCCTTCGCCTCCCCTTCCAGCACGTTGGCGAGCTGCTGGCGGAGCTCGGCGGCCCGCTCCCAGCGGTGACCCTGGTCCATCAGGGCCACCAGGGCGCGCAGGGACGCCTCGTGGCTGGGGTCGACGGCCAGCGCCTTCTCGAAGTGGTTCTGCGCCCTGTCCGCCTGGTTCAGCTTCGCGTGGATGTCGCCGAGCTGCCAGTAGACCTCCACCACCTCCATGTCGGTGAGCTCTTCGCGGTGGTGGATGAGGATGGTCTGGAAGATGCGCAGCGCGTCCTCGTAGCGCTTCGCGTGCTGCACGAGCAGGTGGCCGTAGCCCTCGAGCACCGGCAGGTAGGTGGCGTCGAGGTCGTACGCCTTCTTGTAGGAGGCGAGCGCCTTGTCGCGATTGTCCAGCTTCACCGCCACGTAGCCCAGCCGGTACAGCTGCCGGCAGAGCTCCGCGGCGAGCGCCGGGTCCTTCTCCGCGATGGCCTTCTCCGCCATCTTGCGCACGACGATGTCGAGCATCCGCTCGGCGGACACCCAGTCCTCCCGCGCGCTGTAGACATCCGAGAGCGGACGCGCCGCCTCCAGGCTGTCCGGGGCGTACTTGAGGGTCTCCTCGTAGTAGGCCGTGGCCGTCTCCGGATCGCCCTTCGTCTCGGCGTTGTAGCGCGCCACCTCGAGCAGCGAGCGCGCCTTGGCCTCCACGTCCTCGGTCTGCTGCGCCTCCTGGAGCAGCGTCTGCTCGTAGCCGCCCCAGTCCTTCTCCTGCTCCTGGATGCCCTTGAGGGCACGGATGCTGGGCAGGTGGCCCGGGTCGATGGAGAGGGCGTTCTGATAGGCCGCACGGGCACTGCCCGTGTCCATCAGCATGTCCTCGTTCATCTTGCCCATGCGGTAGTACAGCTCCACCGCGTCGGGCGCGGCGCCCGCCAGCTGCGCCTCCTGATGCAGCATCTCCAGGGCGTAGGGCCAGTTGCCGCTGCGCTCGTACAGCTTGCCGAGTGCGTGCAGCGCGGGCCGGCACCCGGGGTCCACTCCGAGCGCGTGGTGGTACGTGTTCACCGCACGGTCCACCTGCTTGAGCTGCTGGTGGTAGACGTTGCCGATCTCCACGTACAGCTCGGCCTGCTCCTGCGTCGACGTGGCCAGCTGCAGCTGCCGCTCGTAGGCGGCGACCAGGTCCTCCCACCGCGCCTGCACGCGCCGCAGGCGGATGAGCGTCTTGATGGCCTGCAGGTTCTGCGGGTCGATCGCCAGCACGCCCTCGATGAAGGCGTCCGCGTTGGCCGGGTTCTGGTACTTGTCCTCCCAGATGCTCGCGCAGCGGAACATCACCCGGACGCGCTCACGGTAGTCACCGACCACCTCGAGCATGCGCTCGTAGATGCCGAGCAGCTCCGCCGGCTGATCCAGCTTCGTGTACAGCCGCTCCATCGACTCCAGCGCCTGGAGGTTGTACGGCTCGAACTCGAGCGCCTGACGGAAGGCGGCCACCGCCGCCTCGTCGTCACCGATGTCGCGCTCGTAGACGTTCGCCACCTCGATCTGGATGCGCGCCCGCTCCTCGACGGTCGCCGCCAGGTCACGCGCCCGGAGCAGCGTGGAGGCCACCTCCCGCCACGCCTTCTGGCGGCGGTACAGCTCGGTGAGCACCCCCAGCGTCTCCGCGTCCGCATCCAGGTCCAGCGAGCGCAGCAGCGCGCTCGCGGCCTCGTCGGGGTCTCCCTGCTCCTCGAAGACGCGGGCGATCTCCCGGAGGATGCCCTTGCGCGCCTCGATGGAGCCGGCGGCCTCGAGCTTCTGCTCCAGCGCGACCACGTACTCCCGCTCACGGCCCCGCCGCTGGAACATCCCCGCGAGCCCATCGAGCGCCGTGGCGTTCGTCGGGTCGAACTCGAGGATCTTCCGCAGTGCCGCCTCGGCCGCCTGCGCATCGTTCAGCTTCAGGTCATGGACGCGCGACAGCGTGGCGTACATGCGCTCGGCCAGCGGACCGCGCGGCAGGGCGTCCGCCACCTCCTCGTAGACGGCGGCGAGCTCCTCGTGCGAGCCCGTCTCATCGGCGAGCCGCTCCACCTCCTCGCGCAGCGTGTCGTCCGAGGCGTCGAGCTGCAGCGCACGGCAGAGCGCCAGGAAGGCCACGTCCTTCTGGCCGAGCCGCTGCTCCTGCACCCTCGCCAGCTCCTTGAGGGTGGCCAGCTTCTCCTCTTCGGTGACGAGGTGCGGCAGGTAGCGATCCACCACCTGCGCGTAGGCCCGCCAGTCGTTGAGCGTCCGGTACAGCTCGCACACCCGCGCGTACGCCGTGGGGTTGGCCGGGTCGAGCTCCAGCACCTTCTCCAGCGCGCCGCCGGCCAGCTCGGGCTTGTTGCCCGCGCCCGTCCACAGGTCCGCCACCGCGAACCACGTGGCCACCGCCTGCTCACGCTCCTCGGCCTGCTGGTGCACCTGCACCTTCAGCTCGAGCGCGCGCACCGCGTCGTTGTAGGCGCGCAGCGAGACGAAGAGCGCATGGACGCGCTCCAGGTCCGCCACCGCATGCGGCTCCACCTCGAGCGCCCGGCGCGCCGCGTCCAAGGCCTCCTCGCGGCGGCCCATGCCCGAGAGCACCTCGGCCAGCCGCAGGCGCAGCGCCTTCACGCCCTCGGCCGCCTCCTGCAGCGGAACCAGCCGCCGCAGGATGCCCACCAGCTCCTCCGCCTGCCCCGTCTCCTCGTAGAGCTCGCGCAGCGTGTCCAGCACGCCCCGGTGCCGCGCGTCGCGGTCCAGCGCGGCCTTGAGGTAGCTCACCGCCACCTCGGGCTGCTTCAGCAGCCGGTACAGCACGCGGCCCAGCCGCTCGTTGAGCCGCACCACCTCGCGCGGATCCAACGTCTGCGACAGGCGGTCCGCCAGGAGCGTGCGCAGCTCCTCGTGCCGGCCGGACTTCTCGTAGAGGCCCTCCAGCGCGGTGAACGCCTGCTCGTTGCGGGCGTTCTTCGCCAGCAGCTCGCGGTACAGCTCGATGGAGCGGTCCAGGTCCTCCAGTCCCTCGGCGGACACCTGCGCCATGCGCGTGAGGACCCGCTCACGCTCCGGGCCGGTGACGCGCTCGGACTGCAGCTTCAGGATGTTGTACAGCTTGTCGTGCGCGCCGGCCGAGTCGTAGATGGTCTCCAGCAGCCGCGCCGAGGCCAGGTGCCCCGGCTCCAGCGTCAGCACCTGCTCGAACGCGGAGGCCGCGCGGTCCATGCCGTCCAGCTTCTCCTGGACCAGCTGGCCCAGGCGGAAGAGGAAGCCGACCTTGTCCGCCGTCTCCTCCGCCGAGGAGGCCAGCGCCTCCAGCACGTTGGCCAGCTCCGGCCACGCCTCCAGCGCGACGTACAGCCGATCCAGCGCCACCAGCGCCTTCTGCTGTGCCGCCGGGTTCAGCGTGCGAGCGCGCTCGTAGTAGACGACGGCGCGCTCGGGCTCCTGCAGGCGCGCCTCGAACAGGTGGCCCAGCTTGAGGCACATGTCCGAAGCGTCCTTGGCCTCGGCCACGCGCGGCAGCGACTCCTCGTAGGCCACCACCAGCTCGTCGTACGAGCCGGCCGAGTCCGTGGCGCTCTCCAGCCGCCGGCGCAGCTCGCCGTCGTTCGGGTCCTCCTTGAAGGCCCGGAAGAGCGCCAGGAAGGTGAGCTCCGGCTCGCCCTGGCTCTCGCGCAGCGTGGCCAGCTCGCTCAACAGCGCCTTGCGCTCATACGAGTCCGGCGACACGCCCACCCGCGTCTCGATGACCGACGCGAGCCGCGCCACGTCCCCGCTCGCCCGGAAGGCGCGCAGCAGCGTCTCCACCGCGAGCAGGTTCTGCGGCTCGCGGGTGACCAGCGCCTCCAGCCGTCCCACCGCACCGGCATGGTTGGGCTGCAGCGTGAGCACCTCGCCGTAGAGCGCCAGCGCGCCGGCCTTGTCCAGCAGCTTCGTCTCGCGCAGCACCGCGAGGCGGAAGCGCAGCTCCAGCCCCTCCTCGGGCGTCACGAGCGCGATGCGGCGGGCCAGCACGTCCGCCATCTCCGGCCAGCGCTCCAGCTTCTGGCACAGGTTGTCCATCCGCGTGAGCGCGGCGGCGTCGTCCTGCTTCACGTCCAGCAGGCGCCGCAGGGTGGCCAGTGCGCCCAGCCCATCCTGCAGCTTCTCCTCCTGGAGCACGGCGATCTGCAGCAGCACCGAGGCACGGCGGGCCGGCTCCTCGGCGCTCGCGAGCTGGCGGCGCAGCACCTCCAGCAACTCCTGCGGCGTGCCCGTATCGGCCACCAGCCGCGCCACGCTGTCGAGCGCGTCGGTGTCCGTGGGGCGCAGCGTCAGCACCTTGCGCCACGAGGCCAGCGCCTCGTCGTCCTCGCCCAGGCGAGCCTGCAGCCGGGCCAGCGCCCGGTACAGCTCGGCACGGGCCGCGTCGCTCGCCCGGGGAGCAATCTCCGAGAGGACGGCCGCGAACTCCTCGGCCGCTCCCGCCTTGTCCACCAGCGCGAGGCACAGCTCCAGCGTGCGGGCGTCATCCGACGCGTCACGCAGCGCACGCGTGGCGGACAGGAAGGCCATCTCCACGTTGTCCAGCGGGCCCGCGTACGTCTCCGCGATGCGGCGCAGCAGCGCCGCGCGCTCCTGGGGGACCGGCTCGGCGGAGACGCGCGACTCCAGCATCTGCACCTGCTTGAGG
Organism: Archangium gephyra; assembly: GCF_042230915.1. Lineage (GTDB taxonomy): Bacteria > Myxococcota > Myxococcia > Myxococcales > Myxococcaceae > Archangium > Archangium gephyra_B. The sequence goes on along the minus strand of NZ_CP102578.1, from coordinate 4,182,309 downwards.
TGGTCGCCCACCGACGCGAACACCGGCTCGAGCGCCAGCGCCGCCTGGCCACGCAGCGGGCTCTCCGAGCGCGCCATCTCCTCCAGCGCGCCCACCGCACCGGGGTGTCCCTCGCGGCGGCGGAGTACGTCCTGGTACAGCTCCAACGCCCCGCGCGGATCATCCAGGCGGCTGAACTTCAGGCGGCCCAGGCGCACGCGCAGCTCGCTCCCTTCTTCCTGGGCCTTGCGCGCGTCGGCGAGTTGGATCTCCCGCTCGATGTGCTGCGCCAGCTCCGGCCAGCGCTCCATCTGCGTCAGCACGCGGCCCAGCAGCTTGAGTGCGTTGGCGTCCTCGGGCCGGCGCTCGAGGATGTCCCGGTACGTCTGCGCCGCGAGCGCCTTGTCGGAGAGCGTCTCCTCGGCGAGGTGGGCCAGCTCGAAGAGCACGTTCACCTGCGCGGGCACGGACGGCTCGGCCGCCACCTGCCGGCGCATCGCCAGGGCCAGCTCGCGGTTGGCACCGGTGCGCCGGTGCACGCGGGCGATGGACTCCAGCACCTGCTTGTTCTGCGGATCCCGCCGGCTGACCTCCTCCAGCGCACGCACCGCCAGGTCGTAGCGCTTGAGGCGCCCGTCGTAGATGCCCGCGAGCCGGCGCCACAGATCGCCCGCCAGGGGCTCGGCGGCTCCGCGCTCGAGCTGATCCTCGTACGCCGCCGCCACCTCCTCGAAGGAGCCGGAGTCGGCCGCGAGCCGCTCCAGGTCATCGCGCACGCCGTCGCCCTGCGGGGACTCGTTGAAGGCACGCAGACGCGCGGCGAAGGCGAGCGACGTCTGGCCCAGCGCCTCGCGCAGGGTGGCGATCTCCTGGATGCGCTCCAGCCGCCGCACGGGCTGCGTGACGGGCAGGAGGATCTCCAGCACCTCCACCAGCTTCCGGGTGTCGTTGAGGCCGCGGTAGACGGGCTCCAGCAGCCGCGCCGCCTCCACCCGCTGCGCCTCGACCTGGAGCATGCGCTCCAGGCCCGCGACGGACTGCGGATCTCCCGGGGTCAGCGCCAGCAGGTCGCGGTACGCGCTCAGCGCCGCGGCGTGGTTGCCCTCCTTCTCCACCAACTGCGCCCGGCGCAGGATGAAGCCACGGCGGGACTCGGTGTCCGTGGCCAGCTCGGCGAGCAGATCCAACACGTCCGCCTGCTCCGCGAAGCGCCGCGCCTTGGCGAACAGCTTGTCCAGCGCGAGCAGTCCGTCGGCCGCGCTGCGAATGGCCAGCGCCGAGCGCCACGCCTCGATGGCCTTGGCGTCATCGCCCGCGGCGGCGTAGGCCTCGCCGGACTTCACCAGCAGGGCGCGCCGGGCTTCGGGGTCCGTCACCAGCGCCGACTGGGCGGCGTAGACCTCGGAGAGGCTCTTGGCGTTCTGCCCCCGCTCGTACAGACGCGAGAGGGCCTCGAGCGCCTGCCGATCCTGCGGCGCGTCCTCGAGGATCTTCTTCCAGACGCTGGCGGCCTCCTCCGTCTGGCCGAGCTGCTCGCGCAGCTCCGCGGACCGGCGCAGCAAGCCGAGCCCCGAGGAATCACCCTTGGGCAGATCCGAGGCGGCCTCCTCGTACAGCTCGGCGAGCATCTCGAAGGAGCCCGTGTCACGCGCGAGCCGCTCCAGCTCCGGCTGCTGGCCCTCGCGATCCAGGCCCTGGGAGAAGGCCTTCACCGCCGCCATGAAGGCGAGCGACGGCTGCTGCATGTCCTGCTCGTAGATGCGGCGGATGTCCGCGGCGAGCTGCACTTTCTCCGCGGTGAGGGCGGAGGCCATGCGCGCCTCGCGCAGGGCCACGCGGCGCGGGTGATCGCCCAGCCGCGCGAGCACGGGATCGAGCACCTCCAGCGCCCCCGCGCTCATCGGCACGGCCGCCTTCACCCACTCCTCGAGCGCCGAGCGGGCACCGGGGTGGCCCGGGTCCTCGGCGAGGATGCCCTGGTAGAGCTGGAGCGCGCCGTTGGGGTCATCCAGCCGGGTGCGCTTGAGCTCGGCGAGGCGGAAGGAGACCTCGCGGCCCTGCGGGCTCTGTCCCTCCTGCGTGCGACGCAGGCCGAGCGCCCACGCCAGATCCTTCTCATGGCCCAGCTCCGCGTAGAGCCGATCCAGGGCGACGGCGGCCTCGCGCTGGTGCGGATCGCGCTCGGCGATGGCGCGCCAGGCGGCGGCGGCGCTCTCGTTGTCGGCCAGCTTCGACTCGTGCAGCAGGGCGGCCTCGCGCAGGTACGCGAGCTGCTCGGCCACCTCGGGCGCGGCGGCGGCGAGCTTCTCCAGCACCTCGGCGAGCGCGGCCCACTCCTCACCCGCGCGGTGCAGGCGCTGCAGCGAGCGCAGGCAGTCGAGGTTGCCCGGCTCCAGCGCCAGCAGGGCGCGGAGCGACTTCAGCGCGGCGTCGCGATCGTCGAGCTTCTTCTCCTGGACCTCGGCCAGCTCGCGCAGCAGCCCCGCCCGGGCGGGACCGACGCTCCCCTCCTCCGTCAGCTCGATGATGATTTCCGCGTAGGCGTCCAGCGAGTCCGCGTCCTCGGCGGCCTGGCGCGCGGCGGCGCGCAGCGGCATGTCCCCCGGCGCCAGGCGCAGGGCCCGGGCGAGCGAGGCGAAGGCCAGCTCCGGCTGGCGCAGCTGCGTCAGGTGCACCTGCGCGGCCTGACGGAGCACCAGCACCCGGGCCGCGTCGTCACGAGCCACCTCGGCGAGCACGTCCAGCGCGGCCACCAGCTTGCGGTGATCCTTCGTGGCCTCGTAGGCGGGAATGAGGGCGCGCGCGGCCTCCTCGCGGGCGTTGCCGGAGCCGAGCATCCCCTCGAGCGCGGCACGGGCGTCCACGTCGGAGGGGCGCTGGCGGAGGATGTCCGCGAAGCTGCGCACCACGTCGGTGCGGTCCCCCGACGAGTCCTGCAGCACCTGCGAGCGCTTGAGCGTCAGGCGCGCCACGCGGTCCAGGTCACCCGCGTCCTCCGCGAGCGCGATCTGCCGCGCGAGCACCTCGCCCAGCTCCCGCTTGCGGCCGGCCTTCTCGTACAGCTCGGCCAGGCGAGGCAGGTGACGCACCTCGTCCGCGCCGGAGTGGATGGCGGCCTGGAGGGCCTCGGCGGCCTGCAGCGGCCGGCCCAAGCCGGCATTGAGCTCCACGAGCTGCAGCTGCAGATCGACCTTCTCCGCCTTCGTGGCGGTGCCGATCCGCTTGCGCAGCAGGGCATCCGCGTCCGCCGCGCGCCCCGCCTTGCCGTACAGGGAGATCAGCCGGCTCAGCACCTCGGGCGACTCGGGCTCGCGCTGCAGCGCCGTCTCCATCGAGCCGATGGCCTCCGGGAGCGCCCCGGACTGCTCGGCCAGCTTCGCCGCCTCGGTGAGCAGCTGCACCGCGAGCGCGGGAGCCTCCGCCTCGGTGGCCAGCGCCCGCAGCACGCGCACCAGCTCGGCGTGGGAGGACAGATCATGCGCCAGACGCGCCGCCTCGGCGCGGTTCACCTCATCCGAGGGAGCCTCTCGCAGGGCCTTCACGCGCAGGTCGAAGGCGGCCCGGCCGTCGGCCAGCTGCTTCTCGTGGATGTCGGCGATCTGCCCGGACAGCCGCTGGCGCAGCGCCGCGTCCTTCGTGGCCTCAAGCTGCTGCAGCATCGCGGACACCTGGCGCTGGTGGTCTCCAGCGCGGCCGTAATGGCCCGCCAGCGCCTCGGAGATCTCCGCCGTGCGCACGCCGGCCGCCGAGAGCCGCTCGAGCCCGCCCAGCACCACGCCCGTGGCGACGTTCTCCGCGAGCAACTGGAGGAAGATGGCCACCGCGTCCTGCGGACGGTTCAGGCGCTCGGCGTACAGCCGGGCCTGGCGCGCCGCCCAGTCGCTGCGCTCCACCTGCGTCTCGGCCAGCTTCGCCAGCTTGCCGGCCAGCGCCGCGGCCTCCTCGAACTTCGACAGCGACACGCACAGCGCCTGCAGGCGCCGCACGGGGGACGGGTCCTCCGGAGCGAGCTTCACCAGCTCGCGCACCATCGGCTCCAGCTCGGCCGGGGCCACGCCGGTGGCCTCGCGCCGGGCAATCTCTCCCTCCAGGCGCGCCTTCGGGTCATCCGCGAGCGCGGCGGCGGACCGGAGCGACTTCACCGCCTCCTGCGCGGCACTGTCCCCCGGAGAACGCGCAAGCACCTCCCGCCAGGCCGCCTCGGCGCCCGCGGGATCCGCCAGCGTGCCCTGCAGCAACTGCGCGAGATGCCGCCAGAGCGTGAGGGCCGCCTCGGGGGGCGCGACCACGGCCGCGCGCCGCAGCGCCACCGCGAGCGCGGGCTCCGCGTGGGCCTTGCCGGCCTGCTCCACCACGGAGTCCAGCAGCATGGGCCGGCCGGGCTCCAGCGCCAGGGCGCGGGCGAGCACCTCGAAGGCGCCGCGCGCGTTGTCCGCCTCCTCGTAGAGGAGCGCGAGTCCCTCGCAGAAGGCCACGCGCTCGGAGCGCGGGCGGGGGGCGAGCAGCGCCAGGTCCAGCAGCGGCTCCATCGCCTCGAAGTTCTCGTCCTCCGCCAGGAGGCGGGCCAGCTGGAAGGCCGCGAGCGCGTTGGCCGGGTCCAGCTTGAGCGCGGCCTCGAGGTGCGCGCGCGCCGCGTCCCCGTCCTTCTGGTGCAGGCAGAGGTCCGCCAGCCGCAGCCGCAGGGCCACCTGCGTCACGCGATCCTTCACCGTACCGAGGTAGCGCTCCAGCATGGCGAGGGCGTCCGCCGCCCGGCCCTGCTCCAGCAGCAGCTCGGCGCCGAGGCTCGCCACGTCCGCGCGCGCCGGGTCCACCGAGGTGGCCTTCTCGAAAGCGGCAAGCGCCCCGGCCGCGTCGTTGAGCCGGGTGAGGCGCAGCGTGCCCAGCCGCAGCCACAGGTCCACCTGGGCGTTGCGCTCGCGCGCCTCGCCCGCCATCGCCTCGAACCAGGTCTGCGCCGGCCCGAAGTCACCGTTGCGCTCGGCGACGCGCTCGATGAGGTTGAGGGCCTCGGGCATGCCGGGCCACAGCAGGAAGCAGCGGTCCAGCGCCTCCTTCACCTTGTCCGTGGCGGCCGGCTCGTACCAGGCGTGCAGCTTGGCCACCAGGAGGGAGAGCCGCGCCGCGCTCTTGCGATCACGCTCCTCCAGGGACATGCCGCGCAGCATGCGCGCGCGCTCGCGCCACGCCTGCTCGAAGCGCTGCAGCGTCTGCGTGGCCTTCTCCGCCCGGGCGTTCTGCGGATCCAGCTCCCGCACGACGGCCAGCGCCTGCTGGGCGAGCACGTGCTCGGTGGGATCCTCCACCAGCCGCTCGGCGAAGGCGGCGTACTCCTCCACCATGCCCTCACCACCGAGCGCGTTCCGCTCGCGCTCCAGGGACTCGAAGACGGGCTGGAAGCGCTCCTCGGACAGCAGGAGCTGGCGGGCGCGCTTGAAGGTGGCGCGCTCCGGTTTCGCACGCGCCGCCCGCTGCAGGCACAGCACCGCGCGATCCCTCCGGAACAGCTTCTGCTCGTGGAGGTTGGCCGCCTTGATGAAGAGGGACGCGGCCTCCTCGCCCTGGCTCAGGCCGCCGAGCCGCTCCAGCACATCCACGAGCCCCGCCATGTCCTGGCGCGCCTCGTAGACGATCTTCAGCCCGCGCAGCACGGGCCGCGGGTCCTCGGCGATCAGCAGCGCGCGCCGCAGCAGCTCCTCGGAACGGCCGGGGTTGCGCAGCCGCTCGTAGGCGAGCTGTCCCGCGCGCACGAGCACCCGGACCGCCTCGGCGTTCGGGGTCTCACGCGCGCGTCCCTCGTAGAGACGGATGAGGTCCTCGACGCGGCCAGCCTTCTCGAGTGAAGCCTCGACCTCGGCGAAAGGCCGGTCGGAAGCGACACGCTCAGCGGGTCGACGGAGGTTCGACTGATCCATGAAGGGCAGGCCTCGCGAAAAGAAAGGGGCGGGAGCGGACTCTACAGCCCGCTCACCGCCCCCAGCAATCACGTAAATCCCGCCAACTGTCGAGATTTATTGGCTTTCTTGCTCGTTTGCAGTCGGAGCGGACGAGCTCGCCTCGGAGCCCTTCGCGCCCTCGGCGCCAGTCTCTTCAGCCTCTTCGGCGGCCGCGGCGGCATCCGCGGGCCGCTTGGGCGGCGGAGTGGCGGGCAGGGCCTGGGCACGCTGCACGCCCTCGTTATCACCGAGCTTGGTGAACAGCTCGGTCGCCTTGTCCCGCAGCTGGAGCTCCTCGGCCAGGGCGGCGGCCTTGGGCAGGTGGCCGATCTGCTCGTAGAGCACCATGGCCTTCTCCTTGCGGCCGATCTCCTCGTAGAGCGCCGCCGCGGTGGCGGACTCCCCGAGCAGCTCCAGCCACCGAGCGCGGCCGGCCGGCTTGTTCTCCGCCTCGGCGCGAGCGAGCTCCTTCTGCGCCAGGGCCTTGGCCTCGTCCGCCAGCTTCAGCCGGTTGAGGAAGTGGAAGGCCTTGGGAGGCGGCAGCGTCCCAAGCACCTCCACGGCCTCCTTGCCGCGGCCGGCGTTCACCAACAGGGTGGCCGCGCCGAGCCGGTCCCCACGCTCCACCAGGGCCTTCACCTCCAGGTCCCGGACGCGGTTGGCCGCCGCGAAGTCGCGGGTGCGCTCGTACGCCTTGCGCGCCAGCGCCAGCTTCCCGGCACGCTCGTAGGCGAGCGCCGCCTGATCGAACTGACGGGCACGCTCGTACAGCCGGGCAACGTTCTCGAAGTCACCCTTGCCGATGTAGATCTCCATCAGCAGCTCGTAAGCGCCCGCCTTCTCGAGCACCTGGGGCAGCTGCTCGGCGGGGACCGTCGCCATGAGGCGGCGGGCGGTGTCGTTGTCCTTGCCCGCCAGCGCGGTACGCAGCGCGCTCTTCAGATCCCCACCGGCCTCGAAGAGCCGGGTGGCATCGGCGAAGGAGTTGTTGCGCTCGTGCATGCGCGCCGCGTCGCGGGTACGGCCCATGCCCTCGAGCTGCTTCGCCTGCTCCGACCAGTCACCCGTCAGCTCGGGCAGGGGCTGCCGGCGCTCGCGATCGTCACGACCCCGGCGCTCGCCCTCGGGGGCACGCTCGCCGCGCTCCCGGCGCTCGCCGCGCTCAGGGCGATCACGACGCTCGCCCTCACGGCCTTCACGGCGCTCGCCCCGCTCACGGCCCTCACGACGCTCACCCCGATCCCGACGCTCACCGCGCTCACCCTCCCGGCGCTCCCCGGCGGGAGGACGGGCGGCGGCGGGCTCCTCGCGCTCCGGCTGCGGCTCGCGGCCGCTCAGCGCGAAGGCCGCCGAGGCACGCTCCTGATCGCCGACGGCGCGCCAGGCGCGGCCCACCAGGTACATGACGTCCACGTAGGCCTGGAACTTCTCCTTCGCCGGATCCGCGGCGGGAGCCGCGGGCGTGGCAGCGCCCTCCGCGGGAGCGGCAGCCTCCGCGCCCTCCGCAGGAGCCGTGGCGGCGCCCTCACCGCCCGTGGCCTCGGCGGGAGCCGGGGTGGCCTCCGCGCCCGCCTCGGGAGCGGCCTGGGCGGCACCGGACTCACCGGCCTCGGGCTGGGGCGGCCGCGTCTGGCGCTGCACGCGCAGCAGCGTGGTGATGAGGCGGCCACGCACGTTGAGGTCCAGCTCCTCGAGCGACTTCACCCGCATGGTGCGCAGCGAGCGGACGATCGACTCGAGCGGCGACTTCTGGGCGGCGAAATCGCTCTTGCCCAGCGCCTTCTCCAGGGTGCTCAAATCGGCGATGACGCGCTGGCCCGGACCAACAGGGCCTTCGGCGCGATCGCGCCCGCGGCCACGTCCGGGACCATCGCCCCGTCCACGACCTCCGTCACGGCCGCCGAAACCCCCGTCGCGGCCACCAAAACCACCACCCGGACCCTCACGGCGCGGACCCTGACCAGGCCCACCGCCCGGGCCACGCCCACCGCGCGGACCACCGCTTCCATTCTCCTGAGGCACGTGATTCTCCCGCTAAAACGCGTAGCGAAGGTTCGGCGTCACCGCGAACCCGAATGACTGAGACTTGACGAAGAAGCTGCCCGTCACCTCGATACCTACCGAGAAGTGGCGAAGGCGTGTGTAGTACTCCAGTCCCGGTCCGGCGAATACCAGAATGTCGGGGTCCGGCAGGAGTTGCTGGGGCCTGAACAGCGCGTACCCGGCCCCACCGCGCAGGTAGATCCACGTGCGCTGGACGTCCTGGGCATCGGCCAGGCCCACCAGCTGGAAGCGCGCCACGGCGCCGGGCACCAGCATGGAGAAGTCTCCGGAGGCCGCGCCCCCCGAGTTCCCCACGTACTCCGAGCCCGCGCGGTTGGAGGCGCCCATCACGAAGACGCCCAGCGACAGGCGCTGGCCGAGGTCCACGCCCAGCTCCACCTGGGCCATCTGCCCGGGAGAGAACGGCCGCGGGCCCGAGGAGGCCGGCGGGTTGACGATGAAGAACGGGCCACCGAGCACCGAGAAGTAGATGCCGCGCTCGATCTCCTCGAAGGACTCGGCCGGCCTGTCACCGGCGGCCTGCGCATGCGCGAGCGCGGGGAGTGCCAGAGCGGCGCAAACGACAAAGGGGCGGAAGGCTTTCATGCGGGGGCGGACGTTAGCCCAGCAGCGCGGAGACGCCAGTGCCAAAAAGCAGGATGGGCGGCCCCGCCGCAGCGGAACCGCCCACCTGAACCTTTTCACTGCTCAGCGGAGGCTACTCGCCGGCCGCCTTGAAGATGAACGGATAGGTGACGACCACCGAGCCGCCGCCCTTGGGCTTGGGGAAGGACCAGGTGCGGACGCGGCCGGCCACGCACTGCTCCAGCTCGCCGTTGCCCGCGGTGGACTGGGCCACCGAGGAGGTGACGACGTTGCCCTCGGAGGCGATGGTGAAGCGGATGGACACCTTGCCACCCAGCTTCGGGTAGCGGTTGAGCAGGCTCTCGTAGCAGAAGCGGATCTGCCCCTTGTTGCGCTGGATGACCTGGCGGATGAGCTCCTTGTCGAGCGAGCCGCTCACCGTGGCCTCCTCGGCCGCGATGCCCACGTCCACGCTCTGCTTGCCACCCAGGCCGCCCACGCCGGAGCCGTAGCCGCCCATGCCACCGCCACGGCCCTTGGTGCCCACGGCGCCGATGCCGATGACGTCACCGCCACCACCGCCACCACCACCGCCGCCCTTCAGGCCGAGGCCACCGAGACCGCCCACCATGCTGCCCTTGCCGACAAGGCCGCCCATGGCGCTCTTCAGATCACCGCCGAGGCCGCCACCGCCGAAGAGGCTGGAAGCGCCGCCCTTGCCGCCGAAGATCTTGGCCGCCATGTTCTTGGCCGCCGCCTTCTTGTCGGGCTTGGCGTTGGACGCGGGCTGGGCGGTCTGCTTGACGACTTCCTTCTTCGCCCCCGCCTCCTTCTTGGCCTTGGCGGCCTTCTTCTCTTCCTTCTGCTGGTTGAGCTTCTCGAGGAACTTGTTCTTCTGCGTCTCGGGCGGCTTGACGATCAGCTTGGCCAGGCGCGAGTTGTTGCCCGCCAGCTCGTCCGCGAACTCGTCACCCGCCGCAGCGTGGTTGGCCGCGGCGATGACGAACATCGACGCGAGGAAGAACATCACCAGGAAGATGTTGATGACCGCGAAGTCCATCGACTCCCCCAGCTTCGCCACGGCGCGCTTGGGCACGGACTCGAAGAGGACCTCCAGCGTCACGCCACCCAGGTCCACCCAGAGGAAATCGTCCTCCTTGAGGGTGAGCGCGTAGGCCTCGCCCTCGTGGGTGGCCTTGCCGGACTCGATGACGGCCTTGAGGTCCGAGGTGTCGCCCTTGCGGGTGAGCTCGCCCTTCATCTTGCCGGTGAAGAGCACGGTGTAGCCCTGGCCGTCGGTGCGCACCACCTCGAAGCGCTCGCCGCCCAACTTGGCGTCGCCCATGATGAAGTCGACACCCTTGGCCGAGCCGACGGTGAAGGAGCGCTTCTGGCCGGGGGCGAGGAAGAAGTCGCCCACGCGCTGGTCGCCCCACATGAAGTGCAGGCCCAGGCCGAGCGGACCGTTGCCCTTGCGGGCGACGCGGCGCACGCGCGGAGCAGCCTCGGTGAACTCCGCCACGGGAGCCGCCACCGGCTGCGCGGCGGCCTTGGGAGCGGGAGCCGGAGCGGCAGCCACCACCGGCTGCTGCACCACCACCGGCACGGGGGCGGGCGTCACGGCGGCCGCGGCGGCCGGGGACACCGCCGCCTGGGACAGGCCCACGGCCAGCGGGGTCTCGGCGACGGGGGCCACCGGCGCCGGCGCCGGCGCGGTGCTCGCCGCGGCGGACGCCAGGTTCACCGCGGCCACGGCGGCGGGATTCTCCAGGCGGATGGTGGTGCCACCGACCTTGATCTCATCGCCGAAGGACAGCAGGCCCTTGTTGACGCGCTTGCCGTTGACGTAGGTGCCTTCGACGCTGCCCATGTCGATGATCGACAGGCTGCCGTCGGCGGCGACCTCGATGACGGAGTGGATGCGGCTGACCTTCTCGTCCTCCAGGCACAGGTGTGCGGAGGCGAGACGGCCGATCTTGATGATGTCGCGCTCGAAGTCCTTCGCGGTGACGAGCGTCTCACCCTTGAAGACCTTGAGTGTCAGAGGGACGGGCATGGAAATTCCCCAGTTGGCTTTCGGCGATCTCTAGGACAACACGTGCGGTAGCGGGTTCCCGGCTTTTTTCAAAGCTCGCCCACCGACTGCATCACCTTGTCCTCGAAGTCCTCGCGGATGCGGATCAGGTTGGAGTGCTGGACCTTCTTGCGAGCCTCGACGTACTCGCCATCCGGCTTGGTGAGGTCACCCTCGATGGTGTCGTCCTCGAAGTCGATGGTCTGGGGGCCGCCCTTCTGGGCCTTGCCACCACCACCGGCTTCCCTGCGCGGCGCGCTGTCTTCCTCGTCCTGGGCAACGGCCGGGGTCACCGCGAGTACCACGCACAGCATCAGGAGCTTCCGCATGACTTTCTCCGAGCGGTTCCCCCCACCGGGGTTCCGCATCACATCCGCCAGCGCCGGATTCCGGCGCCAGCGGACGAAGGTTCTCATCAATCCCCCCACCCTCGCCACTGCCTCTTAGAAGATGTCGTCAGACGGCTCGGCAGGATCCGTCTTGGCTGGATTCTTCTGTTGAGGCGCGGCGGCCGGCTGCTGCGGCTGGGCGTTGGCGGGCGGGTTGTTGGCGGCGGGAGGCGGCGTGCCACCGGCCGGGGCGGTCGGCGCCGGGGCGTCGGTGCCCGAGGCGGGGGTGACAGTGCCCCCCTGCTTGGCCTCCTCGGCCTTCATCAGCTCCTGCTGCTGCTTCTGGAGCTCCTCGAGCTTCTTCTGCTGCTCCTCGGCGGCCACGGCCTCGCGCTGGGCCTGGACGATGGACTCCGCCTCGCGCAGCAGCCCGAAGATGGGGTGCTCGGCGTTGAGGGCCACCTCGCCACCGGACATGGCGATGTACTTGCGGTACAGCTCGATGGCCCGCTCCGGAGCACCCTTGTGGCGGTGCAGCATGATGGCGCGGTTGAGGTGGACGGCGGCCATCTTCGGATCCAGCTTCTCCGCCTCGTCGTACTCCTGCATGGCCTTGTCCAGCTGGCCCTGGCCCTTGTAGGCGATGCCCAGGTTGAGGTGGGCGGCGGCGTTCTTGCTGTCGGCCTGGAGGATGCGGCGCAGGTGCTCCTCGGCGCCGGGGTAGTCCTCCGCCTCCAGGTCCATCTGCGCCAGCAGCACGCGAGAGGGCACGTAGTCGGCGCGGACCTCGACGGCGCGCTTGAAGGACAGGCGGGCCGCGTCCTTCTTCTCCTCCTGCAGGAGGATGAGGCCGATGGTGTGGTGCAGCTCGGGATCGTTCTGGTCGATCTTCATCGCCCGGAGGGCCACCAGCTTGGCCATGGCCAGCTGCTTGCGCTCCAGATAGCTGCGCATCATCACCTTGTAGGCGGTGACGGACTGGGGCTCGCGCATGAGGGCGGCGCGCGCCAGCTCCATGGCCTTCTCCTGGTCACCGGTCTGCCGGTAGATCTCCGCCAGGCGGGCGCGGGCGTTGCCGTCGTCCGGGTAGATCTTGAGGATGCCCTGGTAGATGGACACCGCGCCGGCGATGTCGCCCGCATTCTGGGCGATCACCGCCAGGTTCTCGGAGGCCTGGCGCAGGGTGGGCTTCTTGTTGAGGGCCGCCTGGTAGCGGGAGATGGCCTCCTGGGTGTTGCCCTGGCGCTCGGCCAGGACACCCAGGTTGTACTCGGCCTCGGCCACGTTCGGGTCCGCGTCCAGCGCGGCCTTGAACTTGCGCTCGAGCGACGGGTAGTCGAGCGCGTTGGCCTTCTTCTGGGCCTCCAGCGCGCTGAGCGCGTCCTCGAAGAGGAGCTTGGCGCGGTTGGAGATGGGGGGCGGCTCGTTGGCCTTGGCGGACGTCTTGCCGCCGGGGGTGCCGGTACCCGTACCGGGGCCGGCGGCCGTGGAGCCCGCGCAGCCCGCGGCGAACAGCGCCGCGAGCGCGGCCAGGAGGAGTGAGCGCATCATGGGGGGGCGATTCATTAGAGGAAGTCCTCCGGTTCCTGCTCGTCCGTCCCGGCCTTCTTGGGCGTCCCTTCCTTCGTGGGAGCGGACGGACCATCGACCTGGGTGGCCGTCTGCTGCTGCAGCCGCTTGGCCAGATCCGAGACGTCCTCGGCGGCCTCCTGGGTCTGGCTCTTCTCGGCCGTGGCCGTCTCGACGACGGGCGGCGGCACGTCCTGGATGGCGGTGAGCAGATCTCCACCGATGACCAGTTCACGGCCCTTGGAGAGGGCCACCGACTCCTCGAGCATGGTGGGGAACTGCTCCGGGCGGTAGGTGGTGCGCAGCATCTTCAGGCTCTCGGCCGCGCAGGTGTTGAAGATGTCCAGCTCGCGGCTCTTGGCCACGGCGTTGGCGAAGGCGTCGGCGGCGCTCTCCTTGAGGGGCGTGGCGTTGTTGCCGAACTCGTCGCGCAGGGCCATCTCCGTCTCCTCGTCGATGCCCGGGGGCATGGGAGCGTTGATGAGCTTGTCGGCGAAGTTGTCGTAGACGAGGCCCAGGCGGTGCAGGGCGCAGATGCCGGGCTCGGCCGCGCCGATCTGCACCGTCTGCACGTACTTCTTCTCCACCACCGCGCGCGAGTCGTTCTTGTCCTTGATGGAGGCCTTGAACTTCTCCGGGCTGGCCGGCCGGCCCCAGGACAGCTTCACGCGCGAGTAGAACTGGAAGTCCGGCTCCACGCTGCGGAACTGGGCCCGGCCCACGGGCTCCAGCGCCGACTTCTCCAGCGACTGCTGCAGCCGCTTGGGCAGCTTCTCGTAGTAGTCGAGGATGCGGGAGTAGAGGCGCTCGGTGTCCTTGGGACGGCGCAGCTTGTTCTCGTAGATGTCGACGATGCGGCCCTCGGCCATGAGGAACTTGCTGGGGCTGCGCATGTACTGGCGCTCGTACTCCTCCAGCTGCGTCATGGCCTTGATGTAGTTGCCCATCTTCTCGTACAGGTCGACGATGGCCAGGAACACGTCCTCGGCGTCCTTGGCCTTGGGCCAGAGCGTCAGGTAGCGCTCGCGCAGGGCCAGCGCATCCTTGTACTGGCCGAGCCCCTCGCGGTAGGTGGCCGCGTTGAAGAGCGCCACCTGGGCCTTGGACTCCTCCCACTTCTGCGGGGCGCCGGGCTTGTCGGACACCACCACGGGGGCCTTGCCCTTGCCCTTGCCCTTCTTGGCGCGGGCGGGGGCCGCACGGGCCGCGGAGCCACCATTCTTGCTGGCCTCGTAGCCGTCCACGTACTGCTCGTACACGTCCGCGGACTCGAGGAAGTCACCGATGGCCTCCAGCGCCTCCGCGTTGTTGTAGATGCACTCCGGCACGAAGCGCGAGGACGGGTACTGCTCGATGATGCGCTGGCGGACCTGGATGGCCTTATCCAGCATCTTCGCCTTGTAGTAGTCCACCGAGGCGTTGAAGAGCGCCACGTCGGCGATCTCCGTCTGCGGGAAGTCCGCCACGAAGGACAGGTAGGCCTCGGCCGCCTTGGCGAACTGGCCCTTGGCCTCGAGCTGGCTCACCAGCTTGAAGCTGGACTGCTCGATGACCTTGGAGAGCTCGTCGCGGAACTTGCCGGTGGCCAGCTTGTCGTTGGCGTAGAACTTGCGCGCCCACTCGTTCACCTTCGCCCAGTCCTCGAGCAGGTTGTACGAGTCGAGGATGAGGTTGGCGGCGATCTCCGCGGCGCGCTCGCCGGACTCGAACTTGTACTCGGGCGAGCCGAGCGCGATCTCGCTGAAGCGCAGCACCGCCTCGTCGAAGTGGTTGTGGCGGTAGTAGATGTTGGCCGCCTTGAAGGCGATCTCCACCTTCTTGTCGCCCTTGGGCACGTACTTCAGGTAGCGCTCGCAGGCCTCCAGCAGGTCCTTCTTGGCCTGGGGGATGTTGGACTTCTTGCGGATGTCCTTGCTGACCTCGTCCTTGAAGAGCCCCTTGGCCTCGGCGTCCTTCACCATCTCGTCATAGGCGAGCACGGCGTTGTACGCGGCGTTGTTGAGCCACTTGCCCGGCTTGCCGGGCTTGGGGTTGCCCTTGTCGTCCTTGGCCTCCAGCTGCTTCACGTCCTGCAGCACGACGAGCGTGTAGTTGGCCGCCGCCTTGTCGTACTTCTGCAGGTTGTCGTTGAGGAGCTCGGCCCAGAAGAAGCGCAGGTCATACGCCTTGGAGCTCTCCGGGAAGAGCGTGAGGTAGTCCGAGTAGATCATGTCGGCGTAGCCGAACGTGGCCTCCTCGCGCGTCTTCTTCGCCTCGTTGTGCCAGGTGACGGCGAGGTTGGACAGGGTGCGCTCGGCCAGATCCTTCGCCTCGGCGAGCGACTTCTTGTCCTTCTCCTCCTTGATGACGCCGGAGCTCTCGACCTCCTTCATGATCTTCACGAGCCGGCGCACCTGCGTGACGGTGCGCTCCTTGTTGCCCATGCGGAGGACGATGTCGACGATGCGGCCCTGGAAGCCCGGGGCCTCGGGAGAGAGCGGCTTCTCCTTGATGAGGCTGTTGTAGGTGATGGCCGCCTCGCGGTCCTTGCCATCGCCGTAATACATGTTGGCCAGCGTCCGCATCATCGCGAAGCGGTCGTCCGGGTTGGTGGCGACCTTGGAGAAGTCCTCGCGGGCCAGCATCACGTCGCCCTCGCGGGCGTAGGCGCGGACGTAGTCGGTGCGCGCCTCGCGCACCAGCGAGTTGCCCTTCTTGTTGGCGGCGCCGTCCTTCTCCACGGCCTGCGCACCGGCCAGCTCGCCGTAGAGCACCACGGCCTTCCACTTGTCCTTGGCGCTGGTGTAGTCGCCGAGGTTGAAGTGGCACCAGCCCTGCTTGTAGAGGGCGAAGGCGTACACCTGGCTCTCGGGGAACTCGGCGGCCTTCTTGTAGGCGGCGAGCGCCTTCTCCAGGTCCGCGTGCTTGCCCTTCGAGTTGTTGAAGTAGTACTCGCCGAAGGCCAGGTAGGCGTCGGGGATGTACTTGGACTTCGGGTGCTTCTCCACCAGGCGCTTGAAGGCCACCAGCGCCTTGCGGTCCTGGCTGTCCTCCATCAGGTAGGTGCCGAGGAAGAAGAGCACCTCGTCGGAGCGCTCGAAGTCCGGGTACTCCTGGACGATCTTCGTGTACTGCTCGAGCGCGAGCTTGCCGTACTGCTTCATCCGCGTGAGCAGCTCGGCCTTGCCCGCCTTGGCGCGACTCTGGGCCGCGGTGTCACCGCGGTTCATCGCGTCGATGAGCTCGTCGTCCTTGCGGTTCGCCTCGAAGAAGTAGAACTTCGACTCCTCCCAGTACAGCTCGCCCAGGCGGAAGAGCAGCGAGGGCTGCTCCTTCTGGTCCGCCGAGAGGGAGATGATCTTCTTGAGCGACTCGATCTGCTCGCGGCGCTTGGTGGCGACCTGGCCCTCCACGCCGAGACGGAACTGGTCGTATTGGAGGGCGGGCGCGTTGTCCTGCTTCTCCTTCTTGCGGCTGATATCGCCAGCGAGCGACTTGTCCACCACGGCAGTGGAGGCCTTCTTGCCGAGGTTGGCGTCGCGCGGCGCTTTCTTGTCCTGCGCGTTGGCCGTCGTGGCCAGGAGCAGAAGGCTGAGGAGGAGCGTGCGGCGCATGGGGTTCCTCTGCGGGGTTCTTCCGGCCAGGCTCCTTGCCTGCTCGGCAAGTGTCCGGGACTCTTCGGGAATTTCCATCTGGGAGGCTGCGCACTATGCGCGGTGCGTTGGGGCCGGTCAACAAGCCCTTGGGGGCACGCCGGGCTGCTTGGACCCAGCGGAAAGTTTTCAGAAGGGCTGTGCGAAAAGCGTCGTACAGATTGCTCTGTCAGCCCCTGCTGGTAAGGGGGAATCTTGCGCCCGGCCGTCCGGCTGCCCACCAGGGAGATGTAGCGACACATGAGCCTCCTGCCCGAGAGCGCCAGCTTCGAGGAGCTGGTGCAGGACTACTTCCTCGCGATGCGAGGCAGCGGATTGATGCTGTCCGCGCTGGACGTGGAGCTTTTGACGTCCTGGGCCGAGCAGGGAGTTCCCTTCGAGGTGGTGGCGCGGGGCATCGCCCGCTCGGCGGAGAAGGCGCTGTGGGACGCGCGCCCCGGGGAGCCGGTGCTGCGCAACCTCCGGGCGTGCCGCAGGCAGGTGGAGGCGGAGATCAAGAAGCACCGCGAGCGCACGGCGGGCGCGGGCACCGAGAGCACCCGGCGCACAGCGCGGACGCGCTCCTGGGAGGAGCTGCGCCATGCCCAGCTCCAGGCCTCGCTGGAGCGGCTGGCCGAGCGGGAGTCGGCGCTGGCCCCGCGCGTCCACCGGCTGCTGGAGGCGGTGCTGCACGAGGTGCCCACCGAGTTCGCGCGGATGGAGGCCCTGGAGACGCTGGTGGGGCTGATGCTGCTGCGCGCCCTCCCCTTCTCCGAGCGGCTGACGCTGTGGCGCACGGCCCGAGGAGAGGACTCGGACCAGCAGTACATGTCCTTCCGCGCGCGGCGGCTGGCGCGGCGCTTCCGGCTACTGGCCGTGGTGCGCCGGCGGCTGGGGCTGATGGATTCCTAGAGCGGTAGGTGGCTGAACGCCCGTGTAGCAGGCTGACGAGCGTCAGGGCGCTCTGCTATGGCCTGGGCTCATGGGCACCAAGGCGAGCGGCGAGGTGTGTGGCGAGTGTGGAGGGCGGACGTACCTCATCGAGCGGCGCGGAGATCGGGCGCATGCACGGGTGTGCACGTGCTCGGCCCAGTGCGGCCTGTGTGAGGGGCGTGGGTACGCGTACGAGGTGCGCGAGGAGACCTTCAGCGCGAAGGTGGGCCCCAAGCGCTACGAGGTGCTGGTGCCGTGCGTCTGCCAGCACCGGGCCCGGCGCATCGATCACTTCAACCAGGTGGGGCTGCCCGGCGTGGTGGCGCACTCGGTCTTCGAGAACTACCGGGCCTTCAACGAGGCGCAGGACCGGGCGCGCAACCTGGCCATGCACTTCGCCCACCACTACGCCAAGGGCGGGGTGAACAAGGGCTTCATCCTCAGTGGCCCGGTGGGCACGGGCAAGACGCACCTGCTCGCCGCCACGGTCAAGCACCTGGTGCTCGAGGTGGGCCTGGAGGCGCGCTACGTGGAGATCTCCCTGCTCTACGCCACCATCCGGCGCGGCTTCCAGGAGGGCAAGAGCGGCGGGGAGATCATCGGCCCCCTGTCGGACGTGGAGGTGCTGGCCATCGACGAGATGGGCAAGGGGCGCGGCAGCCAGTTCGAGATGGAGACGCTCGATGAGCTGATCGCCCGGCGCTACAACGCGGGCCGCACCACCCTCTTCGCGACGAACTACTCGCTGGAGCCCGAGCGCAAGAGCGTCCGGAGCGCGGCGCCGAGCGGCTACCGCACCACCGAGGACGCCAAGACCGCGGCGCGCGACACGGAGCTGCTGCGCGAGCGCGTCGGCGAGCGCATCTACAGCCGGCTGTGCGAGATGTGCAGCTTCGTGGAGCTGCCCAAGGAGACGCCGGATCAGCGGCGCATGCGGCAGGAACTGGACTTCCGCCCGGGTCCCCCTCCGGGCGGGATGCGCGGCCCGGGGCGCTGAGTCCGCGGCACGGGGTGCGAAGGGGGGATCCGTGAGCTGATGGGCTCAGCTCACGGCGTGATGGCGCGCAGCAGCGCGTTGCCGGATTCCGCCACGTACAGCGTTCCGTCCGGGCCCACCGCGAGCCCCGCCGGCAGCACCAGGTCCGCCTCGGCCCCGTTTCCATTGCGCGAACCGAAGCGGCCCGTGCCCGCCAGCGTCGTCACCTCCCCGCTCGGGGAGATGCGCCGCACGCGGTAGTTGCCTGGATCCGATACCGCCAGGCTCCCGTCCGGCAGCACCGCCAGGCCCAGGTACGGCAACATCCGCGCGTTCTCCGCCGTACCGTCCGCGAAGCCTCCCGGCGGCGCTCCCGCCACCACGCTCACCGTGCCGTTGCGCAGGGCCATCACGCGCGACATCCCCGTCTCCACCACGTACACCGTGCCGTCCGCCCCCACCGCCACCGCCGAGGGCCGGTACAGCCACAGGTTCGCTGGCAGCGTCGTCACCGGGCTGTCCGGCGCCAGCAGATCGATCCGCCGGATGACGCCATTGCCCAGGTCCGCCACCAGCAACTCCCCCTGCGGCGTGATGGCCAGCCCCGCAGGCTGGTTGAAGCGCGCCTGCGCCGCCGGCCCATCCACCAGGCCCGGCTCCATCACCGCTCCGGCGAAGACCGTCGTCGTCCCGTCCGGCGTGATGCGGCGGATGCAGTAGTTGTCCGAGTCGGCGACGTAGACATTGCCCAGCGCGTCCGCGGCAATCCCCATCGGACCGTTGAGCCGCACCGACGAGAGCGTCGAGATGCTCCCGTCCGGCGCCACCCGCTTCACCTTGTTGGCCATCGCGTCCGCCACCGCCCAGCCTCCACCGGGCAGCACCGCCACCGCCACCGGCGCCGCCAGCAGCCCCCGGCCCGGCGCACCGTCCT
This sequence comes from Archangium gephyra, assembly GCF_042230915.1. Classification (GTDB taxonomy): domain Bacteria; phylum Myxococcota; class Myxococcia; order Myxococcales; family Myxococcaceae; genus Archangium; species Archangium gephyra_B. Next base: position 4,163,340 of record NZ_CP102578.1, on the reverse strand, counting down.
GATCTCCGCGCCGTCCCGCCTCCCCCGCCACCGTGCGCACCGCCGGCGCGTAGGAGCCTCGCGGCTTCGGCAACGGCGTCGCCGCGAGCACCACCAGGTCCCTCGGCACCGTCCGTCCCAGCGCGCGGTAGAGGACGTTCGCCACCAGGCGCGCCGCGCGCGGATCCGCCGAGTCACTCGTCCCCAGCGTGTGCACGAAGTCCACGCCTCCCGCCGAGAACACCCACGCGTTCCCCTTGCGGAACACCACCATCTGCCCGAAGCCGAACGCGCCTTGCAGCGACAACGCCGGAGACTCCGCCAGCACCTCCAGCCCCGCCGGAGACTGGCCGTTGTCCACCACCTGGTCCTGCTCGTAGCCGTTCGCCCTCCAGAGCGTGTCCCCGTTGCGCAGCCCCGTACCGTCGAAGGCCCAGTGGTTCGCGTCCGTGATGACCGTCGGGAACGCGAACTGGTGCCACCGGCTGGAGAACATCACCCCCAACAGCGCGTTCTCCGGACGCGGCGTGGCCAGGTCCCTGAACTTCGTCGTCCGATCCGGGCTCCTCACGCCCACCGGATCCTGCGCGTCGCCCTTGTAACAGGTGACGATGCGCCTCGGCCTGCCGTCCACCGACGGCTCCAGCCGCACCTGCCAGTAGGCCTGGTTCGCTCCGAGATTGATGATCGACCGGCCCTCGGCCACCGCCTTGTCCGCCCGGTCACGGAGGGTGCGCGTCCAGTACTCGTCGTGCCCCGACATCACGAGCACCTTCGCCTCGCGCAGCGCGTCCCCGCTGCGCTCCAGCTCCTCGTTGGGCACGTACGCCACGTCCAGCCCCTGGGCCTCCAGCCACATGATGAGCCCCTGCTCGTCATCCAGCAGGTGCCCCGAGCCGTAGCCCCGGGAGTAGGGCCGATCGAACGAGGACTGGAAGGCGCGGCCCTTCCCCGTGATGCGGAACTTGTCGTCGTAGAGGCTCGTGCCACCCCAGGTGTTGTAGGCCGCCCACGTCGTCGTCGGGATGAGCACCGTCACCTCCGAGCGCGGCTGCACATCCCTCACGAAGAACGGCACGTAGCGCTGGTAGCCGTCATCCCGCACCAGCTTCACCACGTACACCCCGCGCACCCAGCTCGCGTTCGTCTCGAGCTCCAGCGTCGGCGTCCAGTTGCACTCGATGATGCCCGTGGGCCTCTGCGGCGGGCACGGCGCCTGCGGCACCGCCTGCAGCGGTCCTCCGCGCACCACCTCCCGCCCTCCGAGGCCCCCGTAGTAACCCAGCCGGTACACCTCCCAGCTGAACTTGCGCGGCCCTCCCGTCACCGAGACCGCGATCGGAATCCGCTCGCCCTGCGTCACCGTGGAGACGAGCGCGTACCCCTCGATTTCATTGTTGTTGGCGGCCCGCTTGATGCGCCACGCGGCCGTTCCCGGGCGCGCGTTCTCCTTGCGGATCGCCTGCGCGTCATGGGGCGGAAGCGGAACCGGCTCCGTCCCTCCGTCCTCCGGAGGCGGCGTCGTCGGACCCCCGTCCACGATGTCCGGCTCTCCACCATCCGAGCGCTGCAGCGGGGGATTGTCGCGCCCACCGCCATTCTGTTCGCCCGGCCCGGTACCGGTGTCCTCACACCCTCCGGCAAGGCCCAGGAGGCAGAGTACGGCAGTCAACACCCCGATGATCCGAACACCCTTTCCCATGCCCGCCTCCCAATCCCCCTGGGGCTGCGAGGGTAAGCACGGGACCCAGCATGGGAAGTGTTTCACCCATCCCCACGAGGCATGTCGGACAGATCGGCGCCTGCCTGCTCCTCTTCAGACCGCGAAACGATGTCCGGTCAACTCGACCTTCGAGAGGGTCAGCTGGAAGGGCTCCCCCTTCCCCGCCAGCGCTCCGAGCGCGACGGAACGCTCGACGAGGATGCCCTCCAGGCCCGAATCCTCCGCGAGCTTGGAGGCGACGTTGACCGGATTGCCCGCGATCTCCCGCTCCCCGTTGGCGAGCGGGAAGAGGTAGACCTCGCCCCGAGCCACTCCGACGTGGGCCTCGAAGCCCAGGGCGCGATTCCCCTCGATGATGTCGCGCGCGAACGCGACCGCTTCATCGCCCTCGTCGAAGAGCACGATCGCCAGCGTGCCGTTGGATTTCACGACGTCCGCCCCATGGGACGACGCGATCCGGCGCACCGCCAGGTTGATGAGCGACATGTCCGTGAATGAGTCCAGCAGGAACTCGTGCGGTGGGTGGGCCACCTTCACGAACACCACCGTCCGGCTCTTCCGGTACTCGGGAAACGCCTCCTTCCCGAGCTCCTCCGCGGACGTCGAACGCAGCCGCCGGAAGAACGCCGCGTCGAAAGGCGTCGGATAGTCGGGGTTGCCACCTTCCACGGCTTCCACCTGCCCGGAGAAGCCCATCAGCGACCACAGCGCGCCCTCCTTCTGGAGATCCTCACGCACCCGGGCCGCGTCGCGGAGCTCGCCCGGCAGGCGCTCGAAGATCGCCCCCGACACGACGATCTCTCCTCCCGCGGTCGCGTCCTCCGCGATGGCCTCGATGAAGTCAGCCCCCTCGCCGAAGAGCCCGCCGCCCACCCGGTAGCACTCGCACGCGTGGATGCCGATTCCCACCTGCACCTGCAGGGCCTTCACCCGCTGCTGCACCGCGAGCATCTGCGCGACCACCCGCGCCGGAGCGATGCTCTCCTCGAAGAACATCTGCGAGTTGTCCGCCGCCCAGATTCCAATGGCCTCGCCGCCAATCGCCGTCCCGTAGGCGTGGATGACCTCCTTGGGCTCGGAGACGAGCTTCAGCACCTGGGCCAGGGAGTACCGCTGCGTCAGCGTGGACAGCCCCGCCGAGTCCGTGGACACGAGCGTCCCCCGCGTCCGGAAGGGCGCCAGCAGCTGCTCGTGCCGGGCGGAGGTCTTGTCCTGCCCGTTCCAACCCAGCACGAGCCCGGCCGGAATGAGCTCCGCGATGTCCTGCCGCAGATCCGCCAGGGAGATGTTGTACGTAGCCATCAGGCGCCATTCTTCAACGTCTCCCCTCGAACAGCCAGCCGGGGAGTTGATCAGCCCCCGAGCAGCCAGTGCCGGCTCTCGGACCAGCCGAGGAACCGGCGGGCGAGGCCCATCGGACCGCCACGGCCGCTCGCGTCGAACGTGTTGCCTGCGACCACCCACTCGAGCCCGGCCAGCACCGGCTCGAACCGGCGGACGAAGGCCTCGTCCTGCTCCTCGATGTGCTCGCGCGCTTCGTCGAGGAACTCCTGTAGCTCGGGCGAATGCACGAACGAGAGGAAGAACACCATCTGCCTCCAGGCGTAGGCCGTGTTCTTCATCATCTGCAGCCGCGCCTTCCACTGGTCGATCTTCATCGTCTGCTGCCGGACCACCCAGCGGAAGCACTGCCGGGCCATGTCCGGCAGGGCCGGGCGCAGCGTCTCCGCGAGCTTCAGCTCCTCGAACAGGACGGCGAGGTTGTGCGTCGTGAGGATCTGCGCCTGCTCGACGATGGTGCCGTTGCGGGCCACCGACCAGCCGCCCTGCTTCGCACCGGCCCGCTCGGTACACAGCTCCGCGAAGCGCGGCGAGGTGTCCTTGCCCCACCGCTGCTCGCGATCGTCGAGCGTGAGGAGCAGCTTCGTGGGAATGCCGTAGTACCGGGCATACAGCTTCCCCTCGAGCAGCCGCGCCGCCGTCCGCGCCGCATCGAGGTACTTCATGGAGAACGTGCCCATGAAGATGTCGGCCGCGAGCTCCTCCACCAGCGGCAGCTTCAGGTCCGCGCCCTTCGCGAGCGCCGACAGCTCCTGCAGCAGCTTGTTGGGCAGCAGCGTCTGGGGGAAGGAGGCGATCGCGAGCGTCGCGACCTGTTCGAGCGTCTGCCGTGCCAGCGCCCGTGCACCCAGGTCGCTCTTGCGGAACGGGCGGATCGCCTCCACCCACGGCAGCTCGTCGAACCGCACCTGGTGCTGCAAGTCCAGGAGCAGCAGAGAGCGCCGGCGCCGGAACGCGGCGTAGAGCGCCGTGTAGAGCCGGCGCAGCTCCGGGTCTTCGATGCCGGCCGCCCCCACCTGCGAGGAGATCTGCGGAAGCACGATGGCGAGGACCTCGCCGGAGCCAATCACCCCTCGCTCCACGAGCTGATCGATGGGCGCCTCAAGGCTGCGCTCCACCTTCTCCAGCAGATGCGTGGGAATGGGATGGCCGTGAAACGGCTCGGAGACGAGCTCGAGCGAGCCGAGTCCCTCATCGCCCGGCAGGCCCCGCAGGCGGTCCGCCAACAGGTTCGCGAACTCCTTCCCGGTGGGTTGCGCGGCCATCCTCGCCTGCTCGTCGCGCACCCGCTGGAGCCGCTCCGAGCCCGGGGCGCCGTGGCTGGTCACGTACGAGGCGAGGATCTTCCGGATGGAGCCGACGTCCCGGCCCGTGAGCAGGCTCGCGTCGGCGAGGCACCGCAGCAGGAAGCCGCGCAGCCGGGCGAAGTTCCCCTTCGGATGCTCCGGCTTGCCCACCAGCGTGTGCGTCTGGCGCTCGGCCTGGTAGTCGCGCAGCACCTGCCGCGCCCGCTCGTGCCAGCCTTCTGGCCAGCGCTGGCAGGGCCAACCTCCCTCGACCCGGCCCTGGCCGTCGGGGCGGCGGACCAGCTCGCCGTCCTCCACCGCCAGGTGGGGCAGCTCCCCTTCCACGGTCTCGAGGAACAGCTCGACGGTGCGGTCGTAGAGGGGATTCCAGACCCGCAGCGTCTCGTTCATCTTGGCGATCTGCGGACGCTGTTGGACCCACTCCAGCTGCTTCACGGTGCTCTGCACCGTCTGCACGCGCACCACCGCGCTCGGGGAGAACGGACGCGGGTCCGGCACCGGGTAGAAGCGCAGCCGGTCCGTGAATGGCAGCAGGGTCTCGAGCAGCGCGAGTGCCCGCTCCGCCTCGCCACGGCGGAGCAGCCACGTCACGGTCAGCAGCGCGCCCTCCTCCGGGACTCGTACCCGGTAGCAGCCGCTGTGGAGCGCCTCCGCGAGCTCGCGCTGGCCCTCATCACCGAGGTACCAGGCGTTCAACCGGGAGCGCTCGGTGACGTCCTCCCGGGACGCGGGCAACGAGGCGAGGCGCTCGCGCTCGTGCGGCTCGATCGGGCCGGCGGCGAGCAGCTCGCCCGTGGCGAATCCGCCATGGGCCACGTCCAGCGTCACCCAGGCGGGGACTCCCTCGACCGGCGTGCGCGAGCCGGCCTCGAGCGTTCCCTCCGACATCCCTTCCAGCACCGAGCACCAGCGCTCGACCTTCGCCGCCGCGCGCGCCCGGACCACCGGGTCGGAGTGGTTCAGGCTCGTCTCCAGCCCTCGGCGGAGCTGGTCGAGCACGTAGCCGGTGTTCACGCGCGGCGAGCTGGGTTCGGTGGACATCGGGGCCGGGGAGAGAGGAACTTGGAGGCAGGATTCGAACCTGCGCCCTGCCGGTTAAGAGCCGGCTGCTCTACCGCTGAGCTACTCCAAGGGTAAGGCGGACCCTAGCACGGTGGGGATAAGCCGGGGTCCTCTATACCCTCACCCCCGCCCTCTCCCAGAGGGAGAGGGAGTGGCGCTCAGGCGCCGAGAAACTCCCGGTGCAGCCTCGCCGTCAGCGGCTTGAGGTGCTGCTTGTCCACCAGCAACGTCAGCTGCAACGGCGACGTGTGCACCGCATGCACCCTCGCCCCCAGCTCCTCCGCCACCCCCAGCGCCCTCCTCAGGTAGCTCCAGTCCGCGTTCATCCCCGCTCCCACCGCCGTCACCGTCCCCACTTCCTCCCGCAGCGTCACCGCCTCCCCGAAGCGCGCTCCCACGTCCCGCTTCAGCGCCTCCAGCCCGTGCACGTCCTGCAACGGCACCGCGATGAACGCCCTGCCCTCCCTCCCCATCAGCCCGTCGAACGCCAGCGCCCTGCCGCGCACCCCTCGCGCGTCCAGGAACTCCAGCAGCTCCGGCACCTTCACCGCCTCCACCGCCGCCGACAACACCGCCATCTCCGCCTCGGCCGTCACCCCCTTCACTCGCGTGTCCGCCGGCGCCACCAGCTCCTGCACCGCCGTCCCCGTCCCCGCCCCATGCGCCGTGCGCGCCAGGATGACAATGCCCTTCGCCTTCGCGAACTCCACCGCCTGCGCGTTCAGCACCTTCGCCCCCGCGCTCGCCAGCTCCTGCATCTCGTCGTACGAGAGCGACTCCAGCTTCTTCGCGTCCGGCACCACCCGCGGATCCGCGCTGAAGATGCCGTCCACGTCCGAGTAGATCTCACACGACTCCGCGCTCAGCGCCGCCGCCAGCGCCACCGCCGTCGTGTCCGAGCCCCCTCGTCCCAGCGTCGTCACCTCCCGCTTGTACGAGACGCCCTGGTACCCCGCGACGATCACCACCTTGCCCCGCGCCAGCTCGTCCTGGATGCGGTACGGCCTCACCTCCACGATGCGCGCCTGCGAGTGCGCGTCGTTCGTGATGATGCCGCTCTGGCTGCCCGTGAAGCTGATGGCCGGCACCCCCTGCTCCTGCAGCGCCATGGACAACAGCGCCATCGAGATGCGCTCCCCGCACGTCAGCAACATGTCCAGCTCGCGCCTCGGCGGATCCGGCGACACCTGCTTGGCCAGCGCCAGCAGCTCGTCCGTCGTGTCCCCCATCGCGGAGACCACCACCACCACCTGGTAGCCCCGCTCCCGCGTCTCCTTCACCCGGAGTGCGACCTTACGAATCTTCTCCACATCAGCGACCGATGAGCCGCCGTACTTCTGAACCACGATTGGCATAAAGCACCCGCTGCTTTGTTCCTAGGGGCCGGCGAGGCTCACAGGTAACCTGCCGGGCGTGTCCCCCCGGACACACTGGAAGTCACTCATGCACAAGGCTCGCCAGCGCCCTCCCGTGTCCCTCCCACGCCCGCCCGCCCGCCTTGACAGTCCAGAACCGGCTCTTATATCGGCCGCCGGTCGAACGCTTCTTTCCGGAGCTTCCCCATGCCCATGATCGAGGTCCAGAACCTCACCAAGCGATACCGGGAGCGGGTCGCGGTGGATTCGCTGAACTTCTCGGTCGCCGAGGGAGAGATCCTCGGGTTCCTCGGCCCCAACGGCGCGGGCAAGTCCACCACGATGAAGATCCTCACCGGCTTCCTGCCCCCCTCCGAGGGCACGGCGAAGGTGGCGGGCTTCGACGTCTTCGAGCAGCCCCTGGAGGTCAAGCGGCGGATCGGCTACCTGCCCGAGACCCCGCCCCTCTACCCGGAGATGACGGTGGCCGGGTACCTGAAGTTCGTCGCCGAGCTCAAGCGGCTGCCCGGCCGCGGCATCCGCGCCGAGCTGGAGCGGGTGGCCGGCCTCACCGGGCTTTCGGACGTGATGGGCCGCGTCATCCAGAACCTCTCCAAGGGCTACAAGCAGCGCGTGGGGATTGCCCAGGCCCTGCTCGGCTCCCCGCCGGTGCTCATCCTCGACGAGCCCACCGAGGGCCTGGATCCCGCCCAGCGCGCCGAGGTGCGCGGCCTCATCAAGGGCCTGGCGGGCAAGCACACCGTCATCCTCTCCACCCACATCCTCCCCGAGGTGACGATGACCTGCGAGAAGGTCCTCATCATCAACCAGGGCCGGGTGGTGGCGTACGACCAGATCCGCAAGCTCGCCAAGGTGCACGGCGGCAAGGCGGAGAACGTCTCGCTGGAGGAGATCTTCATCAAGCTGACCGCGGCCTGAGGCCCGCGCCCCCCGCACACGCTCCTGGAGGCCTCATGCGCACCGCGCTGGCCATCGCCCGCAAAGAGCTGTCCATCTACTTCACCACGCCGTGGGCCTACGCCGTCTTCACGGCGATGCTGGCCATCTCCTCGTTCTTCTTCGTCAACGGCCTCTACGAGTTCCAGCGCGCCCAGGAGATGGCGCGCGTGTACGGCTGGGAGCGCATCCCCCAGGAGTTCCGCAACCTCACCGACGGGGTGATGGTGCCCTTCTGGTCCACGGTGATGATCATCACGCTCTTCGTGGTGCCCTTCCTCTCCATGCGGCTGTTCGCGGAGGAGAAGCGCAACAAGACCTTCGAGCTGCTGATGACGGCGCCGGTGCGGCCGGTGGAGATCGTCCTGGGCAAGTACCTCGGCGGCCTGGGCATCATCACCGCCACCCTGGCGCTCACCATCTTCTTCCCCCTGCTGCTGGCCCTCTTCGGCCGGGCTGACTCCGGCAGCGCGCTGGAGTGGGGCACGGTGCTGCTGGGCTATGGCGGGCTGCTGCTGTGGGGCGCCACCTGCATGGCCGTGGGCCTGTTCATCTCCTCGCTGACGGAGAGCCAGATGGTGGCCGCGCTCGTCACCTTCGCGGTGCTGCTGCCGTGGATGCTGCTGCAGGGGCTGGCGCAGGCCACCGAGGAGCCGGTGCGCTCCTTCATCAACTACCTGTCCTTCGGCGCGCAGCTGCAGGGCCTGATGCGCGGCGTGCTGGATTTGAAGGCGCTCGTCTTCTTCTTCTCCGTCATCTTCTTCTCGCTGCTGCTCAGCCACCGCACGGTGGAAGCGCAGCGCTGGGCATGACGTGCCCCCCTCGAGCGTGCCCATGAAAGCGGCCAACATCGGCAAGATACTGGGTGGCTTCGGGCTGCTGCTGCTGTTCTCCAGCCCCTTCACCCTCTTCTTCTCCTCGGGCTCCTTCGCCATCGTCGCCACCAAGGTGGTGGCCGGCCTGGTGCTGCTGGGCCTCTACGTCGCCACGAACTTCAAGCAGTTCGGCCAGTTCGCCTCGCGGCGCTCCAGCTTCTTCTTCGGCAGCACCGCGCTCCTGGTGCTGCTGACGCTGGGCGCCCTGGTGGCCATCAACTACATCGCCTACAAGAAGAACCAGCGCTGGGACTTGACGGAGCAGAAGATCTTCACGCTCTCGCCCCAGACGGTGAGCACGCTCAAGGGCCTGTCCGA